>NZ_JBFODA010000034.1:0-194637 GCF_040908055.1 Aeromonas sp. R7-4
TAACACGGTAGGGGTACCGTTTTGTTATCCGGTTTGAAGCCGTATGACCACTCCCTTTTGTGGGCAACTGTCAGGTGAATACCATCTCCATACAAACTGCTGCTTCAGTAACAGGATCTTGCATCACCTCATCAGCTACCAGTCTCCCCCAATTAATCCAGACAAGTCGGGTTTTCTCGGTATGACGTGAACGGTGATAAGTTCTAATAAGTTTGTTAATGGGGGTGTGATTCAAGCAAAGCTCAATAACTCTTTCCTCAACATCTAGCCTTTCAGCCCAGTTAGTAGCCGCACTACGCCGCAAATCATGGACAGTAAATGGGTCCATATCAGGTAAACATCGTGCGATGAATCGCCTTAGAGCCCGAGTAATGGAATCAACTAAAATCGGCTCGATTTCATCTGTTTTTGGACGATCAGATTCGAATACTAAATCACCATTGGCATACTGCGCCTGCTCTTCAATGACCGATTTCGCCTGAGGGGAAATAAAGACAGTATGAGCTCTACCATTTTTGGTTTCAGGTATAGTCCATATATCATCTTTTATCTGTGAAAAACGCATATTAGCGACTTCACCTCTACGACATCCGGTCAGTATTAATAACTTAATCGCATTCGCAGCAGGTATAGAAATCGTTGCATGGCGAGAAACACCACGCCCTCCGGCCGCCAAGCTACCACCACTCCCAAGATCCTCATCTATCGCCTTCCATAACCTGCGCAATTCGGGGACGGTCAACCATCGCTCTCTTGGCGAGCCAGCACTGGCACCAAAATCTTTTGGGCGCAACAGTCTCGCAGGGTTGGCCTCAAGCAGACAGTGAACCACTGCATAATCTAACATCTGGTTAAGCGTTCCCAACCCTTTACGGGTTTCGTCTTTTGTTGCACGCCTAGTTATCTCTAACGCTTGTGCCAAGTGGGCACGAGTCAGATCGATTAAGCGAATGTTGCCCAGAGTCTTCTTGAGATGACGATTCCAACGATCCTGATGGCATTGGAGGGTTTTGGGTTTGACGACCTGAGCAACACGCTGTGCATCAAGCCATCGTCCAAGCAACTGATCCATCGTCAGAGCCGTTTCATTTTTAGCCTTTTCTTGCGCCGCAAACTTGGTGGGATCAATGCCCCGCTTCACAAGCAGCAACGCTTTCCCATGCTCCTCTCTGGCTTTAGCCAGAGTCAGGGCAGGATAACTCCCCAGCAACAATTCTCCTTCACTACCACCAATCTTGAAGCGATATACAAAACGCTTGAGGCCACTTTCACGGATTTCTATTTTGAGCCCGCCACCATGCTTCGATTGAATCGCATAGCGTTTCACTTTAACCCCTTCAACTGGCTTGAGTGACGAGATCTCCAAGTCTTTACTTATCGCCATCCGTACCCCTCCCTGTACCCCTCCAGTGCAGTGCATTGGAGTGAGACTTTATGAAACTCCTTGATACAGACATATTATGTAACCAGCTGTTTTTAATCAAAAAAAACATTTCGTATAAAACCAACTGATTCTATATGAAACTAATAATTTCTGGACTCCTAAGGGACAGGCCACTGGTTCGACTCCAGTCGGGAACGCCATACAAAACAAGGGGTTGGCATCGCAAGATGCCAACCCCTTGGTCGTTCTTGGCCCCTTCATCATCCCCCGCCAGCACTGTGCGCAGTGCGGCCCCGTGGGGATGGCGACAACCGGGGCAAGGGCTCGCCCTCCACCTGCTCATCCATGATCCCGATCACCCTCTGCCCTCGCCGCCAACGGCGAGCCGGCGCCGTCATCTACGCTTGAAGGGCGCCGTCCGGGATGACGGCCACTCTCCATCCGTTTGAGACACAAGAAGGACATCATGGGCAGCAAAAAAAAATCCAGGGCTGAACAGCCGGTCGTGGTCGAGGAGCAGAAGCCCCTCGGCAACAAGGAGTACGAGAAGGAGCTGCGCCGCCTGCACGTGGAGCTGGTGAAGCTGCAGCAGTGGGTGGTGCACAAGGGGCTCAAGGTCTGCATCGTGTTCGAGGGGCGCGACGGGGCCGGCAAGGGGGGCACCATCAAGGCGATCACCGAGCGGGTCAGCCCCCGGGTCTTTCGCGTCGTCGCGCTGCCCGCCCCCACGGAGCGGGAGAAGAGCCAGCTCTATTTCCAGCGCTACATCCCCCACCTGCCGGCGGCGGGCGAGATCGTCATCTTCGATCGCAGCTGGTACAACAGGGCCGGCGTGGAGCGCGTCATGGGCTTTTGCAGCGAGGAGGCGAGCGACAAATTCCTGGCAGGCACCCCCATGGTGGAGAAGGCCATGGTCGATTCGGGCATCATACTGCTGAAGTACTGGCTGGAGGTGACCCCAGAGGAGCAGGAGCGGCGGCTGCGGGATCGCATCGACGACGGTCGCAAGATCTGGAAGCTCTCCCCCATGGACATCAAGTCCTTCAACCGCTGGGATGACTACACCCGGGCGCGGGATGCCATGTTCATCGCCACCGACACCGCCTGGGCCCCCTGGTTCGTGGCCCGCTCCGAGGACAAGAAGCGGGTGCGCCTCAACATCATCTCCCACCTGCTGTCGCACATCCCCTACGAGGCGCTGCCGGCCGAGCCGGTCAAGCTGCCCAGGCGCAAGATAGGCAAGGTCACCCCCTCGGAACACCCCCTGCGCATCATTCCGGAGCGCTTCTAGGCAAGCGGGGTGAGCCCGGGCTCACCCCTGCCCTGCCGATACTGGCGGATGGCCGCCCTGGCATTGAACAGCATGCGGCCCTCCCCCAGCTGGCTGGCCAGCCCGCTGCGGCGCACGTTCTCGAGCACCCCGGGATTGAGCCCGGCCAGCCAGAGCGTGACCCCCTTGTCACGCACCTGCCGCTCCCCCTCCATCAGCATCATCAGGGCCGAGTATTCCACGTCCTGCACTCGGCTCATGTCGAGCACCACCACCTCGGGCCTGTGCGTCTCGGTCAGCTGCCGGACCTGGGCCGCCACGTGTTGCGCGTTGATGAAGAAGAGGCGCCCCTCAGGGCGCAGGATCAGCAGGCCCGGGATGGTCTCGTCATCGGGGTGCTGCTCGCTGAGCGGGCGCAGCACATCCTCCCCGGGCTTGCGGCCGATCACATAGACCCTGGGGTGCGCCGTCTGGCTCGCCAGCCCCAGCAGGGAGGCGAGGATGGCGACCACTATGCCCTCCAGGGTGCCGAACAGCAGCACCCCCAGGCAGGCGATGACGGCCCAGCGAAACTCCATCATGCGGATCTGCCCTATCTTGCGAAACTCCCCCGGCTGGATGAGCCCCACCGAGTAGACGATGACCACCATCGCCAGGGTGGCGCTCGGCAGCCAGGAGAGCAGCGGGGCGAGGAAGATCATGGTGGCCAGCGCCATCGCGGCGGTGACGGCGGAGGCCCGCTGGCTCAGGCCCCCGACGGAGCGCACCACCGCCGTCTGGGAGGTGCCGCCCCCCGCCGGCATGCTGCCGCAGAAGGCGCCCCCCAGGTTGGCCAGCCCGGTGGCCACCAGTTCCCGATTCGCATTGATCTCGGGCTCCTCCTTCCCCACGAAGGCCCGCCCGGCGGCTATGGTCTCGGTGAAGCTCATCAGCGCTATGCCCGCCGCCCCCGGCAGCAGCTGCAACACCAGGGTCGGATCCGGCATCGTCAGGCCGGGCAGGCCGGTGGGGATGGTCCCGACGATGGCGACGCCCGCCTCGTTCAGGCCGAGGCCCCACACCAGCGCGATGCCGACACCCACCCCCAGCAGGGGGGCGGGGGAGTGGGGAAAGCGCCACTCCATGAACACCAGCACCACCAGGGTGGCGAGGGCGACCCCCAGGGTCAGCCAGGAGGTCTGGGGCAGCGCCTGGCCGAGGTGGTAGAGATCCAGGAAGAAGTTCTCCTTCTGGAGGTGCACCCCGAACAGCTTGGGCAGCTGGTCGAGGATGATCACCAGCCCTATGCCGCTCTTGAACCCCACCAGCACCGGCAGGGAGATGAAGTTGGCGATGAAGCCGAGCCGCAGCGCGGCCGCCAGCATCAGCATGGCCCCCACCATCAGGGTCAGGGTGGCCGTCACCGTGAGCAGCCGGCCGGGGTCGCCGTCCGGTACCACCAGTCCGAGCTGGGTGGCGGTCAGGATAGCCAGGGTGCTGGTGGAGCTGACGCTGAGCACCCGGGAGGAGCCCAGCAGGGCGTAGATCACCATGGGCACGAACGCGGTGTAGAGACCGATCGCCACCGGCAGCCCCGCCACCGTGGCATAGGCCATGGCCTTGGGCAGCACCACGGCCGCCGCGGTGACGCCGGCCAGCAGATCGGACAGGAGGCGCCCAGGCGCCGACGCAAGTGATGACATCTGAATCCTCCATTATCCCGGGCCCGGGCTGGCGCACTATTCGCCTTGATGACAGTGTGAAGTGTAGGCGGCGAAGTGATGCAATAGCTTGTTGTGTCTCACGTTTTCCCGCTCCCTTCCCCTATACTTCAGCGACGTTCAGGCCTGGCCCGAGAGAGGATATCCCCCATGTTGCGACTGCTTGCCCTGCTGCTTGTCTGCCTGGCGCTCCCGGTGCGGGCGCTGACCCTGACCCAAGTGGCGGGGGAGCTGCGCCATCCCTGGGGACTCGCGTTTCTCCCCGATGGCGGCTACCTCGTCAGCGAGCGGCCGGGCCGCCTGCTGCGCATCGACGCCGGTGGCGAGCGCCACGTCATCTCGGGCCTGCCCCCCCTCGCCGCCGCGGGTCAGGGGGGGCTGCTCGATCTCGCCCTGGACGGCGAGGGCTGGGTGTATCTCAGCTACAGCGAGCCGGGGGACGGCGGCGCCGGCACCGCAGTAGCCCGGGCCCGGCTGCAAAAGGACGCCCTCGTCGACTGGCAACTGCTGTTTCGCCAGCAGCCCAAGGTGGCCGGCGGCGCCCACTTCGGCTCCCGTCTGGTGCTGACGGAGGATGGCTATCTCTTTATCACCCTCGGCGACCGTTACACCGAGCGGGCGCGGGCCCAGACCCTCGACAACCATCTCGGCAAGACGGTGCGCCTGCACAAGGATGGCCGGGTGCCCGCCGACAACCCCTTCGTGACGACGGCGGGGGCCCTGCCGGAGATCTGGAGCCTGGGCCATCGCAACATGCAGGGGGCCGCGCTGCGACCCGGCAGCCGGCAATTCTGGGCCCACGAGCACGGTCCCCAGGGCGGAGACGAGGTGAACCTCATCCTGCCCGGCCACAACTACGGCTGGCCCAGAGTGACCTTCGGCGAGGAGTACGGTGGCGGCAAGATTGGCGTGGGCCAGAGCGCGCCGGGCCTGACGGCGCCGCGCTGGATCTGGGTACCCTCCATCGCCCCCTCGGGCATGGCGTTCTATCAGGGCGCCCTGTTCAAGGAGTGGCGGGGAGACCTGCTGGTCGGCGCCCTGCGCGGCCAGGCCCTGTTGCGCCTTCGCCTCGACGGGGACACCATAGTGTCACAGGAGCGGTTGCTGACCGATCTGGGGGAGCGGATCCGTACTGTCAAGGAGGGCCCCGACGGCGCGCTCTATCTGCTGACGGACTCGGGTCAGGGGCGCCTGCTCAAGCTGACCCCATAGGATGCAAGGAGGAAGGATGAACGCGAATCGCATGCTGCTGGTGCTCTGCGCCAGCCTCTGGTTGCTGGGTTGCAACACCATTCACGGGATGGGGCGGGACATCGAGAAGGCCGGGGAGGTGATCCAGGGCTCCGCCAACCTGGCGGAGGAGCCGGCGGCAGGCAGCCGCTGACCCAGGGCCCGTCCCTGACCAGTCTCAGGGACGAGGCCCCCTCACTCGCCGCTGACCGCCAGGCTGGCCAGCGGCGCCATGGTCACCCTGACCCCGTGCTGCGCCAGCGCCTCGCGGGCACTCTGGGGCAGTTGCTCGTCGGTGATCACCTGATCGATCGCATCCCAGCTCACCACGTTGAAGGTGCCGACCTTGCCATATTTGGACGAGTCGCAGATGAGGATGCGGGTCGCCGCCGATTCCACCACGGCCCGCTTCACCGGCACCTTCTGTTCGCTCGGGGTGGAGATCCCCTGGCCGTCCCAGGAGGAGGCTGACAGGAAGGCAACGTCCAGATGGAGGTTGCGCAGGAAGTGGGCGGTGGCCTCCCCGGCACAGGACTGGTTCTCGCGAATGACCTGGCCCCCGGTGTGATAGAGGCGGCAGCGACCGTGCTCGATGAGGTAGGCGCAGACCATGAAGTCGTTGGTCACTATCATCAGGTCTTCCCGCAGCGCCAACTCCCGGGCCAACTCCAGGGAGGTGGTACCGGCATCCAGATAGACGGTGCTCCCCTCGCTCACCTGGGCAGCGGCGAGCCGCGCAATGGCCAGCTTGGCCCCCTGCATCAGGCTGCGCTTGGCGGCGTGGGAGGGCTCGCTCTTGATCCGCTGGGAGAGGCTGACCCCGCCGGAGACGGAGAGTACCCGCCCCTGCTCCTCCAGCTTCTGGATGTCGCGCCTGATGGTCATGTGGGAGACCTGCAACCAGTCGGTCAGCTCCACTATGCTGACCACGCCGCGCTCTGCCAGCAGTTGCAGGATACGTTGCTGTCGCTCTACGGGAATCATCTTGCCTCGCGCCTCGGGGAAGGGAAGGCGCCATTCTACCCCAGCGACCTGGGAAAAAATGATAAATAACCTGCAACGGGCTCAAAAATCACATTTATTCACATGAATAACGCCATTTTTTGATTCAAAAGAATCTCAACCCGCACAAATAACAAAAATTAACACCAATTAAGTTATTTTTTGTGACAGCTGCCTGATATTTCATCGCCGCAAGCCTCTACTATCGGCTCATCAGTCGTAATCGAGGAATCACGAGATGAGCACTCCCTATCATGTTGCGGTCATCGGCCTGGGCGCCATGGGCATGGGCGCCGCCCGCTCCTGCCTGCGGGCCGGGCTCACCACCTACGGCATCGATCTCAATGAAGAGGCGCGCAACCAGCTGCAGCAGGCCGGTGCCACCGCCGTCATGGCCGATGCCAGGCCCCTGGCGGAGACGCTCGATGCCGTGCTGTTGCTGGTGGTCAACGCCACCCAGGTGCGCCGCATCCTGCTCGGCGAAGCGGGGCTGGCTCGCCACCTCAAACCGGGCACCGCCATCATGGTCTCTTCCACCATCGCCGCCGAAGAGGCGAGCGCCCTGGCCGCCGAACTGGCGCAGCTGGGACTGCCGATGCTGGATGCGCCTGTCTCCGGTGGCGCCATCAAGGCCGATGCGGGGGAGATGACGGTGATGGCCGCAGGCGCAGACGCCGCCTTCGACAAGCTGGCCCCGGTGCTGGATGCGGTGGCCGGCAAGGTCTACCGGGTCGGCAGCGAGCCGGGCCAGGGCAGCACGGTCAAGATCATCCACCAGCTGCTGGCCGGGGTGCACATCGCGGTGGCCGCCGAGGCCATGGCGTTGGCCAGCCGGGCAGGCGTGTCCCTGGATCTCATGTATGACGTGGTGACCCATGCCGCCGGCAACTCCTGGATGTTTGAAAACCGCATGCCCCGGGTGCTGGCCGGTGACTACCAGGCCCGCTCCGCAGTGGACATCTTCGTCAAGGATCTCACCCTGGTGGCAGACACCGCCAAGGCGCTGCGCTTCCCGCTGCCGCTCGCGAGCACGGCGCTGAACATGTTCCTCGGCGCCAGCAACGCAGGGTACGGCCAGGAAGATGACAGCGCCGTCATCAAGATCTTCTCCGGCATCCAGCTGCCGGGTCAGGAGGATCAAGCATGAAACTAGGTGTCATCGCAGACGACTTCACCGGCGCCACCGACATCGCCGGTTTCCTGGTGGAGAACGGCCTCTCCACCATCCAGTTTGCCGGCATCCCGGCAGCGGCGGATCTGACCGGGGTCGATGCCGTGGTGATCAGCCTCAAGAGCCGCTCCTGCCCCGCGGGCGAAGCGGTACGCGACTCCCTGGCGGCCCTCGACTGGCTCAAGGCCCGCGGCTGCCCGCGCATCTACCAGAAGTACTGCTCCACCTTCGACAGCACGGCGGCGGGCAATATCGGCCCCGTCACCGACGCCCTGCTGGCGGCGCTTGGCCAGCACTTCACCCTGATCTGTCCGGCCCTGCCGGTGAACGGTCGCACCGTCTATCAGGGCAACCTCTTCGTCGGCACCCAGCCGCTGGCCGAGTCCGGCATGCGCCATCACCCCATCACCCCCATGACCGACAGCAACCTGCTGCGGCTGATGGAGGGGCAGGCCCAGGGCCGCGCCGGTCTGGTGCCGTTCAATACCATCGCACAGGGTCCCGCCGCCATTGCCGACGCCTTTGAGCAGCTAACACAAGCTGGCGTGCGCTACGCCGTGGTCGACACCCTGACCGAGCAGCACCTGCTGGACATCGCCACCGCCGCCCTCGACATGCCCCTGGTGACCGGCGGATCCGGCCTCGCCATCGGCCTGGCCCGTCAGCTTGGCAGCGGCGATCTGCAGGGTGCCCGCGAGGCGGGCTGGCCCAGAGGCACCCGCGCCGCGGTGCTGTCAGGCTCCTGCTCCGAGATGACCAACCGTCAGGTGGCCCGCTATCGCCAGCACGCCCCTGCCCTGGCGCTGGACGTGGTGCGCTGCCTCGAAGAGGCCGACTACCCGGCCGAGCTGGCGCGCTGGGTACTGGCCCAGCCCCGGACCCCGGCGCCGCTGGTCTACGCCACCACCAGCCCGGTGGAGCTGGCCCGCATTCAGGAAACCCACGGCCAGCAGGCGGCCAGCGACGCGGTGGAACACTGCTTTGCCCGCCTCGCCCAACTGCTGCAAGGCGCCGGCGTGGACCGCTTCATCATCGCCGGTGGCGAGACCTCGAGCCGGGTCACCCAGGCCCTCGGCGTCAAGGCGTTCCACATAGGCCCGCAGATCGCCCCCGGTGTGCCCTGGGTGCGGGCCATCGACGCCCCCCTGTCGCTGGCCCTCAAATCCGGCAATTTCGGGAGCGACGACTTCTTCGACAAGGCTCAGGAGTACTTCCATGACTGAACAGGCACTGCGCGACACCATGGTGATGCTGGGGGCTTCCCTCTTCCAGCGCGGTTATGCCACCGGGGGCGCCGGCAACCTCTCCGCCCTGCTGCCGGACGGCACCCTGATCGCCACTCCCACCGGCTCCTGCCTGGGACGCCTGAGCGCCGACAGGCTCTCCCACGTCAACCTGCAGGGGGAACACCTGGGGGGGGATCGCCCCTCCAAGGAGGTGGCCTTCCACCTCGCCATCTACCACAACAATCCGGACTGCCGGGCCGTGGTGCACCTGCACTGCACCCACCTGACCGCCCTCTCCTGCCTGGAGGGGCTGGATCCGGCCAACGTCATCCGCCCCTTCACCCCCTACTACGTGATGCGGGTCGGCCAGTTGCCGCTCATCCCCTACTACAAACCGGGGGATGCCCGCATCGCCGAGGAGCTGGGGCGCCGCGCCCCCGAGGGCAACGCCTTCCTGCTTGCCAACCACGGCCCCGTGGTGACGGGCAAGGATCTGGTGGATGCAGTCAACAACATGGAAGAGCTGGAGGAGACGGCGCGCCTGGCACTGATGCTCCATGGCCACTCCATCCGCTACCTGAGCGAACCCGAAATTGATGAATTGAGGAGGATGAAACCATGAGCAAGTTTGCCGCCAATCTCACCATGCTGTTTACCGAGGTGCCGTTCCTGGAGCGCTTCGCCGCCGCCCGCGACGCAGGCTTCGCCGCGGTGGAGTTCCTCTTCCCCTACGAGTGGCCGGCCGCAGAGCTGGGCCGCCGCTTGCGCGAGCAGGGACTCTCCCAGGCCCTGTTCAACATGCCGCCGGGCAACTGGGGCGCGGGGGAGCGCGGCATGGCTGCCATCCCGGGGCGGGAAGCGGAGTTTCGCAGCCACCTGCCAACCGTCCGTGACTATGCCCTGGCGCTCGGCTGCACCAAGGTGCACGCCATGAGCGGCATAGTCGACCCGGCACACAGCCTCTCGGCCCACCGCCAGACCCTGATCGACAACATCCGCTTCGCCGCCGACTTTTTGGCTGCGGACGGCATCAAGGTACTGCTCGAGCCTCTCAACGATAGAGATGTGCCCGGCTACTTCCTGGCCCACCAGCTCGACGCCCTGGCCCTGGTGCAGGAGATAGACAGAACCAACGTGGGGGTGCAGCTCGACCTCTACCACGCCCAGATCATGGACGGGGATCTCACCCGTCTCATCGGCAAGCTGGGCCAGGCCATCGGCCACGTCCAGATCGCCTCGGTGCCGGATCGCCACGAGCCGGACGAAGGGGAGATCGCCTACCCCCACCTGTTCAAGGTGCTGGCGCAGGCGGGCTACCACGACTGGATAGGCTGCGAGTACAACCCCAGAGCCGGCACCCGGGAAGGGCTGGGCTGGCTGACACAACAATAACGACCCTGAACATGAACGAGTCTGAGGATAACAAGATGCAGATCATCATCACCGGCGGCGGTGGCTTCCTGGGCCAGAAACTGGCCCGGGCCCTGCTGCAAGGCCCCCACCCCTTCACCGAGCTGCTGCTGGCGGACATCCAGCAGCCGCAATCCCCCCTGCCGGACCCCAGGGTTCGCTGCCTGCGGGCCGACCTCACCGAACCCGGTGTCGCCGAGTCCCTCATCGGCGAGCGGACCGCCGTGGTCTACCACCTGGCCGCCATCGTCAGCAGCCACGCGGAGCAGGACTTCGATCTGGGCTGGAAGGTCAACCTGGACACCACCCGCACCCTGCTGGAGGCGTGCCGCCATGCCCGGCCGGGCATCCGCTTCGTCTTCACCAGCTCGCTCGCCGTCTATGGCGGCCCGCTGCCGGAGCTGGTGAATGACGGCACGGCCCTGACCCCCACCTCCTCCTACGGCGCCCAGAAGGCCATGGGGGAACTGCTGGTCAACGACTACAGCCGCAAGGGCTATGTGGATGGCCTGGTGCTGCGCCTGCCCACCATCTGCGTGCGGCCGGGCAAGCCGAACCGCGCCGCCTCCTCCTTTGTCAGCAGCATCATCCGCGAGCCGCTGCAAGGGGAGAGCGCCCTCTGCCCGGTGAGCCCGGATCTGCGCCTCTGGCTCTCCAGCCCCGCCACCGTGGTCGCGAACTTCCTGCTGGCGGCCAGGCTTCCCGCCACCGGTGACGCCCGCAGCATCAACCTGCCCGGCATCAGCGTGACCGTCGGCGAAATGCTGGAGGCCCTCGCACGGGCCGGTGGCCAGGCGGCCCGGGATCGGGTGCAGTTTGCCGCCGATCCGGCCATCGAGCGTATCGTCGCGAGCTGGCCGGGACGCATCGACAACCAGCGGGCCAGCGCCCTCGGCTTCGCGGCAGACAGGACGTTTGCCGACATCATCGACAGTTTCATCACCCATGACATGCAGGAGGCATCATGAGCGACATCCCAACCCCCATCATCGGTCTCATCATCGCGGTCTTCGTGCTGGTGTTCCTGGTCATCCGTACCCGGGTGCACGCCCTGATCGCCATGCTGGCGGCGGCCTGCATCGCCGGGATCACCGGCGGCATGAGCATCGACAAGACCCTCACCGTGATCACCCAGGGCTTTGGCTCCACCCTCGGCAGCATCGGCATCGTCATTGGCCTCGGGGTCATGATGGGTCGCCTGCTTGAGGTCTCCGGCGCCGCCGAACAGATCGCCTACAGCTTCATCAAGTGGCTCGGCAAGCGCCGCGAGGAGTGGGCCCTTGCCATCACGGGCTACATCGTCAGCATCCCCATCTTCGTGGACTCCGCCTTCGTCATCCTCTATCCGGTGGCCAAGGCGCTGGCGAAAAGCGGCAAGCGTTCCCTGCTCACCCTGGGGGTGGCGCTCGCAGGCGGCCTGGTGGTGACCCACCATACCGTGCCGCCGACCCCGGGCCCGCTGGGGGTTGCCGGTCTGTTTGGCGTGGACATCGGCGCCATGCTGCTGACCGGCATGGCCCTGGCCATCCCCTGCGTGCTCGGCATCGTCTTCTACGCCCAGTGGCTCGACAAGAAGTACCCCGAGTTCGGTGCCCAGGCCGCCCAGACCCCGGACGAGCTGCAAGCCACCTATGAGCAGTACCTCAAGGAGAAGGAGGGCAAGACCCTGCCGAGCCTGACCCTGTCGCTGCTGCCGATCCTGGTGCCCATAGTGCTCATCTTCGTCAAGGCCATCTTCACCACCCTGGCCACCCTGGAGGGCATGGACGGCCTGATGGCGAACCCCCTGGTGCAGGGCATCAACTTCATCGGCACCCCCATCATAGCGCTCGCCATCAGCGTGCTGCTGGCGGTCTATACCCTGGTCCCGCACATGGACAGGCACGCCACCGCCGCCCGCCTGGAAGAGGGGCTGCAATCCGCCGGCATCATACTGCTGGTGACCGGTGCCGGCGGGGCGCTGGGAGCCGTGCTGCGCGACAGCGGTGCGGGTCAGCAACTGGCCGAGCAGATCGCCCAGCTGCCCATCTCCCCCATCCTGATCCCCTTCATAGTGGCGACCCTGGTGCGCCTCATCCAGGGGTCCGGCACCGTGGCCATGGTGACGGCGGCCTCCATCTCCGCCCCCATACTGGCGCAGATCCCCGGGGTCAACATGCTGCTGGCCGCCCAGGCCGCTACCATGGGGTCGCTCTTCTTCGGTTACTTCAACGACAGCCTGTTCTGGGTGGTCAACCGCATGATGGGGATCTCCGACGTCAAGCAGCAGATGATCGTCTGGTCCATCCCGACCACCATCGCCTGGGCCATCGGCGGCACCGGCGTCGCCCTGCTGAACCTGCTGTTCGGCTCCGGCGGCACCTGGTTCGACCCCGTGCTGCCGCTGCTGGTGCTGGCGCTCATCGTCTGGTACGTCAAGGGGCAGTCCCTGGCCCCGGCGGCAGGGGCCGTACCGAGCCGGGAGTCCTGATCCGCACCGTCACGGCAACGCTGTGTGACGAGGGCCAGTCTGCTAGACTGGCCCTCTTTTTCGTTCATTCATCTTGCAAAGGAGTGTTGGATGCCTGCGTCTTCCTGGTGGGACAAGTCCACCGGTTTTGCCCTGCTCACCATCGTGTTGTGGGCCTCCCTCGCCGCGCTCACCTCCCGCATCACCAGCGTCTCACCGCTGGTGCTGGTGGGGCTGGTGCTGCTGTTCTGCGGGGCGGGCACCCTGCCATTCTGGCGCCAGTGGCGCGCCAGCCCCCTCACCTGGCTGGTGACCATCACGGCGCTGCTGCTCTATCACCTGCTGCTGTTCACAAGCTTTCGCCACGCCCCCGTGCTGGAGGCGAACCTCATCAACTACCTCTGGCCGCTGTGCATCATACTGTTCACGCCCCTGCTGCTGCCGGGTCATCCCCTGAGTCTGCACCACCTGCTGGCCGGGGCGCTGGGTCTCGCGGGGTCGGTGCTGGTGATGGTCGATGGCAGTCTGCAACTGCAACAGGCCCATCTGCCCGGCTACCTGCTGGCGCTCGGCGCCGCCATCGTCTGGGGCGCCTATTCCGTGCTCTCCCGCCGCCTGCCCCCCGCCCCCGCCGTGGTCACGGCCGCCGCCTGCCTGCCCGCCGGGCTCTTGGCCCTGCTGCTGGCATGGATGCTGGAAGGCCCCTTGCCATTCGCCCGGATCCCCCAGGGGGACTGGCTGCTCATCGCCGGGCTCGCCCTCGGCCCCATGGGGGCGGCCTTCGTCACCTGGTATCTGGCGCTGAGGGACGGGGATCCGCGCCGTATCGGCGCGCTCGCCTACCTCACTCCCTTGCTGAGCACCCTGCTGCTGGTCTGGCTCAACGGCGAAGCGCTCACCCCGCGCCATCTGCTGGCGGGGGCCCTTATCATGGGCGGCGCCCTGCTGGGCCTGCTGGTAAAAACACCCAAGACTCAGCCAGTTGCAGAGCCTCTGTCATAAAAACGCCATCAGGCCTGCTTAAGCTCACGCCCATTGCGTGGTTCAAGCAGGACTGAAAAGTGAAAATTGCCCATTACGCCTCCCTCTCCTCCCTCGTCTTGTTTCTGGTGGCCGGTGTTCAGGCCGCCGCCCTCTATCAGGGCTGGCAGCAGTTCAACCGGGCCGAGCAGGCCCAGCGCCAGCAGGAGCGCCTGCAGCGGCAGCTGAGCGGCTCCCTGCAAGGGGCGCTTCGCGACTACCTCGGCAGCGGGGATCCCCTGCTGCTGGCCCAGGCCCAGGGCGTACGCCAGCAGGCGCTGGCGCTGCTATCCAGCCAGGACGACACCCTGACCGGCCCGCTGCGGGCCCGGCTCGAACAGATGGGGGCTCGTATCGACGGCCACTATCTGGCGGCGGGCAAGCTCTCCGGCAACAGCCAGTGGTTGCTGCAAAATGCCGAGAACGAGTTGAGCACCCAGGTCCGCGCCCTGCTGCGCTATGGCCAGCAGGGGGCCGCCGCCGGGCGGGATCCGGCGCTCGCCGAGCAGTATCGCCAGGGGGCCGTCGACATACTGGCCGCCCTGCCCGCCCTCGCCCACCAGCGCCAGAACTACATGGAGCAGGCCAGCCCCAAGCTGCTGGAGGGGCTGCAATTCGAACTGGCGGCCCTGCAGAAACAGGCGGACAAGCTGGCGGCCCTGCCGAGCCTGGCTCTCTTCGAGGAGGCCCCGGCCGACGAGTTCACCCTGGGAGAGCCGCAGCGCAAGGAGCTCGGGGATCAGCCCAAAGCCGAGCTGGTTTCGCTGCTCAAACGCTATCCCCAGGAGCTCGAGAACAGCCGCAAGGCGCTGCAACAGCAGCAGGCCGCGCGTCAGATGGTGCAGCAGGACATCAGCCAGCTACTGCAGGCCGGGGAACAGCTGGGAGAGCGGCTCGCTGCCGCCCGCCAGACGGTGAACCGGGAACTGGCCACGGTGCTCGGCGTGCTGGCGCTCTGCCTGGTGGTGGTCGCCCTGCTGTTCGCCCTGGTGCAGCGCCGCTGGCTGGTCAGCCCCCTGCTGCGGCTGCGGGCCGCCTTCCTGCAGCTCGATGCCACGGGTCAGGCCCAGTTGCTGGCCCAGGGGCGCGAGCGCAACGAGCTGGCGGACATAGTCGCGAGCTACAACCGCCTCATTGAGAGGCTGCAACAGGATCAGCAGCAGAAGGCGGGGCAGCTCTCCAGCGTCTCCTCCAGCCTGCAGGAGATGGTGGCCCAGGTGCAGGAGATCCATCACAGCACCCGCACCACGGAGCAGGCGGTGGACGAGAGCGACACCATGATGCAGGAGCTCAACCAGCTCGCCAGCGAGGTGCACCAGGTCGCCGCCGAAATCGCCCAGCACGCCCAGCACAACGAACACTCCATGACCCAGAGCGAGCAGCTGGTGGGTGGCATGCTGACGGCCACCGCCCAGACCGGGCTCGCCATCGACGAGAGCAGCGCGGCCCTGGCCCAGCTGACCCGCTCGGTGGAGGACGTGACCGCCATCGTCGACGTCATCGGCCACATCTCCCAGCAGACCAACCTGCTGGCGCTCAACGCCGCCATCGAAGCGGCCCGCGCCGGGGAGCAGGGACGCGGCTTTGCGGTCGTCGCCGACGAGGTGCGCCACCTCTCCGCCGACACCCAGCGCTCCCTCGGCCAGATCACCGAGATCCTGGCGAGCCTCACCCAGGCGGGGGATCAGCTCGCCACCGTGCTGTCCCGCATCACCGCGGAGGCCGCCGATCAGCGCCAGCAGGCCGAACAGCTGCGCCAGACCACCCAGACGGTGCGGGAGATGGCGCGCAGCACCGCCGTCATCGCGCTGCAGGGGGCCGACAACGCCCGCAGCCAGGAGCACAGGCTCGCCAGCTTCGCCGCCCTCATCGGCCGCATCAGCCAGCACGCCCGTCAGGGCAGCCGTCTCTCGGTGCAGGTCTCCGAGCACATCCACCACCAGGCCCAGCAGATCCCCCGGATCCTGAGCCAGGCCTGATCCCGGGCCCGGCGCCTTGTCGGGCCTGCGTTTCCTCCCATACTCGCCCCCGGGATCTCCAGTCCGGGCCCACAGGCCGGCGAGGCCGGAACAATCCTTCGCGACTCTTCCCCCATGCCGGCACCCTGGTTGCAGACAAGGCTCCCCAGCCTGCGTCGGCGACGCGCATCCGGAGCAGGCCGAATCTTTTTTTGTGACACAAAATTATATGTTGCCACCAAGTTAACAAAGAAAGTTCTGCCTTCCCGACAAGATCCGCACAGGATAACGGTGAACACCACATGAAAGCGTTCTCATTGCCGATGTACGTGGGCTTGGAGTGCCCACATCAAGAATCATGATTATTTGCACTCGGTCATATTTTTGAAACTTGGCGGGAACTTCATGTTGATATTTCGCACCGCGAACGTACTCTTGAGTTGTCCGATCGCCAAGGGTCGGCACACACAAAATAAAGACTGTCACGATACAGACCGCCCATCACAGATGCGCCAAGGCATCCGGGAAAGGGCCACAGCACAGACAGACGTTTTTTTGCCCTGCGGGGCCTTGATTGCAATGCCAATACCGAGCGGCGGGCCTGCGTCCGACTGCCGGATAAAAAAGCTAAGTCCATAAAATCAGGAGCAATAACAAATGGAAAAAGTGATCTTCAAGCACGCCGCCTTGAGTGCCGCCGTGGTCGCCGCACTGGTCGCCCCGGGCATGGCGCTCGCAGCCCAGGACATGATGAGCCCCGAGTACGGCAAGTCCTACGAGGCGTTCACCGAGGATGCCAAAGTCACCGGCGGTCTCTTCTACTTCCAGCGTGAGCGTGACCGCAAGCAGGCCGGTCCCGGCCAAGATGGCAAATACCACTCCAACCTGAGCCATGCCACCACCCAGGCGGCCCTGAACTTCAACTCCGGCTATGCCTGGGACGTGGTGGGTATCGACCTGGGCGGCTTCGGCGCCTATGACCTGGCCGTCGACGAGAGCAACGGCGTCAACGAAGAGAACGAATTCTCCTTCTGGGGCGACCAGTGGGGTTCCGGTGGTGACGGCGTCCCCGAGAACGGCTTCAGCCTCTCCAACGCCGCCCTGAAATTCAAGTTCGGTGAGCATGTCACCGCCAAGGGGGGTTATACCCAGCTCTACGTACCCGGCATCCTGGGGGTCAACTGGTCCTATCAACCCGGTACCTACCGCGGCGGCCAGATCGAAGGCACCTTCGGCGGCCTCTACCTGACCTACGCCATCGCCGACGAATACAAGGCGCCCTGGTTCAAGAACACCGCCGGCTTCTCCAAGAGCAACCCCTATGCCAGCGATCCCTTCAGCGACGAGAACAAGATCGACTACATCCACGGTCTGGCCGCGCGCTACACCTTCGAGAACGGCACCGCCATCACGGGTGCTTTCGGTCAGTCCGAAGGCTACATGGACAGCTACCACTTCAAGCTGGCCCACAAGTTCGACGTACTGGGTGGCCTGAACACCAGCTACCAGTTCTACGGCTCCGAGACCGACAACAACGATTACGACGGCCTGGCATGGCAGCAAGCGCTGACCGCCTCCTGGAACTACGCCCAGTATGGCTTCCGTCTGGAAGGGCTGTGGACCAAGGCCGAGGGTGACCAGGGCAACTACCTGCCCCGTCTGACCCGCGGCTACGGCAACTCCCAGGGCGCGAACGAGATCTGGTGGGATTCCCGCTCTGACTGGAACCACAACGACGAGAAGGCCGTGTTCTTCGGCGTGACCCGTTCCCTAGACGATCTGGTGGGCGCCCCTGGCTGGGCCGCCGGTATCTCCGGTGCCTACGGCTGGGATGCCAACAACGGCGACAGCTCCCTGGAAGGCGGCAAAGAGTGGGCGGCGAACTTCGACGTCATGTACACGGTGCAGGATGGCAAGCTGAAGGGCACCCTGTTCAAGCTGCACTACACCGACTACAACAACGAACAGGACGACAAGGGCAGCTGGTACTACCCGAACATGTTCAGCTCCGAGCATGACGTCAAGTTCCACATCATCATGCCGTTCACCATCCTGTAAGCAGGGGGTTGAACTTCAGCAAACCGGGCCGATTGGCCCGGTTTTCTTTTTTCTGATCAGCGGGTTAACATGCAAAGCCGCCGGCACTTTTGCCCGCCCCGTCACCACAAGGATGCGACCATGTCCCGCTTCGTTCTGATCACAGGCTGCTCCAGCGGCATCGGCCTCGCCGCCGCAAGAAAGCTCGGCGCCCACGGCTTCACCGTCATCGCCTCCGCCCGCAAGGCCGGGGACGTGGCCCTGTTGCAGCAACAGGGTCTCTTGGCGGTGCAGCTGGATCTGGCGGATGCCGCCAGCATAGAGCGGGGGGCGGCAGAGGCGCTGGCCCTGGCCGGGGGCCGCCTCTATGGCCTGTTCAACAACGGCGCCTACGGCCAGCCCGGCGCCCTGGAGGATCTGCCCACCGAGGCGCTGCGAGAGCAGTTCGAGACCAACCTGTTCGGCTGGCACCACCTCATTCGCCAGATCCTGCCCCCCATGCTGACTGCGGGCGAGGGGCGCATCGTGCAGAACAGCTCCGTGCTTGGCCTGGTGGCCATGAAGTATCGCGGCGCCTACAACGCCAGCAAGTTCGCGCTGGAAGGCTATACCGACACCCTGCGCCTCGAGCTCACGGGCAGCGGCGTGCACGTCTGCCTGATCGAACCCGGCCCCATCGACACCCGGTTTCGCGCCAATGCCCGCGACGCCTTCCTGCGCCACATAGATCCGAGTGCGAGCCGCCATCAGGCCGCCTATGCCCAGACGCTGGCGAGGCTGGAGCGCGAAGGGGGGGCCCGGGGCTACACCCTGCCGAGCGAGGCCTGCGTACCCCCGCTGCTGCACGCGCTCAGGAGCAAGCGTCCGAAGCACCGCTACCCCGTCACCTTCCCGACCCGATTGTTTGCCGTGCTGCGTCGCCTGCTGCCAAGCCGCTGGCTGGACCGGCTGCTGATCAAATCCGCCTGACGCCAGATAAATGCCGCCCCGCTGCCTGAGGCCACAGGGAGGCATCTTTCAGTAGTGCTGGCCATTGCTGTAGTAGTGGGATTTCACTATGGGCAGCACCTGCACCACCACATAGGTCTGCTCCCCCAGCACCGCTTTCAGGTGGCGGGTGATGAGGGCGGCGGCGGCATCCTGCATCTCCTGCGGGCGCTCGAACCAGACCAGCTCCACGAAGGGGAAACCGGCCTCTGGCTGGCCGTCTCGCACCCACTGGCTCGGCACGCACTCCAGGGTGATGAACTCCGGCTTGCCGCCGGTCAGGGCGCAGAGATCCGCCATCAGGGGCCCGCTTATCCGCTGCAGGGTGTCGACAGAAACTGCCCGAAAACGAAGGTGGGGCATGGGAAACCTCTTGGCTGTGACAAATGAGGACTTATCATAGAGCACTCATCCCGCTCACATAAGGTGCCTCATGAGATTCCATCCCACGCTGCTCTCCTTCCTGCTCTGCCTGCTGCTGCCGCTCCATGCCATGGCCGATCCGGCCTTCTACCGCATCAACAAGGGCAACGAACAGCACTGGCTGCTGGGGTCCATCCACGCGGGCAAACCCTCTCTCTACCCCCTGCCGGACCCCGTCGAGCGCGCCTGGCAGCAGAGCCGCGCCCTGGTGATGGAGGTGGACATGACCCACATCAGCCAGGCGCAGTGGCAGGAGATGGGCGCCATCACCCGGCTCGTGGACGGCAAGACCCTCAAGGATCACCTGCCCATCGACCTCTACCGTCGCACCCTGATCGCCGCCGGCCAGAACGGTCTGAACGAGAGCATGCTGGCCCCGCTGCGCCCCTGGTTTGCGGCCATCACCCTGACCCAGGCGGCCCTGGAGCGTACCGGCTTTCGCGGCGAGTTCGGGGTGGATCAGCACTTCGCCAAGCGGGCGAACGACGGCGGCAAGCCCATCGTCGGGCTGGAGACCCTGCTGGAGCAGCTCGGCTATCTCGCGAGCGTCGGCGACAACCAGACCCTGATGCTGGAGAGCACCCTGGACGAGCTGCCTGAGCTCGAGAAAGGGTTCACCGAGGTCATGGCGGCCTGGCAGAACGGGGATCAGGCCACCCTGATCAACCTGCTCAAAGAAGAGATGGCGCCACCCAAGCTGCAGGCCTGGCTGGAGCAGACCCTGCTGGCGGAGCGCAACCGCAACTGGGTCAAGAAGTGGCCGAGCCTGCCAAACGAGAGCTTTATCGTGGTAGGGGCCCTGCATCTTTACGGCGAGCACGGGCTGCTCGCCCTGCTGGAGCAGCAGGGCTGGCGCATCACGCCGCTCACCGACCCCGCGCCAGAGAGGGCCAAATAGTGCCTTTTCGGCCCCCCTGCCCCCGACGAGGGTGCCGGATGGGAGCCTGCTCACAGAATCCGATGCCGATTAAATAACCACAGAGGGAGTTGATCGAGATCATCTCCTCCCTCCCAAAGGGGTATTTATCATGCCTGTCATCGCGCAATGACAGGAGTGAACGAGATGGAATTCTGGATGAACCTGATGTTCGGCAACAGCGTGGGGCTGATGTCCATGCTGGTGATTATCGGCACCTTCCTGCTCATCAGCGCCTATGCGGTCTATTTCATCTACAAGGTGATGCACGCCGAGCCGCCGAAAGAAGGACAATAACCCCCAGAGGTCTGCCATCAAGGGGGATGCAGACGGCGTCCCGCCGGGCAAGGCGACCTGCGCGTGCGGGCCCCCCTCGCCCACCCCGCCATTCTAAGCACAGGCCAGGCCCGCTATAATGCCCCCTCATTCTCATGCGGGGAGCCTGCCGTGTCTCATAACGACGAACTCTCACTGTTCCTGCAGGAAGTGGCCGACGTGCGGCCGCTGCGCAGCGACCACATCGCCCCCGTTGCGGGCAACAGCCAGCCCACCGAGGCGCAACTCGCGCGCCGGGAGGCCGCCACCGCCGAGCAGCTCACCCAGGATCACCTCAGCATGGAGGCTGTCCCCATGCTGGACCCCCACGACATCGTCGGCTTCAAGCGCGACGGCGTGCAGGAGGGGGTCTACAAGAAGCTGCGCCTCGGCAAGTACGAGTTGCAGGGCTCCCTCGACCTGCACCACAAGACGCTCAACGAGGCGCGAACCGCCCTGGTGCAGTTCATTGCGGAGTGCGAAGTGCGGGACATCCGCTGCCTGCTGATCCTGCACGGCAAGGGGGAGCGCAGCACGCCGCGCGCCCTGCTCAAGAGCCATGTCAGCGCCTGGTTGCCACAACTGCCTGCCGTGATGGCCATGCACAGCGCCGAGCGCCGCCACGGCGGCAGCGGCGCGCTCTACGTATTGCTGCGCAAGAGCGAGCGCAAGAAGGCGGAAAACCGCGAACGGCACCAGAAGCGCCTAGGCTGACCGCCTGAGGGTGGCCCCCGCCCGCGGCACAGTGCTAGCATCGGACGGCCCCGATCATGCCAGGTACGGGGTGCATACCATCAGGGACGATAACAAGGACAATCCCATGTCATATCAAAAACTCGAACAACATCAGCAACAGCTGCACCGCCTCTCCCACCTGTCCGCCATCTGCGGCTGGGATCAGGCCGCCATGATGCCGGAGGGGGGCAACGAGGCCCGCGCCGAGGCGATGGCGGAGCTCGGCGTGCTGATCCACGGCAAGCGCACCGCCCCGGAACTCGGCGACTGGATAGCGGCGGCCGAAGAAGAACCACTGGATGCGGCCCAGCGTGCGAACCTCGCGGAGATCAAGCGCCACTGGCAGGATGCGAGCCTGCTGCCAAGCGATCTGGTGGAGGCGCTCTCCCTGGCCGGCAGCAAGTGCGAGCACGCCTGGCGCCGCCAGCGCAAGGAGAACGACTGGGCGGGCTTCGCGCCGAACCTGAAAGAGGTGGTGCGCCTGTCGCGGGAGGTGGCACGCCTGCGCGCCGAGGCGCTCGGGGTGCGCCCCTATGATGCCATGCTGGCGCTGTACGAACCCGGCATGACGAGCGCGCGGCTGGACCAGATCTTCGGCGATCTCACGAGTTGGCTGCCCGGCCTCATCCAGACCGTGAGCGAGCGGCAGAAGCGCGACGTGATCCTGACGCCGCAAGGCCCGTTCCCGGTTGCGACGCAGCAGGCGCTCGGCCAGGAGGTGATGGGGCTGCTCGGCTTTGATTTCGCGCACGGCCGGCTCGACGTGAGCAGCCACCCGTTCTGCGGCGGCGTGCCGACGGACGTGCGCATCACCACGCGCTACAACGAGGACGAATTCGTCTCCAGCCTGATGGGCATAGTGCACGAGACGGGCCACGCGCGCTACGAGCAGGGCTTGCCGCGCACACTGCTCGGCCAGCCGGTGGCCGAGGCGCGTTCCATGGGCATTCACGAGAGCCAGAGCCTGTTCTGCGAGATGCAGCTCGGCCATCACCCCGCGTTCCTCACGCTGATTGCGCCGCGCATTCGCGCGCACTTCGGGGCAGAGGATGCGCTCGCACCGGCGAACCTCGAGAAGCTGTACAACAGGGTCGAACCCGGCTTTATCCGCGTCGATGCGGACGAAGTCACCTACCCGGCCCACGTCATCCTGCGCTACGAGCTGGAGCGGGACTTGATGGAAGGGCGCATCGAGGTCGCGGACATCCCCGAGCTGTGGGACGCGAAGATGCAGCAGTGGCTCGGCTTGTCCACGAACGGCAACTACCGGGACGGCTGCATGCAGGACATCCACTGGACGGACGGCTCGTTTGGCTACTTCCCGAGCTACACGCTCGGCGCCATGTACGCGGCGCAGCTGCGCTTCGCGCTGGAACGTGAGCTCGGCGACATGGGCACGCTCGTAGAGTCCGGCCGCCTGCCTGAGATCTTTGGCTGGCTCGGTCGCCATATCTGGTCCCAGGGCAGCCTGCACGGCACGGACGAGCTCATTCGCCGCGCGACCGGTGAGGCACTCAATCCCCAGTGGCTGCGCAAACACCTCGAACAGCGCTATCTGAAATAACCGCTCCCGGGCGCGCCCCTCGTCGCGCCCGTTTTTCCCCTGCCCGACTATTTTTGCTATTCCTGTCCGTTTCTGGCTAGTCACCCCTCTCGCCCCCGCTTAGTCTCTGGGACATGCCCACAGCAATCCGAGTCATGTCATGACCACAGTGACCCCGCATTCATCCCAACGGGACGAGATCATCCCGGGCCTCACCCGGGAGCAATGCCACGCCGCGCGGCTCGCGCGAGACGCGCGGTTCGACGGCCGCTTCTTCACCGGGGTGCTGTCCACCGGCATCTATTGCCGCCCCGTGTGCCCGGCGCGCGCACCGCACGAGCACAACGTACAGTATTTTCGCTTCGCGGCGGCGGCGGAGCAGCACGGGCTGCGCCCCTGTCTGCGCTGTCGCCCCGAGCTCGCACCGGCGCAGAGCGGGGATCTGCCGCCGCTCGTCGCCCAGGTGCTGGCGCGCATCGAGCGCGGCGAGCTCGCGGATCACAGCCTGGGCACGCTCGCGGCGCAGGCCGGGATCACGGAGCGCACGCTGCGGCGCCAGTTCGAGCAACACCTCGGCGCGTCGCCGAAACAGGTGGAGCAGACGCGCCGCCTGCTGCTCGCGAAGCGGCTGCTGACGGAGACGCGCCTGCCCATCACGGACGTGGCGTTTGCCGCAGGCTTTGCGAGCATTCGTCGCTTCAACGACGCCTGGCAGCAGGCGTATGGCCTCGCACCGAGCGCCCTGCGCAAGCAGGAAGGGGGGACTGGCGAGGCGGCGCCGCAATCGAGCCTGCAACTGCACCTGCTGTATCGCCCGCCGTTCGACGTCCAGGCCATGCTCGCGTTCTACCGGCTGCGCGCCATTCCGGGGCTGGAGCGGGTGGATGAGCACGGTTACGAGCGGCGTCACCGGGTCGGCGATCAGGAGGGGCTCATCCGCATCGAGCCCGTCGAGGGGGAGAGGCTCAGACTGACGGTGCGGGATCTGCCGCCGGGCGCGCTGCCGGACATCCTGTATCGCGTACGCCGCATGTGGGATCTCGACGCCGACATGGGGCGCATCGGCGAGCTGCTCGGGCAGGATCCGCTGCTGGCGCGGATACAGGCACGCTGGCCCGGGGTGCGGCTGCCGGGCGGCTGGGATGAATACGAGGTGATGCTGCGCGCCATCGTCGGCCAGCAGGTGTCGGTCAAGGGCGCCATCACCATCATGGGGCGCCTGGTGGCGCGCACCCTGGCGCAGTTCGGCACGGCTCAGCTGCCCACGCCGGCCCAGCTGTGCGAGCTGGATCTGGACGGCATCGGCATGCCGGGCAGCCGCATCCGCACGCTGCAGGGGCTGGCCGCAGCACTCGCAAGCGGCGCGCTCACCCTGGGCACGGCAAGCGACGAGCAACTGCTCGCGCTGCCGGGCATAGGCCCCTGGACGGTCGCCTACTGGCGGCTGCGCTGCGGGCTGGACACGGATGCCTTCCCCGCCTCGGATCTCGTGCTGCAAAAGGCGCTCGGGGGCGGTGCCAGGCTGCCGGTGAAGGAGGCAGAGGAGCGAAGCGCCCCCTGGCAGCCGTGGCGCGCCTATGCCGCGAGCTGGCTGTGGCACGCCATGAGTGAACAACCGGCGCTGCTCACGCAGCCCGGACCTGAACAGGACGAGGAGACGACATCATGATCCGTTACGACTTTCTGGAGACCCTGTGCGGTCGGCTGCTGATCGCCATCGACGATCGCGGCCTGGTGCACGTGGACTTTGTGGCAGGGCTGCGCCCCTTGCCCGACATGAGCGGCTGGCGGCAGGACGGCGAGGCGCTGGCCCCCTTCCTTGCCGAGTTTGAGGCCTACTTCGCGGGCCGGCTGCAACGCTTCACGCTGCCGCTCGCGGCTCGGGGCACGGCGTTTCAGCAAGCGGTGTGGCAGGCGTTGTGCGACATCCCCTACGGGGAGACCCGCAGCTACGGCGACATCGCCCGCGCCATCGGCAAGCCGAGTGCGGTGCGGGCGGTGGGGGCCGCGAATGGCCGCAATCCGCTGTCCATCATCATCCCCTGCCATCGCGTGATCGGCCAAAGCGGCAGCCTCACCGGCTATGCGGGAGGCCTGCCCATCAAGCAGGCGCTGCTGCGCCTCGAGGGGATCCCGCGCTGATCCGCAGCATCCTCTCCCCGGCCAGGGGCCGTCCGGTCCCTAGCACCCAATCCATCCGGTCTGCACTGTCAGGGGGTGCGTCGTCTGGCACTCTCAAGACAAGGGATTGAAAAAACAGCGTTTATACCGACGGCGTCAACCTGGAAGAACCGGGATGCCGCCCCTGGCTCGAATACTTGCCCGTGACGGCTCTCCCTCCCCTGCGCCTGCGCCCGTTTGGGCGAATACTTCACCTACCGGGATGACGCTGTGCCTTGCCAACGTGTTGACCAGAGAGATCACGGCGTGTTCCTGGCGATCCGGTCGCGGCCCTGGGCTGCGATCCGTTTGAAATGAGGAGGCAACATGTTAACTCCAGTCACCGTCACTCAATTTCAGGTGCGATCCCACGGCGCCCCCGACGAGGTGCGCACCCCCGACAAGACCCGGGTCGAGATCGTCAAACTCGATGGCTACACCATAGGGCGGTTCAACTTCGCCCCCGGCTGGCGCTGGTCTGACTGCATCAAACCTGTCGTCAAGACGGAGCAATGTCAGCTCTCGCACCTGGGTTACGCCGTCTCGGGGTCGCTCACGGTGCGCCTGACAGATGGCACCCTCAAGACCATCAACGCCGGCGAGTCCTACACCATACCGCCGGGGCACGATGCCTGGGTCGAGGGGGATCAGCCCTTCGTCGGCATCGAGGTGCTGAGCGCCGATCAGTTCGCCAAGCCATAGTGTGTCGTCGGCAACCCACCAGGGTTGCGCGCGAACCTTCCGGTGGGCGCTCGCCCACCGGCACAGCCCCCCAGCAGCCCGGTCTTGTCCACCCCGTCATGGTTCCACTGCCGTACCGCTTCCCCTGATGGCTGGAGACGCGGGCAGGATAGTGGCGCCCCTTGCCGGCAGGTATTCCTCCATGGGGACGGCGGCCCTAGCGCCCCTTGCCCAGGGTCGCCTTGAGGTCCGGATTGAAGACGCGCTGGGGGGAGGCGGGGTTGTTCACCAGCTTGGCCGCCGGGCGACGCGGGCGCCTGACCAGCTCGCCGCCGCAGTTGGGGCAGGTCAGGTGCAGATACTGATCGTTGCACTCGGCGCAGAAGGTGCACTCGAAGGAGCAGATATAGGCCATCGCCGTGTCGGCGGGCAGATCCCGGTCACAGCACTCGCAGTTGGGTCTGAGTTCAAGCATGGGCAAGATCCTGAAGCAAAAGGGGAAGCGGGAAAGGGGGCGGCTCAGTCGACGATAAAGAGGCGGGCGCCCGGTTCGGTGTAGGAGCGATGGGGCTCGGCGTCATCGGCCACCTGATAGCTCATACCCGGCGTCAGGGTGAAGACGCGGCCATCCTGCAGCTCGGTGTGCAGCTCCCCCTCGAGGCAGAGCAGCACATGGCCCTTGCTGCACCAGTGATCCGCCAGATACCCGGGTGAGTACTCCACCATCCGCACCCGCAGATCCCCGAACTGCTGGCTGTACCAGCGGGCGACGCCGCGTTTCCCCTTGTGCTCGGTCGGCGTTATATCGGCCCAGCGGGTCGTGCAAAACGGCAATGCATCGATCTTCATGACGGTTCCTTTGTCAGCTGACGGTATGGGGCTGCTTAGAGAGACAAGCCCCTTGGGCAGCGCCGCCCCATACTGCCATCTAATCCGCTGCCACCCTATCCCCACACGGGCAGCTGTCAGCGCTTGAGGCTCCCCATCACCTGCATCTCGCAGCGGCGGCAGTCAAAGCGCAGGCGGAAACTCTCCTTGCCCATCTTGAGCTCCAGCGGCTCTGGCTTCAGGCCTGGCACTTCCTTGGGGCAGAGATTCTGGCTGTAGCGGATGCAGTGCTTCGTTGTCATCAGCATCACCTCCCCCAGCTCCTGGTTCGCCTCATAGGCGGGGGCGATGCGTTCCACCCCGTGGTCTCGGAAGAACTGCTCGGCGGCCTTGTTCAGCACGTTGCCAAGGTAGGAGAGGCGGTGTTGGGGATAGGGGACGTCACGCAGAGGGATGCGTCGCTCGGGTCGCCGATAGGCGGCAAGACGGGCCGCCTCCAGGGCGGCGATGGCGTCCCGGCGCAGCCCATTGAGTTGTGAGGCGGCAATAAACAAGGGAGTGGTGAATGCCAACTCAATCTGGCGAGCCACAAACAGGGTGTTGCCGAGTTTGCCAAGCTGATCCCTCGCCTGTTGCAGCGCCCGCGCCGGGTTGTCGGCCGGCTGCTTGTCGCAGGGGAGCGTGACGGCGGCGCCGATCCCCTGCTCGTCGACCAGTTCGAGCCACAATCCCTCGTCGCACTCCGATAGCCGCATATCGACCCGGATGCGGCGCTCGCTGCTCGCCTTTTCGAGCTGCTTGCTGAAGGCCTGATCGTGGTTGCGGAAGATCTCGGTGCCCACCTTCAGCCCCGGCATGCGCTCCGACAGCAGTAACTGCCTGCCTTCCACCTTGTTCAGGCGCATCCCCACCAACTCGCCCCCCGGCTTGAAGAAGCCGAGGCCGTCGCCGTTGTTGAGGCTCACGGGCTTGCCGTCGATCTCGATGCCATCCTTGGTCACCCTGCTGACGCGGCCCAGGGGTTCACCGACATATTTCGGGCTCCTGGTGGCGTCGATCCCCGGCTGGCGGCCATGGAGGAAGTAGTCGGTGCTGCCCCGGTTGAAGCTCTTCTTCGGGTCCGGTATGAAGCCGTAGCTGCAACGACCGGCGGAAGCGGCCACCAGATCGGGGCGCCGCTCCAGGATGGCGTCCAGCTTCTGGCGATACCAGGCGGTGACGTTCTTGACGTAGTCGAGCCCCTTGAGGCGCCCCTCGATCTTGAAGGAGCGGATGCCCGCGGCGATCAGCGCCTCCAGGTTGTCGGTCTGATCCATGTCTTTCAAGGAGAGCAGGTGGCTGTTTTCCACCAGCACCTCCCCCGCCGGGGTCTGCAGGGAGCAGGGCAGGCGGCAGAGCTGGGCGCACTCGCCGCGGTTCGCGCTGCGGCCGGTGCGGGCGTGACTGATGTTGCACTGGCCGCTGTAGGAGACGCAGAGCGCCCCGTGGATAAAGAACTCCAGCTGCACCTGGGTCTGGGCGCTGATGGCACGGATCTGCTCGAGCGAGAGTTCGCGCGCCAGCACCACCTGGGAGAAGCCCACGTCCTGCAAGAACTTCACCTTTTCCGGCGTGCGGTTGTCGGTCTGGGTGCTGGCGTGCAGCGCTATGGGGGGCAGATCGAGCGCCAGCAGCCCCATGTCCTGCACGATCAGTGCATCGGCCCCCGCCTCGTAGATCTGATGGGTCAGGCGCCGGGCCTGCTCCAGCTCGTGGTCGTGCAGCAGGGTGTTGAAGGCGACGAACACCTGGGCGCCGAAGCGGTGGGCGTGGCGCGCCAGCGCTGCGATATCCTCGATGCTGTTGCCCGCCGCGCTGCGGGCACCGAAGGCGGGGCCGCCCATGTAGACGGCATCGGCGCCATGGTTGATGGCCTCGATGCCATAGGCGAGGTTCCTGGCCGGGGCCAGCAGTTCGAGGCGATTCTGTACAAGGCGCTGAGTCTGGGTGTGATCCTGCATGGGTCTGGTCTGAAGGCGGACGAGAAATGCCCGTCACTCTAGCGAGACCAGGCGCCCCCCGCCTTGATCCCGCTTAAGATCACCGCAGAATGCAGGATTGGATCCTGGGCCCGCGATCAGCACCATCGACCCCCTCCTGGCCTTTCTTGTGAAGGGTGAGGTGTTAAAGCACCACCTTGAGCGCCAATCCCAGCAACACCAGGCCGCTGACCTTGTCGATCACGAAGGACTTGGCCTTGAGCCAGACCAGCCATGGACAGACTGCGGGATAGCTCAGATCACCACCTTGAGCGCCAACCCCAGCAGCACCAGGCCGCTGACCTTGTCGATCACGAAGGACTTGGCCTTGAGCCAGGCGAGCACGGGCCCGCGAGACAGCACCAGGGCCACTAGCACATACCAGAGCGCATCGATGCCGCCGGCGGTCAGCATCATGATGCCCCCCTCGCGCCAGCCGGTGTCGGCGTGCACGAACTGGCTGAACAGGGCGATGAAGAAGATGGCGAGCTGGGGGTTCAAGAAGGCCACCATAAAGCCCTCGAACGCCCCCTGACGGCCACGTGGCGGATGCCCCTCCTCGCTACCGGACTCGCCGCCAGCGGGCCTGGCCAGCAGCGCCTTGACCCCGAGCCAGGCGAGAAACGCCGCGCCACCGTAACGGATGAGGTCGAACAGCAGCGGGGTCTGGGTGATCAGGATGGCGAGACCGAGCGCCGTGATCAGGGCGTAGATCCCCACACCCAGGCCGTGGCCGAGCGCCGTCGCCACCCCGTGGCCCTGCCCTCCCTGCACCGTGTTGCGGATGATCAGCGCCAGGCTGGGCCCCGGGCTGATGGCCCCCATCACGCAAATGGCGGCCAGCGCCAGCCAACTCGTCAATTCCATACCCTCTCCTCTCTTCGAATCCAGTGTCGGTTGATGTGCTCAGGGTAGGGGGCGCCCAGCTATGCCAGAAGTGAAAGTTATGAATAGAGTCCATAGCCGTTGGCTATAGAGTGGCACAAACCGCTGTCACTAGCTGCGCTTGCCCGGCCCCGGGGCCAGCTGCTTGTGGCTCTCCCCCAGGGTGAACTGCAGGTGATCCCGCAGGAAGGGATAGGCCAGCTCGCGAAACCAGCGGTGGGCCGGATCCAGGTGATGGCGCTGGTGCCACAGCAGATGATACTGCTGGACCCGGGTGGCGAAGGGGAGATCGCAAAAGCTCAGGGCGTGCTCCCGGGAGAGCTGCCAGGCGATGTGGGCCGGGGTGGTCATCAGGCAGTCGGTGCGCAGCAGCACCTCCACCGCGGCCTGGAAGAAGGGCACCCGGGCAAACCAGCGACGGGATCGCCCCAGGGGAGCCAGCACCTGCTCCACCGGGCTGTCCTTGTCGCCGCCGCCGCTCACCTGCAGGTGGGGCCAGGCGAGGTACTCCTCCAGGCTGGGCGCCGTGCCCGCGAGCGGGTGCTGACGCCCCATCAGCATCACCAGCCTGTCCTCCCCCTGGTGCAGGCCGCGGATCTGGTCCGGCACCAGATCCGTGATGGTGGAGACCAGATCCAGCTCGGATTGCCAGAGCTGCGGCAGCAGGCGCTTGTCCCACAGGCTGTACTCCAGCGCCGCCCGGGGGGCGGCCTTCGCTAGGGCCGCGCAGATATCGGGCAGGATGTGCTGGGCCACGTAGTCGGAGGAAGCGAGCCGGAACACCCGCTCGCAGCGCTCGGGGACAAACTCCGGCGCCGCGTAGAGCCGCTCCAGGGCACCGAGGGAATCGGCAAGCTGGACCGCCAGCGCCTCGGCCCTCGGGGTCAGCAGCCAGCGCTGCCCCTCCCGCACCAGCAGCTCGTCGCCAAACTCGCTGCGCAGCTGGGTCAGCTGCTTGCTGATGGAGGGCTGGCTCAGGTGCAGCAGCTCCGCCGCCCGGCTGATGTTGCGGGTCTCCAGCAGCACCTTGAGGGTGGGCAGGAGGTTGAGATTCGCTTTGTGCACTGGGATCACCTCGGGTGGGGCGGGCCGGATCGGGAGTTCATCTTAAGACAAGGAGACGCGGAAATTTAAGCAAAATCACGGTCTTGCTCCCGCCACTCCCCTTACACTGGTCAGGCCGCAGGATGACAGTGGCGGCCCCGTGCGGCATAATTGCGCAATTTTCCGCCCCCGGGCGGCCATCACGACAAGCGACGACAAGATGAAATACGCCAATATCACCGGTTGGGGAAAATGCCTGCCCCCCGCAGCGCTGACCAATGATGACCTCAGCACCATCATGGATACCTCGGACGAGTGGATCTACCCGCGCACCGGCATCAAGGCCCGTCGGGTCTCCCACGTCAGCACCACGGCGCTCGCCACCCTGGCCGCCCGCCGCGCCCTGGCCTGCGCGGGCCTCGAGGCGGACGCCCTCGATGGCATCATACTCGCGACCGCCACCCCGGGCACGCTCGTGCCCAATGGCGCCTCCGCCGTGCAGCAGGCCCTCGGCGCCCACAAGGCGGCGGTGTTCGACCTCAATGCCGCCTGCACCGGTTTCGTGTATGCCCTCTCCGTCGCCACCTCTCTGGTGCAGACCGGCATGATGCAGCGAGTGCTGGTGATCGGCGCCGAACGGCTGACCCAGTTGCTGGACTGGGCCAAGCGCGACACCGCCGTGCTGTTTGGCGACGGCGCCGGTGCCGTCATCATAGAGGCGAGCGAGCAGGAGAGCGGCCTGATTGCCAGCAAGCTCGGTTGTGACAGCGAGGCGCGGGAGATACTGCACGTGCCGAACTTCGGCACCGATCGGGTGCGCTTTGCCGACATCGACGGCCTCTTCACCTTCAACTTCGAGGGGCAGGAGATCTTCAAGCGTGCCGTGCGCGGCATGGGCGAGGCCACCGGCGCCGTGCTGGCCCAGGCCGGCATCGCCCCCGAGCAGGTCGATCTCATCGTGCCGCACCAGGCCAACGTGCGCATCATCGAGACCCTGGCCAAGCGCATGAACGCCGCCATGGACAAGGTGATGGTCAACATAGAGCAGTACGGCAACACCTCCGCCGCCACCGTGCCTATCGCCCTGTGCGAAGCGCTGGAGCAGGGCCGGGTCAAGCCGAACAGCTACCTGCTCACCGCCGCCTTCGGGGCCGGCCTGACCTGGGGTGCCGCCCTCATCAAGTGGGGCGAGCGCGTCACCCCCCTCGCCCTGTGCGACGACGAGCTGCCACCCAGCCAGCAGAGCGCCCTGGAACTCATCGCCCATGCGGTGCAGGGCTGCCAGCGGGCCCGCAACCCGGACGCCTGATGCCCCGCCAAAGTGGTCTATGGAGGGGGGGCCCGGTGCGGCTCCTCTTTTTTATGCCCGTGTTTATGCCCGTGCCAAGCCCGCCCCATGCCGGACTGCGCCCCCTGACCCGGCATAAAAGTCATTGAAAAGCGTGAATTTTGAGCGAAACGTATCAAAAAATGACCGCTCGGCACTTTTTTGTCGTCAGAATGCGGCCAAGGGGTTCACAACCTTGCCGGATCTGGTAGTATGCGGCCTCGCACTTGGGGAGGGGTTCCCGAGCGGCCAAAGGGATCAGACTGTAAATCTGACGGCTCTGCCTTCGAAGGTTCGAATCCTTCTCCCTCCACCATTCAAGTGCGCCAAGTAAGCAAAAAATCAGGAAAATACCCCGTGGAGGGGTTCCCGAGCGGCCAAAGGGATCAGACTGTAAATCTGACGGCTCTGCCTTCGAAGGTTCGAATCCTTCTCCCTCCACCATCTTCCTGAGCACAATCTGCAATGCCCCTGTGGAGGGGTTCCCGAGCGGCCAAAGGGATCAGACTGTAAATCTGACGGCTCTGCCTTCGAAGGTTCGAATCCTTCTCCCTCCACCATCCTTCAGAAAGCCCGGCCTTGCGCCGGGTTTTCGCCTTTCAGGACAGACTCCATATGGAGCTGTCAGATCTGACAATTGTCCCGCCCAGCATTTTTCGAAACAGTGGACTCCTCACCGTCAGGAGCCACCTCGCATGTTTGCAATCTGGGATGAAACCGGCCAGGAGCAGGGCTTGAGCCTGCCCCAACTGCAGCAACGCCTGCACAACTATCAGGGGGACGTCATGGTGCGCTATCTCAACCGCCTCGGCCTGTCGACGACCCTGTTCCTGACCATCCATCAGGGCCAGGCCTACCAGCGCTTCAAGGCGGGTACACCGCCACTGGATTGGGAGTGGCTGGCCCAGGCCATGCACGGTACGCTACTCCAGAAGGCCGAAAGCCGCCAGCAGACGAATGCCTTGATCTGAGCAGAGCGCTCTCCACTTCGCTTGCGGCCCGGCCCCCGCCCCGTTCTGGTGGCAGCCTGATTATCAGACTCTTCCTACAGCTGCCGTTTAGGTCTTCCCTGTATGATGCGCAGCCATGTTCCGGTCAGGTGAGAGTCATGTTTGCGTTCAAAGAAGAGTATCCCGTGAGTGCCATGGCCAACATGGCGGATGTCGTTGTTCCCTTTTACCAGCCCATCATAGGCCGGGACCGTCAGGTCAAGGGGTATGAGGCGCTGGCAAGGCGCTGGCATGCCGGGCAGCAGCGCTATCTGGGCATCGACTTCGCCGCGCTCGGCGAGGACGACACCCTGCACCTGGATATCGCCATGCTGAGGGCCATACTGCGCGATCTGCCCGTGCTCGCGCAAAAAGGCCCCTATGCGCTCTCCATCAACTTCAATCCGGCGCTCTCCAGCCCCACCTACCGCAACCTGCTGTTGCTGGTGCTGCTCCAGGCCCGCAAGCTGGGGATAGCCATCTGGTTCGAGGTGCTGGAGCAGGTCAGGATCAAGCGCCAGCACAGGGAAATGATCGAGGTGTTGCGGGCCCATGGCGCCCACATCGCCAGCGACGACTTCGGCTCCCAGGCGTGCAACTTCCAGCGTCTGATGATGCTCCCCTACGAGATAGTGAAACTGGATCGCTCCCTGCTGCTTCAGGCTGCGCTCAGCACCCACGCCCTCAACATGCTGACCGGACTGGTGAAATACCTGCAGCGGCTCGGCATGGCCGTGGTGTGTGAGGGGGTGGAGACCCAGGCCCATATCCAGGTGGCGAACCGGCTCGACTGCGACTATCAGCAAGGCTACGCCTACGCCATGCCCTCCCCCCTCTCCCGCTGGGCCTGAGCGGAGCGCTTGGCCCTCAAGGGGGAAACAGGGGCACATTCCCCTGGAAAACCGGCAGGGTGCTGCCATTTTTCTGCCAAAGATGGCAGGCTGTCCCGGCCACCATGACGCCGAGACCAGCCATGATCCGCTTTGCCACCTTCAACCTCGCCTTCGATCGCACCGCCGCCGGCATGCTCACCGGTGAACTGGCCCTGAGCCGCACCGAGCAGGATACCCTGCTGGCCCGCCTCGCCAACGGCACCCTGAGCGGCGCAGAGAAGACCAGGGCCCTGAACGTGCAGCAGATCCGCAACGTCGCCGAGATAGTGCAGCGCACCCGGCCGGACGTGTTGCTGCTGAGCGAATTCGACAATGACGGCAAGGGCAGCGACACCACGGACCTCAAAGCCTTCAACGACAACTACCTGGCCCACGCCCAGCACGACGAGGTGACCGCCATCGGCTACCCGGTGCTGCAGAACTTCGCCACCAACACCGGCCTGATGAGCGGCCATGACCTCAACCTGGACGGAAAGCGCAACAACGGGCCGGACGACGCCTGGGGCTTTGGCAACTACCACGGCCAGTACGCCTTCGCCGTGATGTCCCAGTACCCCATCGATACCCAGCGGATCCGCACCTTCCAGAACTTCAAGTGGAAGGATATGCCGGGCGAGAAGAACCCCGTCATCGATGACTGCAACAATACCAAGGTCAAGATCCCGGCCAGCCGCCAGTGTGGCGATGCCTGGTATTCAGATGCAGCCTGGCAGCAGTACCCGCTCTCGTCCAAGAACCACGCCGACGTGCCGGTGCGCATCAAGTGCGGCAACAAGGAGGAGGTGATCCACTTCCTCATCTCCCACCCGACCCCGCCCATCTTCGGCAACGCGGCGCGCCACAACGTCAGGCGAAACCGCGCCGAGGTTGCCTTCTGGCAGGACTATGTGGAAGGGGAAAGCTACATGGTGGATGACGCCGGCAAGGCCGGTGGCCTGCCCGTGGGCGCCAGGTTCGTCATCGCCGGGGATCTCAATGCCGATCCCCAGATTGGCGACGGGGATCGCACCGCCATCCGGGATCTGCACGACCATGTGCTGGTCAACCAGGCCGTCACCAAGGGCGCCCTGATCCCGGTGAGCCAGGGCGGCCCCGAGTGCCTCGCCAGCCAGCCGGATCAGTGCAAGCGCAACAACAACCGCCCCACCCCGGAGCGCATCACCAGCAGCAGCGGCCTGCAGCTCGACCACGTGCTGCCCTCCGCCAACCTGAACGCGGTCGCCTCCGGCGTGTTCTGGCCGGCCAGCTTCGAGCCTGGCTACCACCTGGTGTATGACGCCAAGCTCGGCATCGCCAAGGGGGTCAGCTCGGATCACCGCCTGGTGTGGGTCGACGTCGCGCTCGATTGACCGGCAGCCAGGGCGAAGGGATGCCTTTGGCTCAGGGTGCCGGCAAATCTGTGCGCAGGCGCGCTATTCCGACGCCCGCGGCTTGCAGCGCAAATCGGGGTTTGCTAATACTCCGCGTCCATTGGATGAGCATCCCTTTCGAGATAGTGTGCCGTGGCTTTCGAACAATTCGCGCTCGTGATATCTCTCTTCCAGCAGCTCTGCGTCTATCTGGTGATCGCCTGGCTGCTCTCCAAGACGCCGCTGTTCATGCCGCTGACCCAGGTGACCCTGAGCTGGCCCCACAAGATCCTCTGCTACCTCATCTTCTCCGGCTTCTGCGTGATGGGTACCTACTTTGGCCTCAGGATCGAGGACTCCATCGCCAATACCCGCGCCATCGGCGCCGTGCTCGGCGGCATAGTCGGCGGCCCTGTGGTGGGGCTGCTGGTGGGGCTCACCGGCGGCATCCATCGCTACTCGCTGGGGGGCTTTACCGCCCTGGCCTGCACCTTCTCCACCATCGCCGAAGGGCTGCTCGGCGGCCTGGTGCACCGCCACTTCGTCGCCCGCCACCGGCTCGATCTGCTGTTCAGCCCCTGGGTGGTGGGCTCGGTGGCCCTCATCGCCGAGCTGATGCAGATGGGCATCATCTTGCTGGTGGCCCGTCCGTATGACGACGCCGTCCACCTCATCGAGAACATCATCGCACCCATGCTGGTGGCCAATACCCTGGGGGCCGCCATGTTCATGCGGATGATCCTCGATCACCGCGCCATGCTGGAGAAGTACTCGGTCGCCTTCTCCGCCCGCGCCCTCAAGATCGCCGAGCGGGCGATGCGGGTGCTGGACAAGGGGTTCACCCAGGAGGCGTGCCAACAGATGGCGCGCATCCTCTACGAAGAGACCGGGGTGGGCGCGGTGGCCATCACCGATCGGGAGAAGCTGCTCGCCTTTATCGGCATCGGCGAGGATCACCACCTGCCGGGCACCGCCATCAACTCGGCCCACACCTTCAAGGCGATCCAGCACAACGAGGTGGTCTATGCCGACGGCAACCTCATCCCCTACAGCTGCAACCTGCATCCCCAGTGCCGGCTCGGCTCCTCGCTGGTCATTCCGCTGCGTGGGGAAGAGGGGTCGGTGGTGGGCACCATCAAGCTCTACGAGCCCAAGCGCAAGTTCTTCTCCTCCATCAACCGCACCCTGGGAGAGGGGATCGCCCGGCTGCTCTCCGGCCAGATCCTGGCCAGCAAGTACAACGAGCAGAAGCGGCTGCTGGCCCAGTCGGAGATCAAGCTGTTGCAGGCGCAGATCAACCCGCACTTTCTGTTCAACGCCCTCAACACCCTGGCGGCGGTGATCCGGCGCGACCCCGAGGATGCCCGCACCCTGGTGCACCACCTCTCCACCTTCTTTCGCAAGAACCTCAAGCGCCAGGGTGACGAGGTGACCCTGGCCGACGAGCTGGAGCACGTGAACGCCTACCTGCACATCGAGCAGGCCCGCTTCGCCGAGCACCTGAGCGTGCAGATCCAGATTCCCGAGCCGCTGCTGGAGTACCGGCTGCCCACCTTCTCCCTGCAGCCCATCGTCGAGAACGCCATCAAGCACGGCATCTCCCAGATGTTCGAGCCCGGCCGACTGACCCTGACGGCGCGGCAGGAGGGTGAGCAGCTGGTGCTGGAAGTTGAGGACAACGCCGGCCTCTATCAGGCCAGGCGGGAGGAGAGCGGCCTTGGCATGAACATAGTGGATCGGCGCATCAAGGCCCGTTACGGCGCCGAGTACGGGGTCACCATTCACTGCGAGCCCCATCAATCCACCCGGGTGAGGATCACCCTTCCCCTGCAGGAGAGCCCATGCTGACCGCCCTGATCGTCGACGATGAACCCCTCGCCCGCGAGGAGCTGCGGCTGCTGCTGGCGCAGGCGGGCAATATCCGCCTGCTGGGAGAGTGCGCCCACGCCATGGAGGCGCTGCCCGCCATCCATCGCCTCAAACCCGACCTGCTGTTTCTCGACATCCAGATGCCGCGCATCAGCGGGCTGGAGCTGGTGAGCATGCTGGATCCGGACTTGCGCCCCCACATCGTCTTCATCACCGCCTACGACGAGTTTGCCCTGCGCGCGTTTGAGGAGAACGCCCTCGACTACCTGCTCAAGCCGGTCACCAGCGAACGGATGAACAAGGCGCTGGAGCGCATCCAGCGGCTGCTTTCGCCAAAAGGTGAGCTGGCGGGCCAACCGCTGCCGGATCCGACCCGCATCGCCCAGCCCCTGCGCAGCATTCCCTGTAGCGGCCACAACCGCATCCTGCTGCTGCCCCTTGGCGAGGTGGAGTTCGTCCACAGCGATCTGGCCGGCAACAAGGTGGTGAGCGCCCAGCAGCAAGGCACCACCGAGCTGACCCTGCGCACCCTGGAGGAGAAGACCGGCTTCGTGCGCTGTCACCGCCAGTACCTGCTCAACCCGGGCCAGATCCGCGAGATCCTGCTGCTGGACGGCGGCCTGGCGGAGGTGGTGACCCAGGGCGGCCACAAGGTGCCGGTGAGCCGGCGCTACCTCAAGCCCCTCAAAGAATTGTTGGAGATCCCCTGAGGGGCTGGCCACTCGCCCCGTCCCCTGCCCGTTACCGCTCACCCGCTTGCCGCGCCCGCCGGCTCATCCCTCAAACCGCTCAGGGCCGCTTTTCTGCCGCTCGCGGGCGGCCCTCTGCCACTGACCCTTTCTGCGCTCCCCTTTCCCTGCCGCCTGCGTAGAGTGCAGCCTGAGCCCGGCCAGATTGGCCGCAGGAAAAGGAAACTCCGTCATGCAACACGCAATCACCTTCGTCATTGCGGCCCTCTGCATCCTCGCCATCGCCTATCGCCTCTACGGCGTGTTCTTTGTGCGCAAGGTGCTGCGGGCCGACGACAAGCTGGTCACCCCATCCCACGAGCTGGAAGATGGCAAGAACTATGTGCCGACCAACAAGTGGGTCAACTTCGGCCAGCACTTCGCGGCCATCGCCGCCGCCGGCCCGCTGGTGGGCCCGGTCCTGGCGGCCCAGTACGGCTACCTGCCGAGCTTTCTCTGGCTGCTGATCGGCTGCGTCATCGGCGGTGCGGTGCACGACACAGTCGTGCTGTTCGCCTCCATGAAGCATCAGGGCAAGTCCCTCTCCGAGGTGGCCAAGGCCGAACTCGGCCCCATCGCCGGCTGGTGCACGGGCCTTGCGATGCTGTTCATCATCACCATCACCATGGCGGGTCTCTCCATGGTGGTGGTGCACGCGCTGGAGCGTAACGCCTGGGGCGTGTTCGCGGTCTTCATGACCATCCCCATCTCCATGGTGGTGGGGATCTGGCACAAGCTGACCGGCAACCTGCAAGCCGCCTCCTGGGTGGGCTTCATCGCCGTGCTGGCCTGCGTCTTCTTCGGCCCCTACGTGCAGGAGAGCGCCTTCGGTGCCTGGCTGACCCTGCGCGCCGAGACCATCAGTCTGGCGCTGCCCATCTACGCCTTCTTCGCCACCGCGCTGCCGGTCTGGCTGCTACTCACCCCGCGCGGCTACATCTCCAGCTTTATGAAGATCGGCGTGTTCGGCGCCCTGGTGATCGGCGTCATCTGCATCAACCCCGAGATCCAGTTCCCCGCCATGACCCAGTTCGTCCACGGCGGCGGCCCGGTACTGGGCGGCCCGGTCTGGCCCTTCATCTCCATCACCATCGCCTGTGGCGCCATCTCCGGCTTCCACGCCTTCATCGGCTCGGGCACCACCCCGAAACTGGTGGACAAGTGGAACGACATCCTGCCGGTCGCCTTCGGTGCCATGCTGGCCGAGTGCGTGGTGGGCGTGATGGCGCTGATCGCCGCCACCGCCCTGCACCCGGCGGATTACTTCGCCATCAACGCCACTCCGGAGGCCTTCGCCAAGCTGGGGATGCAGGTGGTGGATTTGCCCTTCCTCTCCCAGGAGATCGGCATGGATCTGAACGGCCGCACCGGCGGCGCCGTCACCCTGGCGGTGGGCATGTCCTACATCTTCACCAAGGTGCCCTGGTTCAGTAACCTCGCCTCCTACTTCTTCCAGTTCGTGGTGATGTTTGAAGCGGTGTTCATCCTGACCGCCGTCGACTCCGGCACCCGGGTCTCCCGCTACCTCATTCAGGACTTCTTCGGCGAGTTCTACCCGCCGCTCAAGCGCATCGACTGGATGCCGGGCGCCATCGGGGCCAGCGTGCTCGCCTGCGTCATGTGGGGGTATCTGCTGATGTCCGGCGATATCGGCTCGGTATGGGCCCTGTTCGGGGTATCGAACCAGCTGATGGCCTCGGTGGGCCTCATCATAGGTGCCACCATCATCCTGCGCCTCGCCAGCAAGCGCCGCTATATGCTGACCTGCCTGATCCCGCTGGCCTACCTGTTCGTGACCGTCAACTACGCCGGTTACTGGATGATGCGCAACGTCTACTTCAACTCGGCCGCCAAGGGCTACAACCCGATGAACGGCGCCATCTCCCTCATCATGCTGGTGCTGGGGGCGCTGATCCTGATCTCCGCCCTGCGCAAGTGGAGCGAGCTGTGGAAGCTGCGCCAGCAGCCCGAGTTCCGGGTGGCCGAGGCGACCGCCTCCTGATCCGTCCAGCCCTCCTCGGACCCCGCCTCAGCGGGGTCTTTCATTGGCGCTGCGCATTCATCCATTGGCATTGACCCGCCCCTTCGCAGTGGTTGAATGGGTCCCCGGATCACAGAACCGCCCAGCCCGGGGTGCTAGCATGCCCCGACGGCCACTTGGCCGCACCGGCCCAAGTGATCCTCCCTCCTCCGCTTTCACCCTTTGAGGACAGCTTTCATGGAACTGCTTCTGCTCAGCAACGGCAAAACCACAGAACACCCCGGCCTGCTCGGCTGGGCCCGGGAGCGGGTACGAACCCTGCTCGCCCGCAAACAGGTCAAGCGCATCCTGCTCATCCCCTACGCGGTGATCCGCAGCGACTGGGACGCCCGCGCCTTCGAACTCAGCGAGAGCCTGGGGGTGAAGGCCATCAGCATCCACCAGTTCGACGATCCGGTGGATGCCATCCAGCGGGCCGACGCCATCTTTATCAGCGGCGGCAACAGCTGGCGCCTGAACCAGCTGCTGCACGAATACGGCCTGGTGGTGCCCATCCAGCGTGCCGTGCGCGAGCGAGGCGTGCCCTATGTGGGCTGGAGCGCCGGCTGCAACGTGGCTACCCCCAGCATCCGCACCACCAACGACATGCCGGTGTGCAGCGCCGCCGTGCTGCCGGCGCTGGGCTTGTTCCCCGTGCAGATCAATCCCCACTACCTGGATGCCAGCATCAGCGGCCACATGGGGGAGACCCGGGACGAGCGCCTCGCCGAGTTCTGCGCCATCAACCCGAGCGAGCACGTGGTGGCCCTGCGCGAGGCCAGCCTGCTGCAGATCAGCGGCGACACCATCGAGTACTGGAGCGCTCGGGGCGAGGGCTTCAAGATCTTCAAACACGGTGAAGCGTCCCAGGAGTTTATGGACGCCGCCCCGCTGGCCAAGCTGACCCCCTTCACCCCCAGGATCTGACGCGACTGGCATCGCCAGATCTGATGCATCAATGAAAAGAGGGATGGCCCACGCCATCCCTCCCGTTTTCTTCGGCTCGCCAACGACAGACCCCACCCTGTGTGGCCTCCGCATAGAGGAAGTCAGGGAGGCGACGATCATCGGCGGCCTGGTTCACGAGAGGGTCGTCGGGACTGCCGGGCATCGGCATAGACAGGGGGCGGGGAACCTGGGTGCGCGTCGGGAGAGATGACGGGCGCCGGACACTCATCATGTGGAGCACCGGCATCGTCTCTTGAGGTGGAAAGAGAGCGGGACCCGATGGTCAGAGGGTGATCCTAGCGGCAAGGTCCCGGATCCCCCCTGACTCAACATCGGCCCAAGTGCGAGCCGACACGACTCATTTTTTCTGACTGAGCACCCATTCGGCCAAGGTCTTGGCCTCGTCTTCCGTGACGGCGTTGGCCGGCATGGGCACGGCACCCCAGGTGCCCTGGGTGCCATTCTTGATGCGACCGGCCAGCAGGGTGGCGGCGTCCTTCTGCCCTGCATACTTGGCGGCTACATCCGTGAAGGCGGGGCCGACCAGCTTGGAGTCCACCATGTGGCAGCCCACGCAAGGCTTGCTCCTGAACAGCGCCTCGCCATCTTGCGCCATCGCCGGTTGCAGGCCGAACACAGAACCCAGTACTAACAGTGAAAGCACGCTTTTTTTCATGTTGGTATTTCCTTTTGTTGATGGAGGCGGCAACGCCCCCGCTTGGTATCCGGCCTCCCAATCCCGGTCACGCTGGCGGCCCGGCGCGACCAACGGCATCAGATATCGGGCGCGGATAATGTTCTCTTACTGGCTCTCTTTATCGCCCAGCATGTTGCGAAATCCCCGCACGGCATTGCCCAGATCCGAACCGATGCCACGCAGGCGTCCAGTGCCAAACAACATGATGACAATGGCGAGAATGATCAAAAGCTTCCAAACACTGATCCCCATCATGGGAGCATCCTCTTGCGATCTAATGAGTGATAAGGGTGAAAAAATGTGGTCGATGCCAGCCGATCAATGGGCCGCCGGGCCGCCGTGCGACTCGGCCTGATGGGACTCGGGTTGCAGCAAGGCGAGATCTATCTGCCCGAATCGCACCAGCCTGCCGCCCTGTTTGGCGGCGAACGCCTTGGCATCCTCTTCGCGGGCGAACGAGGCCAGTGCGGCCCCCATGGCCCCCTTCAGGTTTGCGCCGACGACATAAAAGGCCTGGCGGGCGTCGATCAGGGCGTCATCATGAGGTTTCTCCCAGGTCGAGCGCGCCATGTCGTGCACATAGAGGGTGATATCTTGTCCCCGGTTTTCCGGTTGCAACCACCAACCGAACAGCTCGGCCGTGGAGCAGAACTTCATCGCCCCCTGTTTGCCCACCGCCTCCCCCTTGGGGCCGGGAAAGTCACCGATCGCCATGCCGCAGACGTGACACTCGTCGCCGGAGTGAAAGGCGACCGGCTCATAAACCTGTCGATCCGAGCCGGCATCGTTGCAACCGGCCAGCGCAAGCAGCAGGGCCATCAGGCTGCCTTTGAGATAAAAACCATTTGAATTCAGCATATTAATATCCTTGTTATACCCGGCTCAGAGCGAGCGACGACGAAACACGGCATAAGCCAGCCACAGCGACACGCCGACCCACAACAGCAGGCAGAGCCCGAGCAGCTCGCTGGGAAAGGGCAATTCGCTCCCCAAAGAAAGAACCCCCAGCCCGCCACTCTCCCCCTCGAAGCCGGAGAGGTTGATCAGCCGGTAGATGTCCGCCGGATTGAGCAACAGCAGCCAGGGCAGGAGGGTGGCGCTGAAGTGCCCCTCGCTCAGCACCAGCAAGGCCAGCAGCAGCAGATCGAACACCAGCACGAACAGGAACCAGACGCCCAGCGCCAGCCCGGCGGCCCGGGACTTCTCGCTGACCTTGCTGCTCAGTACATAGGCCATGGCGAGGAAGACCCAGCCCAGCAGGGTCGACGACACCATGAAACGGCCGAACGCCCAGACCAGGGTGGAGAGGGAGATATCCTCCACCAGCACGGCGATGGCCAGGGCGGCGCAGCCAAAGCCGAGCAGCGTCGCCAGCGCCAGGATCAGGCCATGGCCGACAAATTTGCCCATCAGGATCTGGCCGTGACCGAGGGGGTATGTCAGCAGTAGCATCAGGGTGCCGCTCTCCTCCTCACCGACGATGGCATCATAGGCCAGCAGCAGGGCGATCAGGGGCATCAGGAAGGTGGCGAGGCTCGCCAGACTCGCAATGGTGGCGGGGATGGAGGTAAAGCCCAACTGGCCGGAGGCAGCGGCGCCGAGCCAGGCGATGCCGACCGCCAGCACCGCAAACAGCAGGGTGATGGCCAGCAGCCAGCGGTTGCGCAATCCATCGCTGAACTCCTTGCGGGCAATGTTCCAGACCTGATTCATGGCTGAACCTCCTTGCGGTTCGCCTGATCGGCGCGCGCCATGTAGTGGCAATAGAGATCTTCCAGCGAGGGTTGATGCACCTCGATATCGCCCGGTTCGCATTCACGCAATAACTCGCGCAGCAGCGCCAGCTTGTGGCCGTTGTGCACCACCACTTCCAGGCTCTGTGTATCGAGCAGGCGCGTCTGGTGGCCAGCCCCCTGCCAGCGGTCACGCCAATGGTTGCCGTCCGCCAGCCCGTGAACGCGCATCCGTACCGGCAAGCCGGTGTCGGCGCGCAGCTGGGCGAGGTCGCCCACGGCTTGCAAGCGGCCGCCGGCCAGAATGGCGACGCGATTGAGGTGGGCCTCCACCCCGGCGAGCGCGTGGGAGCAGAGGATGATGCTGGTGCCCCCCTGGCGCAGGCGATCGATCAGCTGATAGAGCTCATGGGTGGCGATGGGATCCAGCCCCACCGTGGGTTCATCGAGCAACAGCAGGCGCGGCTCGCCGAGCAGTGCCTGGGCCAGGCCGAGCCGCTGGCGCATCCCCTTGGAATAGGTCTTCACCCGGCGATCCGCCGCGTGGCCGAGCCCGACCTGATCCAGCAACACCGCCACCTGTTGGGGGGCCGCCCCCCGCAGACGGGCGAAATGGGCGAGGGTTTCCCGCCCCGTGAGCTGCGGATAGAAGGTCACGTTCTCCGGCAGATAACCGAGCTGACGCCGCACCTCGAGATCCTGCGGCTGGCCACCGAGCACCTCGACCCTGCCCTCGCTGGGCGTCAGCAGGCCGAGGATCAGCTTCATGCTGGTGGTCTTGCCCGCGCCGTTATGGCCAAACAGCCCCAGCACCTCCCCTTCGTGCAGACTCAGGTTCAAGTCCTGCAATATGGTCATGCCCGCGATGCGCTGGTGCACGCCCTGAATATCGACCGCCTTCATGAGGGATCCTCCTGTTTCTGATGCGCCTGGATGGCGGGAGGCCGCATCAGCGGGTGGCTATCCTGCACGCCGGGCGACTTGATGATGGGGAAGGCGCGCTGGGCCCAACGCAGCACCTCGATGCCGGGGCTGTTCATCAGCAGCCGAACCTGCGGGTAGAGCCAGAGCAGCCTGTCCACGTTGTCGTTCGGTTCGTAGGCCACCTCGCCCAGGCCATCGTCGTTGCGATCCCAGCCCAGATAATCGCTCCAGTAGTTGCCGCGCCCCTCCACCGACCACTCCTGGCGCCGGGAGGCGACATATTTGACCTGCTGCCGGTTGTTGATGAAGGCGTTGTCGCTGATGCGGTTATCCTCCGACCCGGCCGTGAGATGGATGCCGAGCGTGCTGTGCTCGAACCGGTTGCGCTCGATGCGGTTGAACAACGAGTTGTAGATAAACAGTGCCTTGCCCTCGGAGCCGGAGCTCGCGGTCATCGCCATGTCCTCACCCGAGCCGCCGTCACGCACCCCCGTGACCAGGTTGTCCGTGAGGGTGGAATAAGTGATGTAATTCATCAGGATCCCGTAATTTTGATCCTGCTCGGAGCGATTGCCGATCACGGTCAGCTTGCGACTCTGCATGAGCGCGTAACCGGTGCGGGTACGGCGGGTCAGGTTGCCCACCACCCTGTTGTCGTTGGAAAACATGTAATGAATGCCGTAGCGCAGATCTTCCAGCCGATTGCCTTCGAGGCTGTTGCCGTTGGAGGTGTCGATGTAGATGCCATCGCGGGCGTGGCGTACCCGATTGCCGATGACCCGCGCCCCGTGCACCGCATAGAGATGGATGCCGTTGCCGCGATCCTGGGAGCGGATCTGCGGATCTCCCTCGATGACATTCTCCAGCAGGCTGACGTTGCTCGTGCCATCCACCCAGATCCCGCTGGCCGGTCCCCGCATCCGGTTCGCCTGCACCCTGGCGCGGGTGGCTTCCCGCTGGATGAAGACGGCGGCATTGAGTTGGGTGAGGTTGTTACCCCAGTTCGTCAGGGTGCAACCCTGCACCGTCACGTCCGGCGCGGCGATGGTGAGGGCATTGCCCTCCCCCTCGGCATCGAGCACCGCCCCCGCCTCGCAACTGAGCGTCAGGGATGCTTCGATACGAAACTGCCCCCGATACTCGCCGGCAGGCAGACGCCAGTGCGCCTCACCATCGGGTTGCAGGGGCAGGGAGCGAATGGATTGAGGTGCCGCACAGGCGGCCCCGATGCAGGAACAGCCCAGCACCCACAGCGCAACGGTGCGCCAAAGCCGTCTTGGCAAAGCCGGTAAGACCGAGAGAGGGTTCATGTCCAACATCCTGAAAATGCGGGTGGTGCCGGCTCGGCACCACCCTGACCCATGGTCAGGCCGGTTCGACCAGCATGCGACCCACCATCTCCATGTGGAGCGCATGACAGAACCAGCTGCAATAGTACCAATGCAGGCCTGGCTTATCGGCGGTGAAGGTGATGGAGGAGGTCTGCTGCGGGCTGATCTCCATGCTGACGCCGTGGTTGACCATGACGAAGCCGTGGCTGACATCCTCGATCTGATCGATGTTGGTGATCACCACAGTGACCTCATCCCCCTGCTTGACCTTGAACTCGGTGATGCCGTAGGCCGGGGCCGACGAGGTCATATAGACCCGCACCTTGTTGCCATCGCGGATCACCTTGTTGTCGGTCTCCAGCTTGATGCCGTCCTTGGTCGCCATCTCGACGGTCGGGGCGAAGAAGGGGTCCTTGCGATCCCACAGCTTGCGGGTCTTGATCTGATCCCGGCGGGCCAGGATGCAGTCGTGGGGCTCGGCGAAGGTGGGGCCGTCATGCACCAGCTTCATCTCCTCGCCGGAGATGTCGATCAGCTGATCGTTTTCCGGATGGAGCGGGCCGGTGGGCAGGAAGCGATCCTTCGAGAACTTGCACAGCGCCACCAGCCACTTGCCATCGGCTTCGCTGGTCTCGGTCAGGGACGCATGGATGTGGCCGGGCTGGTACTGCACGTCGAGCTTCTGCCGGATGTAGTCCACCTTCTCGCCGTTGTAGGCGCGCACGGCGTCGGCCATGTTCCACTTCACGACCTGACTGTCGATGAACAGGGTGGTATAGGCGTTGCCGCGACCGTCGAAGGTGGTGTGTAACGGGCCCAGACCCAGCTCCGGCTCGGCCGCGATCACCTCGCGCGGATCCTTGAACTTGCCGGCGAACAGATCGTCGAGCTTGGCGATCTCGATCATGCTCACGGTCGGTGACAGCTTGCCGTTGGCGATGAAGTACTTGCCATCGGACGAGGTGTTGCAGCCGTGCGGGTTTTTCGGCACCGGGATGTAGCGGGTCAGCTCGGAACCTTCCCGACCATCCACCACCGGCACCTTGCTGTCACCCAGCGTCACGAACTTGCCCGCCTTGACGGCCGCCTCGATGCGCGGGATGTTGAAGACCACCACCCAGTCGCGCTCGTTGCGCATCATGCCGCCCAGATCGTAGGCCTTCTCCGAGTTGTAGCAGGTGGACGCCGCATAGGTGCCGGTGTAGTCGGCATCGGTGTTGTCCAGGTTGCCATCGACAATCACCTGGAAGGCCATCTCCATCTTCTCGGCGTCGATGACGTTGAACAGGGTGTAGCTGTTCTTGCTCTGCAGATCGAAGCTGGTGCCATCGTTGGGATGGGGGATCACGAATTCGGCGTTGGCAAACACGTACTTGGTGTGGGGCACCTTCTGCAGGCGCAGGCCGTGAATGGCCTGGACGTTGGGCACCGTCAGCATCTTGTCGCACTTCATGATGTCCAGCCGGATGCGGGCGACCCGGCTATTGGCCTTGTCGTTGATGAAGAGGTACTTGCCGTCGTACTTGCCGTCGGTCATGGAGATGTGGGGGTGATGGCAATCGCCATTCAGGAACCTGGCGCTCTCCCCCATGATGTGGCGGCTCTCGTTGGTCAGGCCCCAGCCGGTGGCGGAATCGATGTTGAACACCGGGATCCGCATCAGCTCGCGCATGGAGGGAATGCCCATGACCCGCACTTCGCCCTGGTGACCGCCACTCCAGAAGCCGTAGTAGTCATCCAGATCGCCCGGCGCGACATGAATGTTCTGCTTGGCCTCGGAGACGGCCGCCGCCCAGCTCTCCCGGCTCATCACCGCGCCACCAAAGGCCGTGGTCGCCAAGGCGGCCCCCGTCAGCGCACTCGCCCCCTTGAAGAAGCTACGACGGCTGAGGCCGCCTTGACTCAGCTCCTGCTCGGTGTTGTCAGGATACTTATCACTCATAAACCGACTCCTTTATCATTTTCAGACGGGGCGAACGGACTCGCCTCGCGATGGTTATTGGTTATTCAGGTTTCAATGGAGGTGACAGGTATCCGTTCAGTGCCCACCTGTCCTTGGGCGCCACGCTTGGCCTGCTTGTTTTTCATCACCAGTGGCAGGCACTTGCGCTCGTTGTGATAGGTCATCTGGCAATCGAGGCAATAGTGGCATTCGTTGGCATTGATCCGCCCATCCGGGTGGATGGCCTGGATCTCGCACTCCTTGGCGCAGAGCTGGCAGGGGCTGCCACACTCCTTGCGACGCTTGAGCCAGTCGAACTGGCGCAGCTTGGTGGGGATCGCCAGCGCGGCCCCCAGCGGGCAGATGTAACGGCAGTAGAGCTTGCGGGTGAAGAGGTTGATCACCAGCAGCAGCACGGCGTACAGCACGAACCACCACTGCCGATCGAAGCCGAGGATGATGGCCGTCTTGAAGGGCTCCACTTCGGCGGCCTGCTCGGCCATCTGCATCGACTCCAGCGAGATGCCGAACAGCACCAGCAGGATGATGTATTTGATGGCCCAGAGCCGTTCATGCACGGCGAAGGGCAGCTCGAACTGGCGGACCTTCAGCTTGCGGGCCCCTTCGTTGATCAGCTCCTGCAGGGCACCAAACGGGCAGAGCCAGCCACAGAAGACGCCGCGGCCCCAGAGCAGGATAGTGGCGGCGGCGAAGGTCCAGAGGATGAAGATGACGGGATCGGTGAGGAACAGCTCCCAGCGAAAATCCTGGAACAGCGCATGGACGAAGGTCAGCACATTGACCACCGAGAGCTGTCCCAGCGCATACCAGCCGATGTAGATCAGGGTGAACAGCAGGTAGCCACGGCGCAGCCAGTGCAGGAAATGGGGTCGCCGGGTGAAGCGATCCTGGAAGAACAGGATGGCGGTGAGCAGCAGCAGCGCGAGCCCGATGATGCCGATCTGCACGCTCTTCTGGTACCAGATCTTCGCCCACATCGGTCGCGCGGCCTCTTCGGCGGCGGCCAGCTCCTCGGCACTCGGCAGGGGCCTTGTCAGATAGGACTCGGGCAACTGGTAGGGGAGCTCGAAGCTGCTGAAGACACTCTTGATGGGGCCGGTCTGACGCCGCACCAGCAACTCCAGACTCCAGGGTGAACCAGGATCGAAGGCGGTATGGGCGCGGATGGTGAAGATGGCCATCTCGCCAAACGTCGGCATCCCCCCGGCGTAGACATCATCGAGGCGCTGGAAGTCCAGATCGCGGAAGCTGATGGTGTCGCCGAACTGGCGCAGTTGCACCCGATCGAAGATGCCGCCACGCACATAGCCCGATCCCTTGAAGGAGTACTCCCCGCTGCCCAGCACGGCGATGGCCTGCTCGCCGGTTTTGAGCCCCTCCATCAGTGCCCGGTACTGTTTTTCACCCAGCAGGTTGCGACCTATGGTCGGTGGGTTCAGATGAGTGACGTAGAGATCGATGAAGGTATCCTTGGCCCGCTCGGCCGGGGCGGTGCCGACACCTTCTGCCTCCGTCCCCTTGAACGCCTCGTCGACCTGACCACGGGTCAGGTGCAGCCGACGGATGGCACCATTGCCGGTGAGACCGGTCCAATCGAGGGGCTCATAGAGGTCGCTACGCACCAGGGCGGGCTTGGGTCTCGCCCCCCCCTCCTCCTTGACCAGCCCCAGGGACAGCGCGACCTTGTGCGCCCCGTGCATGACGATCTCGTTGACCACCATGGCGGTGACGGTCGCACCGGTGATGGCATCGATTGTGACCGCATCCGGGTCGCTGGAGTGGCCGACCACCACCCGTTGCCCGACGCCGACACCTTTGTATCCGGCGCTGAAGTCGTGCAGCTTCGCTTCCGGGATCCCCACCAGCAGGATCGGCTCATGGTGCTCGAGCACATAGGCATCGACGATCACACCCTTGGGGTCGAGCAGTATCTGCATGTTGATCGGCTTGCCCGAATAGGCGGGGATGTTGACGACATCGATGGTCTGGAAGGCATAGCCCGTCGGCTTGCCCCCTTTGGTCAGGGTGCGCACCTGATAGGGACCGCTGGCCTTGGAAATAATGGCGCCCGGAAAGAACTGCTCGATGCGGGTCTGCTCGACCGGGTACGTTTTGGCGGTGAGACTCAGGCTGGGGAGGAGCAGCAAGGTCATCAACAGCAATGCCCAGAGGCGGGATAACGAGAGCAATGGGTAAGGTCCTGATCGCATCATCATATTCATATGCCCCTTTCCGCCAGAGTCCCTTGAGATGCCAACCTGCGTTGCTGCCAAAATCCATGCCCTGCTCACAACGCTCAATGGTAACCATTTAAAACCCATGGCTAATGGAGATCAACCTAAATAGACAACTGAGTTGCATAATTGAAAGCACCATCACACTTATGCCCGCGAATCTCATGTCGGAGCGCAACCTTTGGTCATTGATCGGGTTGATGCCCTTTGTCGGACGGATACTGGCCTCGGCCACGCTTTATGGTCATGCTAGGGAACACCCAATCGGCAGGAGAGCGCAGATGAACATCAGGATGGAAAGAGACAGCCTGGGGGAGATAGCCGTCCCGGCGGACAGACTCTGGGGCGCCCAGACCCAGCGCTCCCTGCACCACTTCAACATCTCGGGGGAGCGCCAGCCCAGGGAGATCATTCATGCCCTGGCCCGCATCAAGTCCGCCTGCGCCCGGGTCAATCACGCCCTGGGACTGCTGCCCGCGCGCAAGGCCCAGGCCATCATGGCGGCCGCCGACGAGATCCTGTGCGGCCAGCACGACGCCGAGTTTCCCCTGATGGTGTGGCAGACCGGCTCCGGCACCCAGACCAACATGAACCTCAACGAGGTGCTGGCGAACCGGGCCAGCGAGCTGCTCGGCGGCCCCCGTGGCGAGGGGCGGCTGGTACACCCCAACGACGAGGTGAACAAGAGCCAGTCCAGCAACGACGTCTTCCCGAGCGCCATGAACCTGGCCGCCGTCACCGCCATCACGGGCCGGCTGCTGCCGGCGCTCGTCCCCCTGAAAGAGACCCTGGCGAGCAAGGCCGCCGCCTTCGACAACATCGTCAAGATAGGCCGCACCCACCTGCAGGACGCCACGCCCCTCACCCTGGGGCAGGAGATCTCCGGCTGGGTCGCCCAGCTCAGTCAGGGGGAGCGCCACATCCGGGCCGCCCTGCCCCATCTGTGCGAGCTGGCGCTGGGGGGCACGGCGGTGGGTACCGGCCTCAACTGTCCCCCAGGTTTTGCCGACGCGGTGGCCAGGACCCTGGCCGAGCAGACCGGTCTGCCGCTGGTGAGCGCTCCCAACAAGTTCGAGGCCCTGGCGGCGAGCGATGCCCAGGTCCATGCCCATGGCGCCCTCAAGACGCTGGCGGCCTCCCTCATGAAGATCGCCAACGACGTGCGCTGGCTCGCGAGCGGCCCCCGCAGCGGACTGGGGGAACTCATCATTCCGGAAAACGAGCCCGGCTCCTCCATCATGCCCGGCAAGGTCAACCCGACCCAGTGCGAGGCGCTCACCATGCTGTGCGCCCAGGTGATGGGCAACGACGTGGCCATCAACCTCGGCGGCGCCAGCGGCAACTTCGAGCTCAACGTGTTCAGGCCGATGATCGCTTACAACTTCCTGCAGAGCGTGCGGCTGCTGGCGGACGGCATGCAGAGCTTCCACGAGCACTGCGCCCTCGGCATCACGGCGAACCGGGCGCGCATCGACGAGCTGCTGACCCGCTCCCTGATGCTGGTGACGGCCCTCAATCCCCACATCGGCTACGACAAGGCGGCGGAGATCGCCAAGCGGGCGCACCACGAAGGCGTGAGTCTGCGGGAGGCGGCCATCGCCTCCGGCCACCTCACGGCCCAGCAGTTCGACGCCTGGGTGGTGCCCGCCGACATGGTGGGGAAGGGCAAATAAGGCGCTTATTCGAGAGCACGGATAGCGGGAGCGCGAATAAGCAGAAGGGGCGCCGCGGCGCCCCTTCCCATTCACCGGCAGAGACTCAGCTCTTGCTCTCGCAGTTGAACATCCAGTGGGTGCCGAACTTGTCCACCAAGGATCCGAAATAGGCCCCCCAGAACATCTCTGCCAGCGGCATCTCCACCTTGCCCCCTTCGGCCAGGGCCGCAAACAGGCGATCGGTCTCGGCCCGGCTGTCCGGCTCCAGGTTGAGGTAGCTGTTGTTGCCCTGCACCAGGGTGAAGCCCATGCTGGCGGGGGCATCGGTGCCCATCAGCACATGACCGCCGAGGATGGGCAGCGCCACGTGCATCACCAGCTCCCCGTCCTCCTCAGACAGAGTGGGCTGGTCCGGGCAGCCGGGGGCATCCTTGAAGCGGTGGATGGGGCCGGCGAAGTCGCCGCCAAACACCTCGCGATAGAAGAGGAAGGCCGCCTCCGTCTCCCGGGCAAAATTGAGATAGGTACTGACACGCGCCATGGGTTTCTCCTTGTCACCGATAGCTGGCCCCTTTGGCCAGCTATCAGCATAGAAGAGCCCGGTCATTGCCAGGCACAGATCCGCCTGCCGCCCCTCTATATGGGGCAGAGGGCGTCGGCTCCCTCATCGACACAGAGTCGGTCTCACCCGCAAAAAGAGCAACCCACCCCAAGGTGGGTTGCACCTTTCTCCCCGCTCATAAGATATATCTCCAAACCATTAATAATGCAGTGAAAAAATGGCGAACAGCGATGTTGAAGGGAGTCTTACGGAAATGGGCGTGATGGATAAATTCAACAATGTAGCCAGTACATTAAAATTTCTTGCTTGAAGGTTGCACCTGGTTGCACCATCATCGGCAAAATTTAACCATCTGGTAATATTGTTACCTTCTAGACACAGGAAGTCCCATGGCCACTACCACCCTCGGCGTCAAACTCGATGAAGCGACCCGCGACCGCCTCAAGCAGGCGGCGCAGACCCTGGATCGCACCCCCCACTGGCTGATCAAGCAGGCCATCTTCACCTATCTGGAGCAGCTGGATCGCGGTCTGACCCCGCCCGAGCACTCCGGACTGGCCGCCGCCGCAGGGGACGAGCCGGTCGAGGCCCTGACCGAGCAGGGGATCCAGGTCTTCCTCGAGTTCGCCGAGAGCATTCTGCCCCAGTCCGTGCTGCGCGCCGCCATCACGGGGGCCTATCGCCGTCCGGAGACCGAGGCCGTCCCCATGCTGCTGGAGCAGGCCCGCCTGCCCAAGGAGAAGGCCGACGCCACCCAGAAGCTCGCCATGAGCATCGCCGAGAAGCTGCGCAACCAGAAGAGCGCCAGCGGCCGTCAGGGGCTGGTGCAGGGTCTGCTGCAGGAGTTCTCCCTCTCCTCCCAGGAAGGGGTGGCCCTGATGTGCCTGGCGGAGGCGCTGCTGCGCATCCCCGACAAGGCGACCCGTGACGCCCTCATTCGCGACAAGATCAGCGGCGGCAACTGGAGCCAGCACCTGGGCCAGAGCACCTCACTGTTCGTCAACGCCGCCTCCTGGGGCCTGCTCATCACCGGCAAGCTGGTGGCCACCCACAACGAGGCGGGGCTCAACAGCTCCCTCAAGGGGCTGATCGGCAAGGGTGGTGAGCCGCTGATCCGCAAGGGCGTGGACATGGCGATGCGGCTGATGGGGGAGCAGTTCGTCACCGGCGAGACCATCGCCGAGGCGCTGGCCAATGCAGGCGCCATGGAGACCAAGGGCTTCCGCTACTCCTACGACATGCTGGGGGAAGCGGCCCTGACCGAAGAGGATGCCAAGCGCTATCTGGCCTCCTACGAGCAGGCCATCCACGCCATCGGCAAGGCCTCCCACGGCCGCGGCATCTACGAGGGGCCGGGCATCTCCATCAAGCTCTCCGCCCTGCATCCGCGCTACAGCCGCGCCCAGTACGATCGCGTCATGGAGGAGCTCTACCCCACCCTGCTCGGTCTGACCCAGCTCGCCAAACAGTACGACATCGGCATCAACATCGACGCCGAGGAAGCCGATCGCCTGGAGATCTCCCTGGATCTGCTGGAGAAGCTCTGCTTCGACCCCAGCCTCAGCGATTGGAACGGCATCGGCTTCGTCATCCAGGCCTACCAGAAGCGCTGCCCCTATGTGATCGACTACGTCATCGATCTCGCCAAGCGCAGCCGCCACCGCCTGATGATCCGGCTGGTGAAGGGGGCCTACTGGGACAGCGAGATCAAGCGTGCCCAGCAGGAGGGCCTCGAAGGCTATCCGGTCTACACCCGCAAGCCCTACACGGACGTCTCCTATCTGGCCTGCGCCCGCAAGCTGCTGGCGGTGCCGGAGGCCATCTATCCCCAGTTCGCCACCCATAACGCCCACTCCCTGTCGGCGATTTACCAACTCGCCGGTCAGAACTACTACCCCGGCCAGTACGAGTTCCAGTGCCTGCACGGCATGGGTGAGCCGCTCTACGAACAGGTGGTCGGCAAGGTCGCCGACGGCAAGCTGGGCCGCCCCTGCCGCATCTATGCGCCGGTCGGCAGCCACGAGACCCTGCTCGCCTACCTGGTGCGCCGCCTGCTGGAGAACGGGGCCAACACCTCCTTCGTCAACCGCATCGCGGACAACAACATCTCCCTCGCGGATCTGGTGCAGGATCCGGTGCAGCAGATCGAGCAGATGGCCGCCCGCGAAGGCACCCTGGGCCTGCCGCACCCGCGCATTCCCCTGCCGCGGGATCTGTACGGCGAGGCGCGTCCGAACTCCGAAGGGCTGGATCTCGCGAACGAACACCGTTTGGGGTCCCTCTCCGCCGCTCTGCTCGCCAGCACCAATACCCGCTATCAGGCGCTGCCCATGCTGGGCGCTGATGTACCGGTGCCGACCGAGTTCCAGCACGTGGTCAACCCGGCGGATCACCGCGACCTGGTCGGTCAGGTGAGCGAAGCCACCACCGATCTGGTCGATCAGGCCCTCGCCTGCGCCCTCGCCAGCGGCCAGATCTGGCAGTCCACCCCGCCCGCCGAGCGCGCCGCCGTGCTGGAGCGCGCCGCCGATCTGATGGAGTCCGAGCTGCAGCCCCTGATGGGCCTGCTGGTGCGCGAGTCCGGCAAGACCTTCAGCAACGCCATCGCCGAGGTGCGCGAGGCGGTTGACTTCCTGCGCTATTACGCCGCCCAGGCGCGCAACCACTTCGCCAACGACAGCCACAGGCCGCTCGGCCCCGTGGTCTGCATCAGCCCCTGGAACTTCCCGCTCGCCATCTTCAGCGGTCAGGTGTGCGCGGCGCTGGCCGCCGGCAATACGGTGCTGGCGAAACCCGCCGAGCAGACCCCGCTCATCGCAGCGCAAGCGGTGCGCATCCTGCTGGAAGCCGGCGTGCCCGCCGGCGCGGTGCAACTGCTGCCGGGCCGTGGTGAAACCGTGGGCGCGGCGCTGATTGCCGACGAGCGGGTGCGCGGCGTCATGTTCACCGGCTCCACCGAAGTCGCGGGCATCATCTCCCGCAACCTGGCCGGTCGCCTCGATGCCCAGGGTCGCACCATACCCCTCATCGCCGAGACCGGCGGTCAGAACGCCATGATCGTCGACTCCTCCGCCCTGACCGAACAGGTGGTGATGGATGTTATCTCCTCGGCGTTCGACAGCGCCGGTCAGCGCTGTTCCGCCCTGCGGGTGCTGTGCGTGCAGGAAGACGTGGCGGATCGCGTGATCCGCATGCTCAAGGGCGCCATGGCCGAGTACAAGGTCGGCAACCCCGAGCACCTCTCCACCGACATAGGCCCGGTGATCGACGCCGAGGCCAAGGCCAATATCGAGCAGCACATCAAGGTCATGGGCGACAAGGGGCGCAAGGTGCACCAGATCGCCCGCGTCCAGGGGGAGGCCTGCAGCCGCGGCACCTTCGTGCTGCCGACCCTGATCGAGCTCGACAGCCTGGACGAACTGGGCCGCGAGGTGTTCGGCCCCGTGCTGCACCTGGTGCGCTACCCGCGCACCAAGCTCGGCGAACTGCTCGCCCAGATCAACGACAGCGGCTACGGCCTGACGCTCGGGGTCCATACCCGGATCGACGAGACCATCGCCCAGGTGGTCAACACCGCCAAGGTGGGCAACCTCTACGTGAACCGCAACATCGTGGGCGCCGTGGTCGGGGTGCAGCCGTTCGGCGGCGAAGGGCTCTCCGGCACCGGCCCCAAGGCGGGCGGCCCGCTCTACATGTACCGCCTGCTCGGCGCCCGTCCCCAGGAGGCGGTGGCCAACCAGCTGAACCAGGAGTCCGGCGCCCTGCAGGCCGAGGCGAAGGCCCCCCTGCTGGCCCTGCGCAACTGGGCGAGCAAGCAGGATCCGGCCCTCGCCGCCCTGTGTGATCGCTATGCCACGCTCTCCCAGAGCGGCCGTACCCAGCTGCTGGCCGGCCCCACCGGCGAGCGCAACAGCTACAGCCTGCTGCCCCGGGAGACGGTGCTCTGCCTCGCCGAAGAGAAAGGGGATCTGCTGGCCCAGCTGGCCGCCTGTCTGGCGGTGGGCAGCCGGGTGCTGTGGCAGGACCACGCCCAGAACCGCACCCTGCTCTCTTCCCTGCCGACCGAGGTACGGGATCGCATCGCGCTGGTGGCAGACTGGGCCACGGGCGAGGCGGACTTCGATGCCCTGCTGCACCACGGCGATTCGGATCAGCTGAGCGAGGTGAGCAAGCTCGCCGCCGCCCGCCAGACGGCGCGTAACTGCGCCATCATAGGCGTGCACGGCCTGCATCGCGGCGAGACCGACATCCCGCTGGAGCGGCTGCTCATCGAGCACGCCCTCTCGGTCAACACCGCCGCCGCGGGTGGCAACGCCAGCCTGATGACCATAGGCTAAGCGCCCACGACAGTGACTCAAGCCCCGCCCATGCGGGGCTTGTTCTTTTCAGTCCCTTGCGCGCAGAAACAAAGAGGCCGCCCTGTCGGGGCGGCCTCTTTGCTCCCCCTTCTCCCCTTGAGGGAGAGGAGTCGGGGATGTGGAGCGACTCGTCTACACGTACTCCATAAACACCCGGGAGGTGAGCTTGGTGATGAGCTCATAGGGAATGGTCCCGATCCGGTCGGCCACCTGCTCCACCGGCAGCCCTTCACCCCAGAGCACCGCCTCGTCGCCGGCCTTGTCGGTGGCGCCGGGACCGAGATCCACCGTGGTCATGTCCATGGAGACCCGTCCCACCAGGGGCACGATGCGGCCGTTGATCAGCACCGGCGTGCCATTGGGGGCCATGCGCGGATAGCCGTCGCCGTAGCCGATGGCGATCACCCCGAGCCGGGTATCGCGATCCGACACCCAGTTGGCGCCATAGCCCACCGGTTCGCCCGCCTTGTGATCCCGCACGGCAATCAGCTGGGTCTTGAGGGTCATCACCGGCTTGAGGTCGTAATCCGCCGCCACCGTATTGGGGAAGGGGGAGACGCCATACAGGATCACGCCAGGGCGGATCCAGTCGCAGTGGGAGTCCGGCCAGGCCAGGATGCCCGCCGAGTTGGCCATGGCCCGCTCGCCCGCGAGCGGCGCGGTCAGCTGGCAGAACAGGTCGATCTGCTCGCGGGTGGTAGGTTGCTCCAGCTCATCGGAGCGGCTGAAGTGGGTCATGATGTTGAACGGCTGCACCACGTTCTTGCACTTGCCGAGCCGCTCGATAAAGGCGGGCATCTCGTCGGCCCGCACCCCGAGACGGTGCATGCCGGTGTCGAGCTTGAGCCAGGCCACCACGGGGGCAGGCAGATCCGCCTGCTCCAGCGCCTCGAGCTGCTCCCAGGTGTGTACCGCGGTCTGCAGGTTGTTGGCCGCCAGCACCGGCAGATCGGCGGCGCTGAAGAAGCCCTCCAGCAGCACTATGGGCTTGACCACGGCGCAGGAGCGCAGCATCAGCGCCTCCTCGATGCGGGCCACCGCGTAGGCGTCCGCATCCACCAGGGTGCGGGCCACCGGCAGCAGCCCATGGCCATAGGCGTTGGCCTTGACCACGGCGATGATCTTGCATTGGGGGGCGTGGCGTTTCACCACGGCGAGGTTGTGGCGCAGGGCCGCTGTATTGATCTGGGCGATAGCCGCTTTCATCTGTTTTCCCTTACGAGGGCATGATATTCAGGCACCGGGGGGGTGTCAGCCCTCAAATCTCATCGTCTAAGGCCGGACCGGCAGAATTGTCGAACCGGGAAAACTATTTATGGAGGCGGGGGCGGCCTTCTTGCGAACACCCTCCCCGTCAAGATCGCAATGGTGACTCCAGAATTGGTGTCACCCTGCGGATTGTTCATCAGTAGTCATCGTCAAACGCCGGACCCGCGTAGTTGTCAAAACGCGAGAACTGCCCCTGGAAGGTGAGCCGCACACGACCGATGGGGCCGTTACGCTGCTTGCCGATGATGATCTCGGCGATCCCCTTGTCGGGGCTGTCGTCGTGATAGACCTCGTCGCGGTAGATGAACATGATCAAGTCCGCATCCTGCTCGATGGAGCCGGATTCACGAAGGTCCGAGTTGACCGGGCGCTTGTCGGCCCGCTGCTCCAGGCTTCGGTTGAGCTGGGAGAGCGCCACCACGGGGCACTGCAGCTCTTTCGCAAGCGCCTTGAGGGAGCGGGAGATTTCACCGATCTCCAGGGTACGGTTGTCGGAGAGACTGGGCACCCGCATCAGCTGCAGGTAGTCCACCATGATCATGCTGATGCCGCCGTTGTCCCGCGCCACCCGGCGGGCGCGCGAGCGCACTTCGGTCGGGGTCAGGCCGGAGGAGTCGTCGATGTACATCTTGCCCTTCTCCAGCAGCAGCCCCATGGTGGAGGAGAGCCGCGCCCAGTCCTCGTCGTCGAGCTGACCGGTCCGCACCTTGGTCTGGTCGATGCGCCCCACCGAGGCGAGCATACGCATGATGATCTGCTCGGAGGGCATCTCCAGGGAGAAGATGAGCACCGGCTTGTCGGCGGTGAGGGCCGCGTGCTCGCACAGGTTCATGGCAAAGGTGGTCTTGCCCATGGAGGGACGAGCGGCGACGATGACGAGATCCGAGCGCTGCAGACCGGCGGTCATCTTGTCCAGATCGTTGTAGCCCGAGGAGACGCCGGTCACCCCGTTGTGAGGGGTCTTGAACAGCTCCTCAATCTTGTCGACGGTCTGCTCCAGGATGAGCTTCAGGGGCTGGGGGCCCTCGTTGGCGCTGGTGCGCTGCTCGGCGATCTGGAACACCTTGCTCTCGGCGAGATCCAGCAGATCGTTGGAGGTGCGTCCCTGGGGCTCATAGCCCGCTTCGACTATCTCGTTGGCGACCGAAATCATCTCCCGTACCACGGCACGCTCGCGCACGATTTCGGCGTAGGCACTGATGTTGGCGGCACTCGGGGTGTTCTTGGCGATCTCCACCAGATAGGCGAAGCCACCGGCCTCTTCCAGTTGCTCGGAGCGCTCCAGCTCCTCCTGCAGGGTGATGAGGTCGATGGGGTTGCCCGCGTTGGAGAGGCGGGTCATGGCCTGGAAGATGAGGCGGTGCGGGCGGCTGTAGAAATCCTTGTCGATCACCCGCTCGGCGACCCTATCCCAGGCCTCGTTGTCCAGCATCAGGCCGCCCAGTACGGACTGTTCGGCCTCGAAGGAGTGGGGGGGGACTTTCAGCTGTTGTGTCTTGGCGTCTTTTTTCGCCGTCACTTGTTCTGCCATACACATAAAAACCGCAGCGGGAAGGGGACGGGAATTTTACAAAAGAAACCCCGCCATCGCGAGCGCTAATGCGCGTATTCACCTCATCCGGTGACAAGCCAGGACGCAGGTGCAATCGGATTCACGGACTCCCGGGCTCCTGTTGTAGTTCACAGTACGAGAAAGGGCCAGACCAGGGTCTGGTCTTTCACCTTGGCTCTTTGCTTGTTGCGCAACCTGCGCACCGAGCGGCTCGGCCGTCTGTTTCTCATGGGCGCCTCCTATGGCGGACGGGTCAATCTGTTCATGAATAATTCATGCCATCCATGTTAATCATAACCGCAAGCTGCAACACAAAAAGGGACAGGCAGCCTGCCATGCGCCTCGCTGAGCTTGCACAAGCAGAGCATGCCCCCACCTACATGAGAGTGAAAGAGTCAAAAATGAAAAAGATGCTGACCCTGTTTGCCCTGATCCTGGCCATCGGCCTCGGGGCCCCCATCGCCGAGGCCAAGAAGTTTGGCGGCGGCAAATCCTTCGGCAAGAGCTACAAGACGGCCCCGGCCCAGCCTGCGGCCAAGCCGGTGGACACCCAGAACCCGACCGTGGGCGCCCAGGCACCCAAGAAGGGCGGCATGATGGGCGGCCTGCTTGGCGGTCTGCTGGCCGGCGGCCTGTTCGCCTACCTGCTGGGCAGCGGTGCCTTTGAAGGCATGCAGGGCATGGACTTCCTGCTGATCGCCCTGCTGGCCCTGGGCGGCGTCTTCCTTTTCCGCGCCCTGCGCAAGAACAAGGCGGCGACGGCCCAGCCACAGACGGCCTACGCCGGCTACCAGCCGCCCCAGAGCGCCGCGCCGCAGCAGTTCGAGCAGAGCCACGGCGCCCCGCAGGCCACCGGCTTTGCCGACAGCGACGTGCCCTTCCGCCTGCCCCCGGGCTTTGACATGAACGGCTTCCTGGCCGGCGCCCGCGATCACTATCGCACCCTGCAAGAAGCCTGGAACAAGAACGATCTGGAGAAGGTACGGGAGTACGTGAGCCCGGAACTGTTCGAACACCTCAAGGCCGAGCGTGCCGAACTGGTGGGCGATCAGCACACCGAGGTGATGTACGTGGACACCCAGCTGGTGCGCGCCGACTACGGCAGCGACTGGGCCCAGGTCAGCGTGCGCTTCAGCGGCCGCTACATGGACCGTCAGGAGCAGGTCGAGGAGGACATCAAGGAGGTGTGGCACCTCGAGCGCAACCTGGCCAAGGACAATGCCCCCTGGCACATCGTCGGCATCGAGCAGCTGTAACAGCTGCCCCTCCGGTGACATCAACAAGGCGACCCTGGGGTCGCCTTTTTTATTCTGCCCGGCCCATCGCGCTGGTGCCAGGCCGACGAGCACCGCCAGTCAGCGCGATGAAGCGTGTCGATGTTGATGGCACACCCACAGCTCAGTCGGGAGGCTTCCACCCCGGCACCCAGGTTGCGAAGGTCAAAAAAAGAGGGAGGCATCATGCCTCCCTCTTGCCATTGGTTGCCAGTCAGGTCAGGAGCTGAGGCGGTGCGCCTCCCTCCCCCGTGACCGCGCCCAGGCGCATATCGCATCAGACAGCGCCTGAGTAGCGTTCACGCCATCGTCCCTGACCTCAACCGGGCATCAATTGCCGGTCACATCCGGACCACAGTTGTTGGTATTGGCCGGGTTGACGCTGTTGTTGATGAAGGTCACTTCCCCTGCCGGTTGATAGTCGGCAGCGTGGATCACCTGCTTGGACTCCATGTACTCCTTCAGCACCCCCGCATCGACCAGACCAGCATTGATGGTGTTGATGACGGGATACTTGTCCCCGCCAGCGGCGCTGAAGCTCGGGATGGCGAAGCTGTAAGTGGCATTGGCATCGAACGCCTTGCCGCCTATGGTGCTGATGGTAACGCTCTGGGCGCTGCAGTTGACCTCCATGCTGATGCCGCCAAACTGGGGATAGCCGCCGCCGGTCAGGGTGGCCACCTTGCCGAGATAGTCCACGAGATCGCTGCCCTTCATGGTGGCCTTGTTGACCGTATTGCCAAACGGGTGGACGGTCAACACGTCACGATAGGCAATATCGCCGGTCTGGATGGAGGCACGCACCCCGCCCGAGTTCACGATGCCAAAATCAGCATTCAGCTTTTGCGCCGTGGCCGTGGTAATAAGGCGTCCCAGATTGGTTTGCATATAACGGACCGTCTTGCGTTCCCCCATCAGGAGATCATCCGTGGAGGCAATTTTCACGCCCAGTTCGGCCTCTCCCTTTTCCTGGAATACTTGCAAGGTCGCGTTCAGCTCGGGATCCTTGATTATTTCGTCCTGAATGAACTGAACATTTCCGTTGTCATCTTTAATGGCGTTGTTTTTCCCATCGCGCTGCACCAGATTGACCGGAATAAGCTCGTAGCCTGTCAATGTCAGCTTGCCATTCTGATAATCAAACTGGGCACGCCCCACATATTTCCCCCACTCGTGGGCCTGCATGATCCAGGTACCGTTCTGCTGATCCGGCTGACAGTCGTCGCCCGGCTTGAAGTCCGCATACTGGTCCGGCGTGCCCGGCTCCATGCAGACCGGGTTCTGGGAGTGGCCGCCGATGATGGCATCCAGGGTGCCGGCCGGCAGTGCGCGGGCCATCTCCACATCCCCGGGCGCGTTGCTGCCGTGCTGGCCATCCGCATAGTGGCCCATGTGGGTGATGGCGAAGACCAGGTTCGCCTCCTTGCGGTCGCGGATCTCCTTGCCCAGCTTGCCCGCCTCCGTGGTCGGATCGCGGAACTCCAGGGTCTTGACGTTGTTGGGATCCACCAGCTGGGCGGTGTCTTCCGTGGTCAGGCCTAGCACGGCCACCTTGAGGCCGTTGTCCAGCTTGAACACCTTGTAGGGATCGAAGTAGCGCTGACCGCTGGTCTTGTCATAGATGTTGGCGGACAGCATGGGGAACTGGGCCCAGTCACGCTGTTTCTCGAGGACGCTCAAGGGGTTGTCGAACTCGTGGTTGCCCACCGCCATGGCATCGTAGCGAATGCTGTTCATGCCGATGAAATCGGGCTCGGCGTCTTGCAGGTCGGACTCGGGCACCCCGGTGTTCACGTCACCGCCGGAGAGCACCAGCACTTCGCTGCCCGCTGCCTTGGCCTCCGCGCGCAGGCGCTCGACCAGGGTCTTCTGTGCCGCCATGCCATATTCACCATCGGCGTTGTGCCAGAAACGGCCGTGGGTATCGTTGGTGTGGAGGACGGTCAGTTTGCAGACATTTTCGGTACAGGGGGCGACACTTTCATTTTGTGAGGTATTGCAGCCGCTCAAGGCGGCGAGCACTGCCAGTGCGATACTTCCTTTGACCAATTTATAATTCATTTCCATATCACCTTGTTATTTTGTTATTGGATGACCCCTTCTTGGGTCGGGCGGTAATATAACAAACAACATGTGACGGTTTTTCATCGGCGACTCACAAATTCCGCCAAATGTGATCATTCGCGCAACCTGTTTCCCCTATTTGGCTCAGCCACCGCTGTGCCAGCCGCGCATTTCGTCGCGACATGGCAGCCCGCCGGAAACAGTTATGGCATACTGCCCGCCAATCAATGCCAAGGAGTGCCAGGAATGGCCAAGTACGACAAAATTTCCCCCGAGACCCAGCAGGAGGCGATGAAGATCGCCCGCGCCAACCAGAAGCCGGGGCAGACCAAGGAGCAGACCCAGCTGATCGCCCAGGGGATCCAGAAGGGCATAGACGAATACAAGAAACAGATGAAGGCCAAGGCCCGGGAGGCCAGCCGCCAGAAGAAGCTGCAAGCCAGGGCGAAGCAGGCCCCCCGAGAGGCACAGGAGGAGGAGAGCGAGGTCGAGGTGATCGAGATCCCCCGCCAGCACCCGCTGCCCTGGGTCTTGCTGGGACTGAGCTGGCTGGCGTTTGCCTGCCTCTGGTTCTGGCTGCGCTGATCCCGTCTTGGGCAAACCTTTGCCCTGGGATCGGCCTCACAGCCCGGGAGCGGGGAACTGGTCATCCCTCGCCCGGACTGCTTACACTCTGCCCCCCTTGTCTGGAGACCCCTCATCATGAATCCGGCCCCGCTCTACCTGCTGGCTCCCCTTGCCCTCTTCCTCGTGACCCTGGTGCTCTATCGCATCTCCCCGCTGCGGGCGGTCGCCGCCGGCCACGCCCGCTGGTTTATCCTGCCCGCGTTCACCCTCTTCATCCTGCTCATCATCATCAACGGGGCGGCCGATCCCGCCTCGCGCAACCCGGCCTTCCACTGGCTGATGCCGGGGCTGGGCTTCGCTCTCAGCCTGTTCCCGGCCCTGCCCAAGGCGCTGGTGCCGCGCCTGGCCATCAAGGAGGGGGCCTTCGCCGCCCTCGGCCTGATGCTGATGAGCCTGGCCATGGTCTACTGACTCAGCCATATGGACATGACTCAAGGGGCGCTCTGTGACGGGCGCCCCTTGTACAAACAATGGCCGGCAGGCATCTTGGTGAGTGGATAACCGGCAAGGAGGCCAGATGGACAGTCCGCCCGATTTCATGGCGCAGTGGGATTACCAGGATCCCGCCGCCAGCGCCCTGCGTTTTCATGCCCTGCTGCCCGAGGCGCGCGCAGCCGGCCTGCAGTGCGAACTGGAACTGCTCACCCAGATAGCCCGCACCCACTCCCTGCAACGCCAGTTTGCACAGGCGCACCAACTGCTCGACGAGATAGAACCCCGCCTCACCGAGACCACCCCGAGGGCCCGCCTGCGCGTCCTGCTGGAGCGCGGTCGCACCTTCAACTCCGCCGGCGACAAGGCCAGCGCCAGAGCCCTGTTTGAACAGGCCTGGCAGCAGGGGCTCAAGCACAAGGAGTTGTATCTTGCCATCGACGCCGCCCACATGATCGCCATCGCCGCCCCCCTGGAGGAGCAGAGCCGCTGGCACCAGCTGGCGATGGAACTGGCCGAGCGCAGTACCGATACAAAGGCGCGCGGCTGGCTCGCCACCCTCTACAACAATCAGGGCTGGACCCTGTTCGAGCTGGGGCGCCTCGACGAGGCCATCGCCTGTCAGCAAAAATGCCTGGCCTGGCACGAGCGGCACAACAATCAGGGCAAGGCCTTTATCGCCCGCTGGAGCCTTGCGCGCCTGAACCGGGCCCAGGGGTTGCACGAGCAGGCCATGGCGGCACTGGCTCAGTTGCGGGCCGACATGGCCGCCGCCGGAGCTCCCGAGGACGGCTATCTGTTTGAAGAGCTGGGGGAGAATGCCCTGGTGCTGGAGGATACGGCTGCGGCCGAATACTTTGCCCGCGCCTGGTTTCTGCTGTCACAGGATGAGTGGTTCAAGGCCAACGAGGCAGAGCGGCTGGCCAGGCTCAAGCGCCTCGCCAAGCTCTAGCAAGACAACAGCGGGGCGGCCAATTGGCAGCCCCGCACATCAGCATGTCTGCCCGGGGGCAGATATGACGGCTCAGGCCGGACTCGCCTCTTCCCAGCTCTGCTTCTTGCGATAGATGGTGGAGGGACTGATCTCCAGCAGGGCCGCCGCCTTGGGGATGTTGCCATCACAACTGGCGATGGCCTGCTCGATGGCCTCCTTCTCCACCAGCCAGAGCGGGCGAACGGGAAGGCGGGCCTGCACGGGCACGACCGGGACGTCCGACGTCTCGGGCGCGGGGGTCGGCACCGCGAGCACGCGTCCGCCATTGAGCGGTGGCGGCAGTATCTCCGGGCTCACCAGCTCGCGGTCGTTGAGCACCACTATGTTGCGCACCACGTTCTGCAGCTCGCGCACGTTGCCTGGCCAGGGGTAATCGAGCAGCACCCGCACGGCGTCAGCATCGAAATCCTTGAAGCGCTTGTTCTCCTCCCTGGCATATCGCAGCAGGAGGTCGCGGGCCAGCAGCAGAATGTCTTCACCGCGCTCGCGCAGGGGTGGCAGGGGGAGCGGGATCACGTGCAGGCGATAATAGAGGTCCTCGCGAAAACGCCCCGCCTTCACCTCCACCAGGGGATCCCGGTTGGTAGCGCAGACGAAGCGCACGTCCACCGTCTCCAGCTTGCCGCTGCCGACCCGCTGCAGGGTGCCGGTCTGGATGAAGCGCAGCAGCTTGCTCTGCAGGTCGAGATCCATCTCGCAGATCTCGTCGAGGAAGAGGGTGCCACCGTCCGCCAGGCTGGCCGCCCCCTTGCGATCCCCCTGGGCACCGGTAAAGGAACCCTTCACGTGGCCGAAGATCTCGCTCTCCATCAGATCGTGGGGAATGGCGGCGCAGTTCAGCGCGATGAAGGGCTGCTCACGACGCGGGCTGCACTGGTGGATGGCCTCGGCGCACACCTCCTTGCCGGTGCCGCTCTCGCCGGTGATGAAGACGGTCGCCTTGCTTGGCGCCGCGCTCTCTATGATGCGGTAAACCGCCTGCATCGCCATGGAGGCGCCGATGAAGCCGGCAAAGGAGCTGCGCTCGAAGTTTTCCCTATACTGGGCCACCAGCGAGCTGAGCTGCTGGTGCTTGAGGGCGTTGCGGGCCGTGGCGCACAGCCGCTTGCCGTCGAACGGCTTGGTCAGGAAGTCGAAGGCGCCGAATCGCATCGCCTCCACCGCCACGTCCACCGAGCCGTGGGCGGTGATCACCACCACGGAGCAGGGCAGTTGCCGCTCGGTGATCTGCTGCAGAATGTCCATGCCGGACATGTCGGGCAGCTCCAGATCCAGCAGCACCACGGGAGGAGGGCTCGCCAGCAGCTGCGCCAGCGCCTGCTGGCCGCAATCGGCCAGCTGTACCTCATAGCCATCCTGGGCCAGGTACTGCTCATAGACGACGGCCAGACTGCGGGTATCTTCCACCAGCAGGACACGGGGTTTGCTTTCAGCCACGAGATCCATCCTTGCGCTTGATTTTGTTATCTATTCTGGGGGCTAGCCGCCGCACACTCAAGACGGGCTCGCGGCTTTCTCCCACCGCCCTCGACGCCACACAAGCAAAAACGGCTCCCTGGGGAGCCGTTTTCATCGCATGATCAGCTTATTTCTTGCTGTCGTCGCCATTGGCGGCGGGCTTCTCGATGGCCAGCAGCTCGACGTCGAATACCAGCACGGCGTTGGCCGGGATGGAGCCGGCACCGTGCTCGCCGTAGGCCAGCTTGGAGGGCAGGAAGAACTTGAACTTGGAACCGACGGGCATCAGCTGCACGCCTTCGGTCCAGCCCGGGATCACCTGGTTCAGCGGGAAGGTGGCCGGCTCGCCGCGATCGACGGAGCTGTCGAACTTGGTGCCATCGGTCAGGGTGCCGGTGTAGTGTACCTTGACGATGTCGGTGGCCTTCGGCTTGGCGCCGTCACCCATCTTCTCCACCAGGTATTGCAGACCGGACTCGGTGCTCTTCACGCCCTCTTTCTTGGCGTTGGCTGCCAGGTACTCTTCGCCCTTCTTCAGGTTTTCCACGGCGTCCTTGTCGGCCTTGGCCTTGGTCAGCTCGTTGATCTTGGCGTCATATTCCTGCAGAACCTTCTGGATCTCCTCGTCGGTCATGCTGGCCTTCTTGCCCAGACCGTCGGTGACCCCCTGGAGGATCACGGTATTGTCCAGCTTGATGCCGAGCTCCTGCTGACGCTCCAGGGTATTGGCGATATAACGACCCATGGAGAGGCCGATCGCATAGCCGGATTGCTCTTCAAAGCTCTTGGCTTCTGCCTTGGGGGCCTCTGCCGACTTGCTGGCTTCTGCCTTGACCTCTGCGGTATTCGCAGCAGGCTTCTCGTCTTTTTGGCAAGCAGTCAGACCGACGGCAACCGCCGCAGCCAACAGGGACACCTTCAGAAAATTGTTCATCAGTTTCTCCAAAACTCTAAATACCGCTCTCGGTTCCTTCGTGAAATGAGAGGTTTATCGTGATAAGCGCCTTATACTAACGCCGTGATCGCAGGTAACGAAAGCATGAGACAGGAAAAATGATCAAAAGTGCCATTTATCTCATCGGTATCTGCCTGATGCTGGCGGGATGCGAACAGAGCTCGCAGCCCGGTCGGCAGATCCGCCTCGCCGAACAGGGCCTGCTGAGCGCGGATCTCGCGGGCTCCGGCAAGCTGGCCCTGGTCTCCAGCCTGGGTCAGGGCACTGTGGTGTGGGATCTGGACCAGGGCAAGGAGCGCTGGCGCTGGCGCCAGAGCGACGATCGGGAAGAGTTCGTCACCCTGACCCGCTTCTCCCCTGACGACAGCCACGCCATCACCGCCACCCAGGGCACCTTTGCCATCTGGCGCCTGCAGGATGGTCGCTCCCAGGGCTACTACTCCCTGCCCGAGTCCAGCCTGCGCGATGCGGCGCTCTCGGCGGATGGCCGCCAGGTGCTGATCGGCCGTGCCGACGGCAAGGCGGAGCTGGTGGACACCCAGACCGGCCGCCGGCTGCAGTTCCTCGGTCACACCGAGCAGGTCAATACCGTGGATCTCTCCGCCAACGGCCGCTACGCCCTCACCGGCGGCAACGACTACAGCGCCTATCTGTGGGATACCCGCAGCGGCCAGGTGCTGTGGCGCTTCCACCACGGCGGCCGGGTGGTGATGGCGAGGCTAGACCCCGGCGGGCGCTTCGCCTTCACCGCCGACAGCCGCCAGGCCAGCATCTGGGATCTGAAAACCGGCAAGGAACACAGCAGGCTGCGGTTCGACCACCGCTTCGAGGTCTACACCAGCGCGCGCTTTGCCAACGACGGCAACTGGCTCATCACAGGCGCCCCCTCCCGCCAGCTCTCCCTGTGGCGGGTGAGCGACGGCCACCAGCTGCAGAGCTGGCGGGTCTCGCCCCACCCCAGGGTGAAACCGCCGAGCGCTGTGGTCTACGGCGTGGCTTTGCGCGACAATGGCCACCTCGTCAGCGCCAGCTCCAGCGGCCTGGCCGAAATCTGGACTATCAAGTAAGGACCCAAAGGCCCATGAGTCAGCAACTAAACGATCGCCTCGAAACCCTGGAAAGCCGCCTCGCCTATGCCGAATACACGGTGGAGCAGCTCAACGACGAAGTCACCACCCAGGGCCGCGAGCTGGATCGGCTCAAGCACCAGATCCATCTGCTGGTGGAGAAGCTGCAGAGCGTGCAGCCGAGCCAGATTGCCAGCATGGCCGAAGAGACGCCGCCACCGCACTACTGATGAGTGCCAGCCATAAAAAACCCGCGTCATGCGCGGGTTTTTTCATCATCGGCCAGGCCGAAATCAGTGGTGATGGCCCTTGCCACCGCAACCGCCGCCACCGCAGCAGCCGCCGTGACCATGGTCATCGCCGTGGTCGTGACTGTGATCGTGGCCGTGACCACCACAGCAACCGCCGTGGCCATGGTCGTGATCATGATCGTGGTCATGACCATGGTCGTGACCGCAACCACCGGCACCGTGCACGTGGCCGTGGGCCAGCTCTTCGGCGGTGGCGGCACGCACGTCCTTGATCTCGACCTTGAAGCCCAGGGTCACGCCGGCCAGGGGATGGTTGCCATCCACCTTGACGAACTCCTCGGACACCTCGATGACGGTTACCGGACGGTGGCCATCGTCGGTCTCGGCCACAAAAGTATCCCCTTCAGACACTTCCATGCCATCGAACAACTCGCCGGGCACTTCCTGCACCAGGTTCTCGTCATACTCGCCATAGGCCTGGCTCGGCGTCAGGGTGACGTCGAATGCCTCGCCCACGCTGCGACCTTCCAGTTCGGCTTCGAGGCCGGAGACCAGGTAACGGGTGCCGTGCAGATACACCAGCGGCTCTTTACCGACTGTGGTGTCGATGACTTCACCGTGTTCGTCGGTGACCGTGTATTCCAGCGTAACCACGCTCAGGGGAGCTACTTTCATGTCAGGGATCCTGCGGATAGAAAAAAACGGGCCCAGAATACCTTAAAAAGGTGGCCAAGCATATGATCTGCCCCGCCCCGTCGTGCTGAAAAAGTCGGCAGTCCGGCACGGGGCGGGTCTCACCCCGGCTATTCCCGAGAGGCCCTCACTCGCGGCGAGGCGCGACAAACGCACACCCTGCATCGTACATGCCTTCGCTCAATGCCCCCATCCGGCAGCCCATCATTCGGGACGAAACACCCCGATGACCTGCTCCGCCTCGCGGGTCGCCTTGTCCACCTCGGCCTGGGTCTGCACCTGGGTATCCCCGCAGTCGACACAGGTCACCTTCTCGACTCCATGCTCCATATACAGCATCATGGTGTCCATCTTGCCGCACGCCGGGCACACTGCCCCGGCAATGAAGCGCTTTTTACGTCTGGTTTCCATTTTTGTTACCTCCGGGCAGCATCATATCAGGGTTTTTACATGCATCACGCCATCGAGTATCAGCATTTTTCCACTCCCAGCCTCCAGGTCGGCCCCCGCAAACGCTCCCCCATGGGCCAGTTGCTGCGCGTCACCCGGGGGGCGGCACTGCTGAGACTCGGCGCCCACGAGCTGCTGCTGACCGAGGGCAGCCACTTCTGGCTCTGCGCCGATGCCCTCGCCGCCCTGACGCCCCTTGCGGGTTGCCAATACGATCTGCTGGCCTGCTCCGTGCGGGTGGCGCAGCCGGCCCAGGCCGGCTGGTTGCAGGCGAGCCCGCTGATGGATGCCCTGCTGGACAACCTGGCCACCTGGTTGCGCCCCCGCGACTGGCAGGGCCCCTTTGGCGAGCGCCTGCGCATTCTGGGGGACGAGCTGCAGGCATGCGTCCTGGCGCCGCAGCCGGACACCGCGCTGCAAACCGCCTGGCAGGCGCTGGCCAGCCAGCAACCGGGCAGCGACACGGCCTGGCAGGCCCTGCTTGCCGAGCGCGGTCTCGGTGGGCCAGACGCCCAGGCCCTGCAGGAACAGTGGCGACTGCTGCAGGGGGTTCGCCTGCGTCGAAGCGGCAGCACGCCGGCCCAGGTGGTGGCCAGGCTGGGCTACCGGGATAACGCGGCGCTGGCCGAGGCCTCCCTGCGGTGGCTGGGTCACGCCCTCGACGCCGAGCCCTCGCTCTCACCCTCCCGCTGAGCCGGACGACAAAATAAAAGATGGTGAAAGGGATCCAGTTTTGCGGCGCGCGGTCGCTAACAACGAAGGAGTCATCCTTGTCACCATCCTCTATGCTGAACACCAGATTGACCGTCACCGACTAGATCAACAGGACATCCGCCATGACGAGCAAGGCCAACCAATCCCAGGGCATGTTGCTGTTCCACCTCTCTGCCAGACAATCCTTCGCCATCGGCACCCTCAAGGTGAAGGAGATAGTGCCCTACACCCAGCTCACCGCCCTGCCGCAGTCGCATCCGACCGTGCTCGGGGCCGCCAGCATGCGGGGCACCACCATCCCCGTGATCGACATGGCCATGGCGGTGGGCTATCGCCCCATCAGCAGGGAGGAGATGCCCCACTGCTTCATCATCATCACGGATTGCCGCCGCACCCTGGTGGGTTTCCTGGTGCGGGGCATCGACAAGATCACCGAGTGCAACTGGCGTGACATCGAGCCGCCGCCCCCCTCCCTCGGGCAGAACGTGTTCGTCACCGGCGTGACCCGGGTGGGGGAGCAGCTGATCCAGCTGCTGGACGTGGAGCTCATCCTGTCGCGGGTCTATCCGGACGATCCCAGCCACCTCTACCCCGTGCTGACCGACGTGCAGCGCGAGCGGCTCAAGCCGATGCGGATCCTACTGGTGGACGACTCCTCCGTCGCCCGCCGCCAGCTGATGGCGGCGCTGGATTACATCAACATTCCCTACGAGGTCTGCACCAACGGCCGCGACGCCCTCGCCCTGATGCAGGCCAGGGCCACCCAGGGCAAGCGGATCGACATCCTGGTGAGCGACATCGAGATGCCGGGGCTGGACGGGTACGAGCTGGCCTTCGAGGTGCAGAGCGACCCCAGGCTGGCGGAGGCCTACATCATCCTGCACACCTCCCTCTCCAGCGAGATCAGCGTGGAGCGGGCCCACCAGGTCGGGGCCCACGAGGCGCTCACCAAGTTTGAAGCCAACGAGCTGATCCAGGCCATGCTGCGCGGTGCCGAGCACCACGATCACCTGCCGGCCTGATGTTGCGGCGGGCCTTGGCTCGCCGCCTCTATCTATTCCCGTCGTTCCGAGTCATCCCATGCTGACAGAAAGCCACTTCCACGCCCCCTGGTGGGCCCGCAATGCCCACCTGCAGACCATCTTGCCCAAGTGGCTGCGCCGCTCGCCGGCCCGCTTCATTCAGGAGCGCTTCGAGCTGGCAGATGGCGACTTCGTCGATCTCGCCTGGAGCGGCGACGTCAGCCAGGGCCCGGGGCCGCTGATCGTGCTGTTTCACGGGCTGGAGGGGAGCATTCACTCCCACTATGCCAAGGGACTGTTCGCCCATCTGCAACGGCAGGGGCAGGAGGCGGTGCTGATGCATTTTCGGGGGTGCAGCGGCGAGCCGAACCGGTTGCTGCGGGCCTACCACTCCGGCGCCATCGAGGATGCAGAGGCGGTGATCGCCGAGCTGGGTCGGCGCTTCCCCGGCAAGCCGCTCATCGCCATCGGTTATTCCCTGGGGGGCAACATGTTGGTCAATCTGCTGGCGCGCGCCTGCCCGGCCGAACTGAAGGCCGCAGTGGTGATCTCGGCCCCGCTGCAACTGGCAAGCTGTGCCGATCGGGTCAATCAGGGGTTCTCACGGGTCTATCAGCGCTATCTGCTGCGCACCATGCGGGCCAATCTGCAGAGCAAGATCCGGCATCTGGCCACCGCCCGGGCCCGCTGGCAACCGGCGCAGATCGCGCGCATCGCCACCCTGCGGGAGTTCGACGAGCAGGTGACGGCACCACTTCACGGCTTCGCCAGCGCCGATCACTACTATCAGACCTGCTCCGGTCTGGGTCTGCTGGCCCGCATTCCCATCCCGACCCTGGTCATCCACGCCGCCGACGATCCCTTCATGACTGGCGCCGTCATCCCGGGGCCAGAGCAGCTCTCCCCCCAGGTGCGCTACGAGCTGAGTCGACGGGGCGGCCACGTGGGCTTCCTGCACGGCTCCCCCTGGCGGCCCCGATTCTGGCTGGATGAGCGCATCAGCCTGTGGCTGCAGGAGCAGACTCAGGGCGCGATGCGATAACCGTTGCGCCCCTCCTCCTTGGCCCGATAGAGGGCGCCGTCGACCCGCTCGAGCAGCATGACGAGGCTCTCCCCCGGACGCCACTGGGCGATGCCCTGGCTCAGGGTGAGGTAGGGCGACACGTCGGAGTCCTCGTGGGGCAGCGCCCGGGCCGCCAGGGTGGCGCGAATGCGCTCCGCCACCTCCTGGCCACCGTCCAGCGTCGTCTCCTGCAGCAGCACCACGAACTCCTCCCCGCCGTAGCGGGCCACCAGATCGCCGGGCTCACGCACGCTCTCCTCCAGGCACTCGGCCACCAGGATCAGGCACGCATCCCCCGCCTGATGGCCGTAGCGATCGTTGTAGCGCTTGAAGAAGTCCACATCGAGCAGGATCACCGTGAGCGGCAGTTCCAGGGTCGTGCCCTGCGCGATGGCGCGCTTGCATACCTGATCGAAGTGCCGACGGTTGGCCAGGCCGGTCAGGGGATCCCGGTGGGCCATGGCATTCATCTTGTGCGCCAGCATCAGGTTGTCATACTCCCTCGACACGGCCAGCTCGAACCAGCCGTTGAGCATGCGCCGCCCGGTTTCCAGCACGACCAGCAGCATGCAGACCACTATGATGTTGACCAGCACAAAGGGCTCAGGGCTCCACGAGGCCCTCAGCAGCAGAAACAACAAAGGGGCGAACACCAGCGCGTAAAACAGTCTCACGTCGCAATAGGCCGCGATCAGGCCGGTCAGCAGCAGCAGGCTGACCATGTTGAAGATGAAGCTGAAGCCTCCCTTCAGATCGACGATCGAGATGGTGTAGCCCGCCAGAGCCCAGGCCAGGCCCCAGCCGAGGGCGCAGGCCCACAGGGAGACCTGCCAGAGGACGTGGGGCTGGCGGGCGAGCCAGCGCCAACCGAGCGGAAACAGCAGGCAGACGCCAGCCATGGCGAGGAGCTGCCACTCGTAGGACCAGGGCAGGCGGTCCACGAGCACCAGGTGCGCCTCCTGGTAGATGTGGAAGCGGGTCAGCAGGAACAGGATGGCGATCAGGTTGATGGCCCAGAACCAGCGCAGTCCGGCGCAGAGGGCGTGGCGGCGGGCATCGAACAGGTGCTGTTCGAACTGACCCGAGGGGCGGCGGGCTTCAGAAGGATACATACCACCCCTTGCCCGGTCCGTGACAAACCCCTTGCGCTGGCCGGCGAGACACCGACAATATCCGCACTCCACTGACTGAAGATGAAACCATGATTATCCCCTGGCAAGAACTGGATCCCGACACCCTCACCAACCTGCTCGAGCACTTTGTCCTGCAAGAGGGCACCGAGTATGGCGAGCAGGATGTCAGCCTGGCCGACAAGGTCGAAGAGGTCCGGCAACAATTACAACAAGGCAGCGCCGTGCTCGTTTACAGCGAGTTGCACGAGAGCGTCAACGTCGTGCACAAGACTCATTTAAGCAAGGCGTCGACTGACGACTTCCAGCAAGAATGACACAGGATGGGGGACCCGGGCTGAAGAATCTTCGTCCGTTTTTCCCTGTTCCTCTGGCCATCCGGCGTTCGGCCGGGGCGCGGCGCCCGCCGGGAAGGCCGCCCGTGGGCCGCCATCTCCCCGGTGCGAGGCACACTGTGCGCCAGGCTGGCAGAGCCGGCCGGAGGATAGTGCGACGAGACGGCGCACTTGACCGCACTTTGGGCCAGCCCTTATAACGGAACTCCCAAGGAAGAGAGAATTCTATGTCGGCCAAGCATCCCATCATCGCGGTCACCGGTTCATCCGGTGCCGGCACCTCCACCTCCACCAACGCCTTTCGCTCCATGTTCCACCAGCTCGGGTACAAGGCGGCCGTGGTCGAGGGGGACAGTTTCCACCGCTATACCAGGCCCGAGATGGATGTCGCCATCCGCAAGGCCCGGGAGCAGGGACGGCACATCAGCTACTTCGGCCCCGAGGCCAACGACTTCGGGCTGCTGGAGTCCTTCTTCCAGGAGTACGGCCAGAGCGGCACCGGCCAGTACCGGCGCTACCTGCACAGCTTCGACGAGGCGGTGCCCTTCAACCAGATGCCGGGCACCTTCACCCCCTGGCAGGATCTGCCGGGCGAGACGGACCTGCTGTTCTACGAGGGGCTCCATGGGGGCGTGGTCACCGACGAGCACAACGTGGCGCGGCACGTGGACTTTCTCATCGGCGTGGTGCCCATCGTCAACCTGGAGTGGATCCAGAAGCTCATTCGCGACACCTCGGAGCGCGGCCACTCCCGGGAGGCGGTGACCGACTCCATCGTCCGCTCCATGGACGACTACATCAACTTCATCACGCCCCAGTTCTCCCGCACCCACATCAACTTCCAGCGGGTACCGACCGTCGACACCTCCAACCCCTTCAGCGCCAAGGTGATACCCAGCCTGGACGAGAGTATGCTGGTGATACGGTTTCGGGGCATCAAGCAGGTGGACTTCCCCTACCTGCTGTCGATGATAGACGGCGCCTTCATGTCCAGGATGAACACCATAGTCGTGCCGGGCGGCAAGATGGGTTTCGCGATGGAGCTGATCCTGCGCCCCCTGATCCAGCAACTGATCGAAACGGGCAAGATCACCTGAGCCAAGGAGCTTATCGATGCGCGGTGCACTTCTCTCATTCACACTGGCTGCCCTGCTGGGCGGCTGCAGCACGGGCCCCGCGGCCCCCACCGTCGAAACGGGCACCATGGTGGTGCGTCCGGCAGACAACTGGCCCTATGGGGCGACGCCACGCTATGCACTCGCCGAGCAGTTCCAGTATGCGGGCAACAGCGCCGCGCCCTGGCTGGAGCCGGTACAGCAGGCCGTGACCCGGGAACTCGACGGCAAGGGCTGGCGCAGCGTGCCCCTGGATGACGCCGACGTCTGGGTCGCCATCGGGGTGGCGGGCAGCCAGGACATGAGCGACGGGGAGGTCTTTTCCCGCCTCGGCATGACCCCGGGTCTGAATGCCGCCGCCGATGCTCGCAAGGGCACCCTGGCCATACTGCTGCTCGACAGACGCACCCAGCAGACGGTGTGGAGCAGCGCCATCCAGCTCGCCAGCGACGTGCCCGTCGCCGAGGAGGCCCGCAGCCAGCTCAGCCAGCAGCTCGCCGCCCAGCTGCTGGGCGCCCTGCCCGCCCGATAAACCCGCCCCAGAACAAAACGGCCTGCTTCAAGCAGGCCGTTTTGCATACACGCCGTGACGGCATGAGGATCATTTCAGCTCGCAGGTGAGCTGGGTCACGCCACTCTTGACCAGGGTAGCCTGCTTGTCCTGTTGGGAGAAGGTGGTCACCCCGTCGGAATAGCTGGCGATCTCTTTGGGCGACTCGATGCGCCCCAGCTTGTGATACACGCCGGCATAAGGGAACTGCACCATGTCGGCCTGGGCATCATAGGTGATCCCCAGCAGCTCTTCCCCGCACTGATACTGGCTGTATTGATACTGGGTCGGCTGCGGCGCACTGCAGGCGGCAAGCCCGAACAGGGGAAGCAACATCATCATTTTTTTCATCGCACTTTCCTTATGTCATGGCGTTATCGACGGGACAAACTACGACTGTCAAGCTTCAAGAATTTGATAACTATGGGTAATTTCTACCGCTTTTTCCAACATCAGGGAAACGGAACAATATTTCTCCATGGACAGGTCCACCGCACGGGCCACCTGCTTCTCGGCCAGACCCTTGCCGGTCACGACGAACTTGAGGTGGATCTTCTGGAATACCCGGGGCACGGAGTCGGCGCGCTCCCCTTCCAGCTCCACATGGCAGGCGGTCACGGTCTGACGGGCCTTCTCCAGGATGGAGACCACGTCGATGGAGCTGCACCCGCCAACCGCCAGCAGGATCATCTCCATCGGGCTGGCACCTTCCCCCGGGTTGGCGCCGTCCAGGGTCACCTGATGACCGGACTCGCTCTCGCCCACAAACTTCATGCCTTCGACCCAGCTGACCTTGGCTTTCATCTCTCACTTCCTCTCAATGACGACGGTTCTGACGCCCATAGCATACCTCAAGCAGGGGTCGAGTGGCACATGACTCGTCATCCTGCATCGTCGCGGGATCCCGACCCGCCCGTGCCGTCCCGGCCGTACCTTGCGAAACTGCCGCAGACCCGGGGGGAAATAGATCGAAATCAACATCCGACCCCCTCTTCTTGCCTAGAATGCCCCGGACGACGCAGCAGATGGCGGCTCACCGGTGGACGGCAAAACCCCAAAGCCTTGTCAGCACAGGCAAAGGCTCTTATTCTACTGCGACCAAAGAGTAAGGAATGGCAAGCTTGGCAACTTGCCTGGACGCACAGTCCATAAAAATGACACTACAGAGGAAGTCTCATGATCATTGGCAAACCGCAAAGCGATCCCACCCTCGAGTGGTTCTTGTCGCATTGCCACATTCATAAGTATCCCGCCAAGAGCACCCTGATCCACGCCGGTGAAAAAGCGGAAACCCTCTACTACATCGTCAAGGGCACCGTCGCCGTCCTGATCAAGGATGACGAAGGCAAGGAGATGATCCTCTCCTACCTGAATCAGGGGGATTTCCTGGGCGAGATGGGGATGTTCGAAGAGAACGAGAATCCGGAGCGTTCCGCCTGGGTACGTGCCAAAGGCGCCTGTGAAGTCGCCGAGATCTCCTACAAGAAGTTCCGCCAGCTGATCCAGGTCAACCCGGACATCCTGATGCGCCTCTCCGGTCAAATGGCCAAGCGCCTGCAGCACACCAGCCAGAAGGTCGGCAACCTCGCCTTCCTGGACGTGACCGGCCGCATTGCCCAGACCCTGCTCAACCTGGCCAAACAGCCGGATGCCATGACCCACCCGGATGGCATGCAGATCAAGATCACCCGCCAGGAGATCGGCCAGATCGTCGGCTGCTCCCGTGAAACCGTCGGCCGCATCCTCAAGATGCTGGAAGAGCAGGAGCTCATCTCCGCCCACGGCAAGACCATAGTGGTGTTTGGTACCCGCTGATCGGGTTCCCCGACGGCGCCCGCACAGCGCCGTTGGATAAAAAGGCTGCCACGGCAGCCTTTTCTGATCCTCTCCCCTATAATCCCGAACGCCCCCGCCGACATGGCCTTCGCCAAGAGAACACCTATGCACCTTCAATGCCCCCTTTGCCGCAGCCCCCTCCAGTTGCATGACGCCTCCAAGGGCCGCTACTGCGCCAACAAGCACCACTTCGATCCCGCTCCTGAAGGTTATCTGGACCTCATCCCCGGCACCAAGAACCCCAAGGACAGCGACAGCCGGGCCCTGCTGCGGGCCAAGCGCCGCTTCCTGGAGCAGGGCCACCAGCTGCCCCTGGTGGAGGCCATGGTCGAGCTGCTTGCGCCACTCGGGGAGCATGAGCTGATCCATCTGGGCTGTGGCGAGGGCTACTACTGCCGCGCCCTGGCCGAGCGCCTCCCTGGCTGGCAATTCGCCGGGTTCGACATCGCCAAGAACGCCATCTTCGCCGCCAACAAGGCGCAGCCTGAGGCTCAGTTCGTCATCGCCGATCCGGCGCGCGCCCCGCTGCAACCAGGCAAGGCCCAGGTGTTGCTGGTCAACGACCTCAAGGTCAAGACAGAGCAGCTGGTCAACTGGCTGGCGCCGGGCGGCTACCTGCTCCATGTGCAGCCGGGTCCTCGCCACCAGTGGCAATTGCGCGTCAGCCTGAACCCGGTGAGCATGGAACACCCCCTGAGCTGGCCGAGCCTCGCCGGGCTCACCCCGGTTGCCCGGCAGCGCAGCCAGTTCAGCACGGCGCTGGATCAAGGTTTGCGCGAACACATTCTGGAGACCAGCCGCCTCGGCTGGCGCGCCAGCGGCGAGCAGCGCCATGCCTTCACCCATCAGGGGCCTGACGCGCTCGAGCAGGATCTGCTGCTGAGCCTGTGGCAGAAGCCGCTCTGAGCGCGCCATTCCGGATGAAAAAAAGGCCCGTATGGGCCTTTTGTTTGGCATTTTTGTCTGTATGGGCCGTGCTCGCCCCTGGTCTGACGGGGAGGCCACCTACTCGAGCGGACGCCCGTTGACGGTGAAGGAGAGTGCCGCCCCCGGCGCCGGGACGGGCCTCTGATCCAGGGTACGGGCGGCACAGATCACGGCGGCGCTCCGTGGTTCGCTGGCCGTGGGCACGTTGACATGGAACTTGTTCATCACGCCGGCATTGAGCCGGTGATTGGCGAGCCGGAAGTGCAGCAAGCCATCCCGGGTCTCCACCTGCAGCTGGCAATCCCCCGCCCCGATCCGCTCCCCGTCATCCCCATAGCCGAAACCGTAAGCGCCGTGCAAGGCCGGATAGAGGTAGCTCGGCAACAACCCGCGAGGATCGTAATAGCCCACCAGGGTCGTCACCGGCACCCCGAATGCCTGCGGCTTGCGCGCCACCCGAGTATCCACCACAGGCCCTTCGTGCCAGCGGCTGCCGTCCGAGGTGTAGCTCTTCTTGAAGCCACGGGAGACGGTGATCTGCTGGCCGTTGATGAAGAGGATGCTGTTGTAGCCGGCACTGTGCTCCACGGTCAGGATGTGCCCCGCATTCCCGGCTCCGGCAGGCGGCGCCTGGATGTTGCGCGTCCAGTTGCCGTCCCACATGGCTACCTTGACCAGGTCATACTCCGCCAGCAGGGCCGCCAGCCTGGCTTCACTCAGGTCATTGACCGGGGCGCTGATCTGCTCCAGCCGCTCGACCCTGTGCTGGTAGGGCACCATGGTGGCGGTGGCGGCATCCCATTTGCGAAATCCGGTCGGGGAAGTGGCATCGAACACCGCCTTGCTCTCGAGGAAACGCTGGATGATGGCGGCCGAGTTCGGGGTGTAGAGGGTGAAGCGGTTGAAGCCGGAGAAGGGCGCGCCGCCCGCCATGGCATCGAAACCGAACGCGTGGCCCTCGAACGGTGCTTGGCACTGACCGTCGAGACAGGCGCTCTGGCCGGTGCGGGCGGGGCCGAAGTTGGGAATGAAGCGATTGCGATCCCCGTCCCAGCCCCAGGTCGAGTTGACCGCCTCGGCGCTACGGTGCACCGAGCCGGTGAAACCGCCGACATAGTGCCCCAGGCCATAGTTGTGGCCCACCTCGTGGCTGAACTCGTTGCCGAGGGAGCTGTCGAGGGTGACGATGCCGCCGCCCCCCGAGCCCCCGTGCACCTGGATGCCGTTGGCGTACTTGCCCCGGCTGTTGTGGGCCGCCAGCTGGGCCACCACATAGGGATGGCTGCTCTCCCCTTCGCCGGCCGTGCTGTTGATGCCGTAGTTCGCGTTGTCGATGCCGTGGGAGATCAGCTCCTTGCCGATGCGCTGGCGCATGGTGCCCTCGTGCCAGCCGCCCTGGCTGGGATCGAAGTCGGTGAGCAGGGTGCCGTTTGGCAGCATCACCTCCGGCAGCGACAGGGGGGCGTACTGGCTGACGATGAGCCGGCTGGTCGGCACCGTCTGGAAATATTCACGGTGGGCCTCGGGATCCCTGGCGAAGGCAAACTGATCCCGGGGAGTGGTCAGCATGCCGATGTCGATGGTGTGGATGAGCAGCTCGCTCGGGGCGCCGACCTGCAGATCCGTCAGCTCGCCGCTGAGCCCGCCCTGGCTGAGTTGCAGCGCCAGGCCAGGCCGGATCCAGTCCGCCGGCAGCACGGCACTCCAGGCATCGGCCGCGTAGCGGATGCCGTTGTTCTCCAGCTCCCCGTCACGGATCCACTGGCCGGCCACGAATTTGAACTGCAGGCTCTGGCCGCGGGAGAGGGTCACCTGGCGGCCACTGTAATAAATGGTCGAGTTGTAACCGGCGTTGGAGGCCAGCCGCACCATCTTGCCCGCCAGCTCGGCCCCGACCGGCAGATGAATATCCCGCACCCAGCGGCCATCCGCGGTCTGGATGGTGACCAGGGCGTGGGGCTGCAACTTGCTCTGCAGGAAGGCTCCGGCGGGGTCGCTGAGTCTGGCCAGCTCGCTGCTGCTGTCGATGAGGCCACTGGTGCCCGGCCCCGGGGTGAAGTCGACCCCCTCCTCCGGCGAACCCTCGAGGTAATAGGCCGTCTTCGGCAACTGTCCGGGGGGGTTGAGGGTGAGCGTCCCGAGCGTCTGCCCGGCGCCATCTCGCGCCGTCACCGTCATCGGCACGCCGGCTTCGGCTTGCAGGGGCCTGACCAGCAACAGGCTCTTGCGCAGGGCGGTCAGCCTGGGCTGGTTGTCTCCCTCGGCGACATGGGCCGGCAGGATCTGGCTCTGGGCGAATTGCACCTGCGCCGCCAGGGAGCCTTGCAGTTCGTTTACCGGTGGCTGGGTATTGAAGGGCAAGGACGCGGGAGCCTGGACGGCGGCCAACAGGGGGCCACTCGCCAGGGCGGTCAGGATCAGGCTGGCTAGCTGTGTTTTTTTCATTGTTATGGTTCTCATTGTGGCGGGCATGTCCACATGCCCTGTTGTGGTAAGCCTGATGAAGCGGGTGGCAACGCCTCGGCCTTGCCCCCCTCTTCGGAGGTGAGTCGCGGTGCCGGGGAGGAAAGGTCCATCCAGAACCTGTCATCGCCCCATGACGCTCATCGGTTCTGGTCAGGGGCCCCGTCTTCGCTCACTCCGGGATCCCCCGCGGCGATTCGGCGGCTCAGGGTCTGGTGGATCACCCGCCATTGGGGGGCGAAGAAGATCCCCTCCTGACGACCGACATACATGAGGTTGGCGGCGCCATTGGGATCGGTGTCCTTGGCGTGCCACAGCCCCAGGTTGTGGCCCAGCTCGTGGGCCAGGGTCAGGGACTGGCCCAGCTCGGTGGCGTTGCCGGGACAGGCGGCGCGATAACCGGCGCGGGGAGGCGCGTCGTCCGGCCCCATGCCCATGGACGACCCTGCCCCGGCCCCGCCACATGCCCGCGCCGGATCCTTGTATCTGCGGATCACATAGAGGTTGGAGAAGACCTGCCCCTGGTTCGGGATCCAGCCCTCGGAGAAGGGGGCCTCCTGTTCGGAGCGATCCCCTTCGTACGAGTCGCCGTCACCGTCCTTGTCCCACTCGTGTACCAGCACGCCGTTGTCGACCCAGCTGAGCCGGATGTTGTAGGGAGCGTAGCGGCGGCCGATGTCGCGCTGGATCAGGGCACCGTCATCCCAGAGGTGGGTCTGGGTCTCTCCGGGGAAGGCGATGTAGCTGTAGGAAAGCCTCACCACCTTGGGCGCCGTGACGACGAGGCGCACCAGATCGACCGGTTCGCCGTTGGCCAGGATCGCCAGGTTGGTCTCCCCCTCCTGCAGCCCGCTCAGCACCAGCCTGTCCTCTTCCTCTCCCGGCTGGATCTGGAGCGTCGCCAGTGCCGGATCCGCGATGGCGTAGCTCAACACCCTGGCCTCGGCCCCCGGCAGTTTGCGGATGTGGAGCACCTCCTCGCCCCCCGCGCTGCTCAGCAGCTTCTCCTTGAGCGGGCGGCTCAAACCCGGGTCGAACGCGAGCCGGTTGGCGGGATCGGCCAGCACCTGGGCATAGGGATAGAGCGCCTGCTCCTGCACTCCCTCGGCACCGAGCCAGAACTGCCCCGCCTCGTTGCGCTTGAAGCCCTGCTGGCCGGTACCGGCCAGATAGCGCAGGGTGACGTGGTAATCCCGTCCCGCCAGCACCGGGATGGGGGCGCTGGGGGTGAAGGTGGTCCCGCTGCTGAAGGCCAGGGGCCCGTCATAGAGCGCCTCGCCGCTGTCGGGATCGGTGAGGCGCAGCGCAAACTGGCGGTTGCTGCCACCCCAGACCCCCTCCTTCACCTGGAAGGTCCGGATGGACAGCCGATCCCCCAGCAGCGGCAGGTTCGAACCCGGGATCCACAGGGTACGGCTCAGCTCGCCCCCCACCGCCATGAGGAGGCTGTTGTTGATGACGGGACCCTCGTCCCAGAGCGCCCCCAGGGCAAGCTGGTTGACGGGATGCTCCAGCTCCGGGTCATAGACGGTGACCGGCAGCGAGAAGGTGGTGGTGGTGCTCCCCCATCCCTTGAAGCCATCCACCGCGGGCAGGCCATCGTCCTTGACCTGATACTGGGCCACATAGTTGCCAGGCACCTGGGTATTGACCCCGCTCTTCTGGCTGATGCGGGCACTGAGATCCCCATTCTCGGCGTCCCGGGCGATCAGCCGCGGGGCGAAGGTCGCCCCCAAGGGCAATTGCTGGGCGAAATGGTTGACCAGCCCCTCCTGGCTGTAGATCTGGGGGGCGCTGTTGTCCTTGCGAAACGCGCCCGTCGTGCTGCTCTGCTGCGCCATCGCGAGCGGTGCCAGCAGTGCACAGCCGAGCAGGGGGGCGCCCGCCCGAAACAGGGGGTGTTGATTCTTCATGGGATCTGTCCTTCATAGGGAATGAGTGCTCGGACACTCTGGTTGCAATGGCAGGGGCGGATGGCCCCTGCCGGTACAGCGTCGGCGGGAAGAATGGGGCCCAGGCCCCATTCCCGTTGCGATGGCAATCAGTTACAGCTGGCTGCCCCCTTGTCGACCCAGACCGCGGCCTTGCCGGGCTCGTCACCCTTGGTCCAGTACTGGGCCTGCCACTTGCGGCCATTGTGGTTGGTGAAATCACCGCCGTTGTAGGCCACCCCTGCATCCCATCCAAGCTGTACCTGGCTTATCAGCTTCCACTGATCGGCGGTGCGGCTCGGCTCGTTGCCCTGGGTCCAGTACTTGGCTTCCCACACCAGTTGGTTGTGGCTCACCGTATTGGGGGAAACGTAGACGGTGCTGGCGTTCCAGGCCGGATGGTTGGCCGCATCCGGATCGGTCGCGTTGCAGCCGCCTCCGGTGCTGGCCGGCTTGACGGTCAGGCGGGTGGTGGCACTGGCATCCAGCGCCCCGTCGGTGACCACTAGGGTCAGGTCATAGGCGGTGTCGCTGGTGACGCTCGGGCCCGTGACCACCAGGGTCGCGCTGTTCTGACCGGTGGCGGTGAGGCCCGCTGGCAGGCTCCACTGATAGCTCAGGGTGTCGCCATTGGGATCGGAGGCACTGGCCTGGATGCTCACCTGCTTACCGGACTCGACGGTTGCGGTGGCCGGAACCGTCACCACGGGGGCCAGGTTCGGCTGCGGTGCCTTGTTGGTCACCACCACCTGATCCTTGGCGGTCAGGCCCTGATCGTCGGTCACGGTCAGCTCGAACACCAGGTTGATGTCGGCGCTGACGGCGTCCAGCACCACGCGGGCCCTGGCCTGGGTAGCATCGAGCAGGCTGGCCTGGGGCCCGGAGACCTGCTTCCAGCCGTAGGTCAGCACGCCGTTTTCCGGATCGTGGGAGGCGCTGCCGTTGAGGGTCACTTCGGCCGGGCCCGTGGCGCTCAGATCGCTGCCGGCATTGGCCACCGGCGGCTTGTTGACCGGCGGCAGGCTACCCTCGCCGTGGCCCAGCCCCTCGTGCATGGCGTTGAGGATGTCGCCGTTGTCCGCGTCTATCTCCCAGGCGAACAGACCGCCGAGCTGGTTCGCCAGCACGTACTGCCCCTTGGCCTTGACCGAGCGATCGTTGTCGAAGCTGATGAGATCCCCAGTGCCGGCCTTGAAGACATAGGGGGCCTCGGCCGCCTCGTCATAGCCCTGCACCCAGCCTGCGCCCATGCGGTTGTTGACGATGTCGCGGTAATCCACCACGCCATTTTCCCAGGTGCCGGTCACAGGTCCGGTGGCGGTGCCGGTGAAGGGGTTGCCGGCCTGGTAGCCGCTCACCCCGGTCCAGCCGCGGCCGTACATGGCTGCACCGACCACTATCTTGCCCGGCGCCACCCCCTGACCCAGCAGCGCCTTGACGCCCTTGTCTGTGGTGTACTTGGTGGCCGGATCCCAGCTGGAGGCAAAGAGGTTGGTCTGGTGGGCCAGATTCTTCAGGTCGAAGGCGCCGCTGAAGTCGTAGCTCATCAGGAAGATGTGGTCCATGTACTGCTGGGCCGCCTGATAATCCACCTTGGCAATCTTGTCGCCGCCGGCGCTGATGGCCGAGGTGAGCTCATACTGGCGACCGGTCTCGGCTTCCAGCTCGTCGAGCATGGCGCGCAGCTCCTGCATCAGCACCACATAGGTGGCGCCATCGTTCGGGCCGCCCAGGTTGGGGTTGGCCCCCTGGCCGCCCGGGAACTCCCAGTCGATGTCCACGCCGTCGAAGAACTTCCAGGTCTGCAGGAACTCCTTGACCGAGGCGACGAAGGTATCGCGCTTGGTCTTGTCACCCAGGAAGTAGAAGGGATCGGAGAGGGTCCATCCCCCGACGGAGGGCAGGATCTTGAGGTCCGGACGGGCCTGCTTGAGCGCCATCAGGTTGCCGAAGTTGCCCTTGTAGGGCTCGTCCCAGGCGCTGAGGTTGCCCTGGGACATCTGGATCGCCGCCCAGGGATCGTGGATGGAGACCTTGAAGTCTTCGCGACCGGCGCAAGAGCGCTGCAGGGCCTCGAAGCTGCCGGAGATCTCTTTCAGGCTGTCGTTGATGCCGTTGCCGCCGCAGATGGGGGTGAAGCCGTAGAGGATGTGGGTCAGGTTCTGGGCCGGGATCTTGTCCACGGTGAACTTGCGACCATAGACACCCCACTCCACGTAGTAGGCCCCCACCACCTTGCCGGACTTGTTGGCATAGGGCTTGTTGTTCTCCTTGAGGGGCGCATTGAGCGGCGCCAGGTGGCTGCCGTCCGTGTCGGCCACCACCAGCTCCTTCTTGTCGGAGAGGGTGCAGCCGTCGGCGTTGCACAGGGCCACCTGCATCTGGTAGCGCCCCCCCTTGGTGACCTTGAAGTTGGCGGTACCCGCGGCGGACGCCGGGCCCGACCACACCTCATTGCCGTCGAGCAGCACCTTGGCGGTCTGGCCCACGTCGCCGGACCAGAGGTTCCAGGTCACGCTGACCGGGGCACCGTCCTTGTGGACGGTCACCAGCTGGTTGTAGGCCGAGGCGGACTGATTGACTTCGACGATGGCGAACTTGGTGGGGCCCGAGCCTATGGTGGGTTTGCCCGGGGCGGCGGCGAAGGCGGGAGCGGCACAGAGGCCCCCGACCAGGAGCGCCAGCAGGGAATGTGTTGGACTGAACATCATTGAATTTCCTTATTTCGTTATTGGAATGAACAACGAAAAAGGCAACGCAACCTGACAGGTAACGCAGACAACATCGCCACCATGGCTTGGCCCATGGACGATACAACCTGTGGTGGCCCCGCTATCCTAGGTTCGCTGACCCTTAGACCGGAAGCTTTGCGTCCCGGGCTTTCGCCCGGTTTGCCTTTTTTGCACAACTTGGTTTGCGATGAAAATAATCGCCGAATGACTATAAAGGAGAGACGCCTTCGCGCCACCTGACAGAAGTGACATCAATAGGGACTCATTTGTCCGACATGGTGGGGAAAAGGCCGGCAACATGGCGATAAAAACCCCATTCATGGCGCCGAAACGGCCTTTAAAAAATCACCATCCAATGCGCGATCATGTGAATGCCGTCACTGTACCGGCAGCAACAGGCTGTTCATCAGGGCCCGGAGCTTGAGGGGTTTGACCGGTTTGCTCACATAACCGAAGCCGTGTTCGCGGATCTGCGCCTGCAGCTCGCTCTTGCGATCCGCGCTGATGATGATGCCGCCTATCTCGTTGCCATATGCCAGCCGGATCATGTGCAGCGCCTGCAACCCCGTCTTGCCGTCGTCCAGGTGATAGTCAGACAGCACCAGGGCGGGCAGGAAACCGTCGCCGATGAGGGCCAGCGCCTGCTCCTGGCTCTGGGCACAGCGCACCTCGCAGCCCCAGCGCCCCAGCAGGGACGCCATGGCGATGAGTATGTCTTCCTCGTTGTCGATGCAGAGGATCCTCACCCCCTCCAGCTGGCTGTCCCGCTGGGCGGGGGTCGTCACCTGGCTCGGCGTCACCGGCCGGGTCGCGAGGTTCAGGGTGATGGCAAAGACGGATCCCGCCCCGGGCCAGCTGCGCAGGGAGAGCTGGTGACCCAGGACCTGGGAGATGCCGCGGGCGATGGCGAGTCCGAGGCCGAGCCCCTGCTCCCTGGCGGTGCGGGAGTGATCGAGGCGGGAAAATTCGTCGAAGATCGCCTCCTGCTTGCCCTCCGGGATGCCGGGGCCGTTGTCCCACACCTCGATGCGCACCTTGTCCCCCATGCGGCGACAGCCGAGCAGCACCCGGCCGCCGGGGTTGTAGCGAAACGCGTTGGTGAGGAAGTTCTGCAGCACCCGGCGCAGCAGGCGCACGTCGCTGTAGACGGCGAGGCTGCTCTCCACCACGGAGAACTGGATCCCCCCGGCCTGGGCCAGCACCCCGAACTCCGCCTTGAGGTTGCCCAGCACGTCGCTCAGGGCGAAGTCGAGCTTCTTGGCCTTGAACTTGCCCGCCTCGAGGCGCGAGATGTCCAGCAGATCCGTGATGAGATCCTCGGTCGCCCCCAGGGCATCGTCGATGTGACGGGCGATGCGGGCCGGTTCGTCCTCCGGGGGCAGCATCTCCAGCAGGGAGGAGGTGAAGAGTTTGGCCGCGTTGAGCGGCTGGGTCAGGTCGTGGCTCACCGCCGCGAGGAAACGGCTCTTCGACTGGTTGGCCCGCTCCACCTGCTGGTTTACCAGCAGCAGCTGGCGGTTGAGCTCGGAGAGCTCGTGGGTACGCTCGGCCACCCGCGCCTCCAGGTGCTCGTTGGCCTCGCGCAGTACCCGCTCCGCCGCCCGGAACGGGGTGATGTCGGTGAAGGTCATGACGAAGCCCCCCGCCGGCATGGGGTTGCCCTGCATCTCGATCACCCGGCCATCCGGGCGCTCCCGGGCCGAGATGTGGGGGCTGCCGCGCTTCATGAAGGCGACCCGGCGCGCTACCTGGGCCTCCACGTCCCCCGCGCCGCACAGCCCCTGCCCGGCGTTGTAGCGGATGATCTCCTCGATGGGGCGCCCCACCTGGATGAGGCCGGGGGGATAGGAGAACAGCTCTATGTAGCGCCGGTTCCAGGCCACCAGCCTGAGCTCCCTGTCCACCACCGAGATCCCCTGCCCCATGTGCTCTATGGCCCCCTGCAGCAGGCCGCGGTTGAAGCGGAACACGTCCGAGGCCTCGTCCACTATGGTGGCGATCTCCTCGAGCTGCATGTTGCGCCCCTGCAGGGCCGAGGCCAGCACCAGACGGGCGGACGAGGTGCCGAACACCCCGGCCAACAGCCGCTCGGTGTGGGCGATGAGATCCGCGGAGGCCTGCATCTGGGGCGCCAGGGTGCCGCCGTGCTCGCCGGCGAAGCGGCCGAAGGCGCGCTTGACCCGGCTCGACCCGACGAAGCGGGCCGCCAGCATCTCCAGCTCCTTGACCGAGACCCGCGCCTGGTAGAGCGCCGTGGTGTCCCGGCTCGGCTTGCCGACGAAGTTCGCCGCCTGCAGCCGCTCGCTCACCGCCGCCCGGGAGAGCAGGGAGCCCGCCACATAGCCGACCAGGTTGAGCAAGAGGCTCAGGAAGAGGCACCAGGCCCCCAGGCTCAGCTCCCGGAACGCGGGCCAGTTTGGGGGCGCCAGCAAGGCCTCCAGGGGCGAGCCCGCCAGCAGGCCGCTCTCCGCCAGCAGGGTGAGGAACCAGAGGCTGACCCCGAGCGCCAGGCCGAGGTAGACCCCCTTGCGGTTGCCATGGCGCCAATAGAGGCCGAGCAGCAGGGCCGGCGCGAACTGGGCCACGGCACCGAACGACAGGTAGCCGATGCGCGACAGGCTGGTGAGATCCCCGAGCCAGAGGTAGAGCGCCCAGGCCGCCAGCAAAATCAGCAAGATGGCGCCCCGGCGCACCTGCAGCAGCAGCCGCATCAGGCGCTCGTCCCGCCCCTGCTGCCAGACGCGGCGCAGCAAGACTGGCAGCACCAGATCGTTGCTCACCATGATGGCCAGGGCGATGGTGCAGACGATCACCATGCCGGTGGCCGCCGAGGTGCCGCCGAGAAACGCCAGCATGGCCATGCCGTCGTAGCCGAGGGACATGGGGAGGCTGATCACATAGGTGTCGGAGGCCATGTCGGCCCCCACCCACTGCTTGCCCGCCAGCGCCAGCGGCCAGATGAAGAGCCCCATCAGGAAGAGGTAGAGCGGGAAGATCCAGCGCGCCCAGTGCAGATCCTGCCCCTGGTTGTTCTCCACCACAGTCACGTGGAACTGGCGCGGCAGACAGATGACGGCGCACATGGCGATCAGGGTGTAGATGGCGAGCTCCAGCAGACCGCCCGGCGTCACCGCCACCACCGCCTCGAGGAAGTCGCTGGCCACCAGAGTACGCGCCTCGCTCGGCCTGGCGACGATGAGCCAGAGCGCGAAGCCCCCTACCGCCATGAAGGCGAGCAGCTTGACCACGGACTCGAAGGCGATGGCCACCACCATGCCCCTGTGGTGTTCGGTGGCGTCCAGGTTGCGGGTGCCGAACAGTATGCTGAACAGGGCCAGCAGCAGGGTGACGCCCAGCGCCAGCTCCGCCATGTTGCTGGTGGGGCTGGCCCCCGCGCTGTTGGCCATCAGCAGGTCCAGCCCGGTGACGATCGCCTTGAGCTGCAACACCAGGTAGGGAAGTATCCCCATCACCGCGATGAGGCTGATCACCATGGCCAGGCGCTGGGACTTGCCGTAACGGGCGGCAATGAAGTCGGCAATGGAGGTGATGTGCTCGCGCTTGGCCACCAGGATGAGGCGAGCCAGCAGGCGCCAGCCGAACAGAAACACCAGCATGGGGCCCAGGTAGATGGGCACCGGCGACCAGGGGGACTCGCTGGCCTGGCCGACGGTGCCGAAGAAGGTCCAGGAGGTGCAGTAGACCGCCAGCGACAGGCTGTAGAGCAGGGGCTGCCCCTTGGGGCGGCGGCGCTTGTTCTTGTCCGCCACGTAGGCGATGAGGAACAGCAAGCCCAGATAGGCGAGCGACAACCCGATCAGCAGCCATCCTTGGTGCATCTCTCTACTTCCCTTGTCCAGATAAGTCAGGAGCCTGCCGTGCCAGAGACCGGCAGGCCGGTGTCATCGGCCCGGTTCGGGCTTCTCTTCGCGCAGCCGCAGCACGAAGACCGGCAGCACCACCAGCACCATGATGAAGAAGATGCCGCCGCCCAGGGGTTCGAACAGCAGGCCGCAGACCGTCATCAGGGCAGCCACCGTCATGCCGAGGCCCAGGGCCGCATAGAGCGCCTGGGTGGGGATCTGCTGCTCCGCGGGCAGTTGCCGGGTCATGAAGCGGATGGCGCCGAGGTGGCTGATGCAGAAGGTGACCCCGTGCAGCAGCTGGCCCAGCACCAGCACCCAAAGCTCGGTAGAGCTGCCGAGCAGCACCCAGCGCACCACGCAGCCCAGGGCTCCCACCAGGAACAGGGTCTGGGCGCCGAAGCGCTGGAGGAAGCGCTTGTCCGCGGCGAACATGGCGATCTCCGCCACCACCCCCAGGGCCCAGAGATACCCGATCAGGGTGCCGCCGTAGCCCTCGGCCTTCCAGTAGATGGCGCTGAAGCCGTAGTAGGCCGCGTGGCTCCCCTGCAGCAGTGCGGTGATCAGCAGAAAGCGCCGCACCGATGCGGACTGGAGCGTCTCCTTCAGGGAGGCCTTGGCCCGCTCTCCCTGCAACTCCCGGGGGGCGGGTCGCAGCGGCAGCAGGCTGAGCCCCAGCATGATCAGCAGCCCGGCCACCATGGTGTGCAGCACCCAGTCGCAGCCGAAGTTGCCCACCAAGGACCCCACCAGGGTCGAGGCAACGATAAAGGCGAAGGAGCCGCACAACCGCACCTTGCCGTAATCGAGGTGGGTCTGCACCACCATGCGGGTGGCAAGTGCCTCCCCCATGGGCATCAGGGTCGGGTAGATGAAGTTCGCCGCCAGGGTCAGCGCCACCAGCCACCAGAGGCTGTGGTCGAGATAGAAGCCCAGAAACGCCAGCAGGCTCAGCAGGCAGAGCAGCCGGGTGACGGGCAGCAACTGGCCCGCCCCCTTGACCCGCCCCATCACCATCAGGTTGCCGGCAAAGCGGATGGCCATGCCGATCCCCAGCAGCAGGCCTATCTGTTCGGCGCTCACTCCTATGCCTTCCAGCCAGAGGGACCAGAACGGCAGATAGGCGCCATAGACGAAGTAGAAGGCGCCAAAGAACAGGGCTAACCAGGAGAAGGCGGGCATAGGGGCTCGGCTGCGGGACAAGGGGCACAAATGATAACCGATTTCGGGGCGGGGATCCCCAGGCATCACCCAGGGTAAAAACCAGAAATATCAATAAAGTTGAACCTTTGTCACATCCCCCTGTCTATCTGGATAACACCGCTTCCTGATGAGTGTTGCAATCCTTCCACCCGCCCCTGGCGGGTTTCTTTTTGGCACAGGCTTGGCCGCCCCGCCAGAAACAGATAAGGGGCCCCGGGGCCCCTTCATCATCGACACATATCAGAACACGTACTTGACCCGTGCACTCAGGTTGCGACCCGGTTCGGTCTGGCCGCTGGTGTCCGCGCTGGCGGCAAGGCCGGTGATGCTCTCGTAGCTCACGTACTCCTTGTCAAACAGGTTGAAGACCCCGACGTTGAGCTGCAGATCCTGCATCGGCTTGAACTGGGCGTAGAGATCCACCACACCCCAGCCGGCACTCTTGATGTTGTCGTTGCCGCGGGAATCCTTGCCCACCTTGTCCATGTCGTCGGCGAAGCGCAGGGCGGTGTTGATATTCCAGTTCGGCTGCTCCAGACGCACCCCGACACTGCCGTTGAGGGGGCTCAGGCTGTTGATGTAGTTGCCCTCGCCATCCTTGCCCTCGATGTAGGCCAGGTTGCCCCAGACGTTGACCAGATCGCTGAGCCAGTAGTCCGCCTTGACCTCGGCCCCCTTGGTGGTCGCCTTGTCCAGGTTCTGGTACTGATAGATGGCGGTGCGCCCCTCTGTGCCCACCCCTGTCAGCTCGATGAAGTCGTCGAACTTGTTGTAGAAGGTGGCCACCTCATAGCTGAAGCCACCGCGGCTGCCACGCACGCCGAGATCGATGCCGTCGCTGCTCTCTGGCTTGAGGCCCGGGTTCGGCTCGATGCGATAACCGTACGCCTGGTGGTTCAGGGTGGAGAAGGCGTTGTCATACATGGGCGCCTTGAAGCCGTGGCTGTACTGGGCGAACAGGTTGGCCGCCTCGTGAGCCTTGAACACCAGCCCCAGCTTGGGGGAGAACTCCCCTTCGGAGATCTTCTGCATGTTCTCGCCGGTGTAGGCGGGATCCTCGTCCGGGGTCATCTTGTAGTAGTCGTAACGGGCGCCCGGGGTCAGCACCCAGCGCTCGCCAAACTTGATCTCGTCGAAGGCCCAGAGCGCGCTGCGATCGCTGGTGGTGGACGGGAAGCTCAGCTCGCTGTAGCCGACGAAGTCCCCGGGCACTGTTGGTGCCTTGAAGCGGGTACGCTCGTTGTCGGTGTGCTCATACTCCACACCCCAGGCCAGACGCTGATTGACGAGCGCCTTGCTGAACTTCACCTGGGCACCCAGGCTCTCCTGCTCGAACCCGTTGTGATCCAGGGAGTTCTTGGTCACATAGGGGTTGCCCGGCATGACCGGATACTTGGAGGAGGCGTACTGATCCAGGGTCTGCTTGGCGCGGCTGTAGTAAATCTTGCTGTCCACCCGATCCGCCCAGGGGGCGTTCAGGGCGAGGCCGTGATCCAGCACCAGGGAGAGGTTGTCGGTCTCCTTGTCGGTGATCGGCTGGTTGAAGACGGAACCCGCCTTGGTCAGGTCGACCGCGTGCGGATCCTGCCCCTCGGTGAAGTAGTCGACCGTCAGCTTCAGGAACTGATCGTCGCTGAGATTCCACTTGCTCTTGAACAGCACCGCCTGGCTGACGATGTCGAACTCCTCCTTGTCGCCGTCATGGTTCTGGGTCACCCCGCCGTCGCGCCAGGTGTAGCGCAGCAGGTTTTCGAACTCCCCGGTGCGCAGCGCCCCCGTGATGCCCCCCATCTTCTGGTGGCTGCTGGAGGCATAGCCCGTGGTCGCGTCCAGGTAGCTGTCGCGGCCCTTCAGGAAATCGCCGGCATCCTTGGTGGTGATGGCGATGACGCCCCCCAGGGCATCGGAGCCGTAGGCGGCGGACGCCGGCCCCTTGGCCACCTCCACCTGCTTGATCATGTCGGTGTCGAAGTAGGTCTGACCCACACCGCCGTTCTTGTAGGCGTCGTTCTGGCGCACGCCGTCCTGCACCACCTTGACCCGGTTCTCGCTCATGCCGCGGATGGTGAAGGTCTGGGCATCCCCCGCCCCCCCCCTGCACGCTCACGCCGGGCTCGTAGCGGAACAGGTCGGCCACGTTGCTGACCACCTGCTCTTCTATCTGCTCCGAGGTGATGACGGCGATGGGGCCGGAGACGTCTTCCAGCTTCTGCTCCATGCGGGAGCCGCTGACCACCATGACTTCATCCGTTTTCCTGTCTGCGGCGAAAGCGGGGGAAACCAGCCCTGCCGCCACGGCGAGGGCAATCAGTGAGGGGGTGTTGTTGTGCGCCACTGCAAAGTCCTTATTGAGAATCATTATCAATCGAGCGGCATCTTACCCAGTCAGTGACAAAGATCAATAATAAAGTGAATCATTCTCATTTTCTTTTGCTTCTGGACGGTTTTACACTAGCGCCTCTTTTTTCCTGCTCGCCATGCTGCCATCGTGTGGTGCAGTGCCTTTGCCAAACTCTGCCCTTGTGAGTGAGATGCCATGACTCGACGACTCCCCCTGCTCGCCCTGCCCCTGCTGCTGGCCGCCTGCGCCACCCCGCCGCAGAGCCAGCCTCCCCAGACCCTCTATCACTACCAGCTTGGCGAGGGGACGGACGACAGCCCCCTCAGCCTCGCCCAGGCAATGGACAGGGTGAAGGATGCGGACATAGTGCTGGTGGGCGAGCTGCACAGCCACCCGGCCGTGCACCTGCTGCAAGCCAACCTGCTGGCGGAGCTGGCCGGTATGTCGCGCCTCGATGGCCGGGCGCTGGTGCTCTCCATGGAGCAGTTCAGCCGCGCCGATCAGCCGGTGCTGGATGCCTACCTGGCCGGGCGCATCGGCGAGGCGGCGCTGATCCGGGACGGCCACGCCTGGCCCAATTACCCGAGCGACTACCGCCCCCTGGTGGAGTTTGCCAAGGCGCAGCAGCTGACGGTGATCGCCGCCAATGCCCCCAAGCCACTGGTGAGCTGCGTCGGCCAGGAAGGGCCCGAGTGGCTCGACAAGCTGCCTGCCAGCCGCCGCAGCCAGCTCGCCCGCGAGCTCACCCTGGGGGATGACCCCTATCGCCAGAAGTTCATGGCCTCCCTGCATCATGGGGATGCGGACGGAAATGCCCGCCGCTTCGCCGCCCAGACCAGCTGGGATGACACCATGGCCGAGAGCATGGTCGATTACCTCGAGCAGCATCCCGGCCGACGCATCATGCACATCGCCGGCAACTTCCACGTGGAGGGGGGGCTGGGTATCGCGAGCCGCATCGCCAGCCGCAATCCGGCGCTGAAAGTCGCCCTGGTGGTGCCTGAGACTGGCTCCCAGGATGGCAAGGCCGCCCCCGGACGGAGCGCCGACGTGCGGGTGCACATAGCTCCCCTGCCAGAGCGCTGGCTAAATACGGAGGAAATGAAGCAAGATATGGGCGCACTGCATCAATCCCGAAGCCGTGACTGCAGCCAGTGGCTGCAACCCTCAAAATAGCCCAAGGATTTCATATGGATGTGTTACTCGTCATCGACATGCAACAGGGGTTGTTTGATAACCCTCGCCATCAGGATGCCCAGGTCATCGCCAACGTCAATCGCCTGGCTGACGGCGTGCGGGGCGGGCACGGGCGTGTCATCTATGTGCAACACGACGAACCGGGTTCCGAGCTGGAACCTGGCAGTGCTGGCTGGCAACTGCACGCCGATCTGACCCCGTCTCCCCACGACAGCCGGGTGCGCAAGACCGCCTGTGACAGCTTCCTCGACACCGAGCTCGGCTTCCTGCTGGCGGAACAGGCGGTGGATCGCCTGCTGATCTGTGGCTGTGCCACCGACTTTTGCGTCGACACCACATTGCGCAGTGCCGCCGCCCATGGGTTTGACGTCTTTGCGGTGACGGATGCCCACACCACGGCGGACAGACCCCATCTGAGCGCCGAGAAGATCATCGAGCACCACCATTTCATGTGGCGGCACCTCAGCCTGCCACAGGGCAGAAGCGTGACCCTGCTCACCACGGATGAACTGCTCGCTCCCGCTCAGCCCGCGCTGGCGTGCTAAGCTGCCCGCCTTTTCGTGATCACCTGCTTGGAGTCTTGTGTGCGTTTATTCTCTGTCGTTGCCCTCGTGCTGTCGTTACCGGCGATCACCGCCTGCTCCGGTCTGCCGGGGACGGCGCAGGGCGGTCGGGCCCCCCTGTTTCACACCCACATCAACGAAGAGGGGAGCAAGCGCTTCACCTTCGAGGCTGCTCCCCTCGACGTCCTGCCGAGTCGGTTGCAGGAGGATGACAGCCGGCTGAGCCGCAACAGCAAGAGCCTGCTGGAGCGCCGCGAGGCGCTACAGGACGAGCAGCTGACCGAGACGCTGGCGGCGCGCAACTATTGCCGCACCGGCTACATAGTCCTCAGCCAGACCTCCTGGAAGATCCGGGGGGAGTGCAACGAGACCGCCACCCAGGCCGATCGGGACGCCTTCCCCAACAAGGCCTCCTGGCAGGAGTAATGCTCCACCGATAACAAAACGGGCAGCCCAGGCTGCCCGTTTTTCATCTGATGATCCCGCTCCTCAGACCGGTGCGTCCGTCTCGCTGGTCAACTCGGCGCCGTTGTCGACGCGCTTGTGCCCCTCCACCAGGTGGACGAAGTCCACCAGCTCGTCACCGGAGACCCGAAACGCCTGGCCGAAGCCCTTGACGAACAGACCCTGCTCGGGCTTGAGGCGAAACAGCACGAAGTCCTTGAGGTTGGAGAGCCCCCGGACTATGTCGCCGAAACGCCCTTCCAGCGCCGCTATCGCCTTGCCCCAGCGCTCGTCATCCCGTGCCACCACCTCGGCCACGGCATCGAAGGTGAGCCGCTTGCGGGCGAACAGTTCGCGGGCGCCGGTCTCGTCCTCGATCAGCATCAGCGACACCTTGGGCACCTGCTGCAGGTTGCGGGCATGGCGGGCTATCTCGGAGATCAGCACATAGTAGCCATCCTCCTGCAGCACGAAGGGGGCGTAGCTGGCATTGGGGTTGCCTTCGCCATCCACGGTCGCGAGCTGCAGGGTGCGGCAACCGTCACGAAATTCGCGGATCTCCGGTTGCAGACGGTTCTGCAGACGCTCCTGACGTTCACTCATGCTTTCACTTCCTCTTGATACTGGTGGCGCAGGGCCTTGAAACGCTCTACCTGGTCAGGCAGCAGCCGACGCTGCTCGTCACGCCCCAGGTAGATCTTGAAAATGCAGCGGCCGCTGTGGCCGAAGAACTGGAAGGAGTGCCCCTCCTTGCCCATGAACAGCTTGCTGACCAGGGCGATGCCGACCACGTTGTCGAGCTTGAGATGACCGTGCATCTCCCCGTCCCGACCCATCAGGTTGTAGTAACCGCGGGCCGTCTTGCCCCTGGGGAAGGGGGCCTTCACCTCGAAGATGGAGCCGTCGGACTCCACAATGGTGGTCACCTGACCCCAACTGGCCAGATCCGCCAGCAGGGCCTCGGCCTGATCGCTCGGCACTTGGGTCATCAGCTCGGCGGGCAGGTGGCGCACCACCTCCCATTCACTGACGGCCAGCTCGGTGGCGATGCTGGAAGGATGGGCGCTGGGATCTTGTTCCAGCAGCGCATGAATGCGTTGTGCAATGCTCATCGGTTCTCCCTGGATGATCTGGCAATGGTGCTCAGTCTGGCGGCGAATACTGTAATAAAGCAGCCCATTCAATGCAATTGATAATCGATTTCATTATCGGTGCATTTTTCTTCTGCGCTTGATATTCTCGGCAGCAATCCCACTCACCCTTCGGAGGTTCCCATGGGCCGTCGTTTTGCCCTCGCATTCAGCCTGCTCGGCTGTGCCCTTTCCCTCTCTTCCCCATCCGCCGCGGCAGGAGAGCGTATCGTCAGCATAGGCCCTGCCACTACTGAACTCATCCTGGCGCTGGGGGGCGAGCAGAGCCTGGTCGCCACCGATGTCAGCAGTCCGGAGCCCAGAGGCGTGCCCAAGGTCGGCTATCACCGCGCCCTCGCCGCCGAAGGGATCCTGAGCCTGGCTCCGACCCTGGTGGTCGGCAGCGACGAGATGGGTCCGAGCAGCACGCTTGATCAACTGCGCCGGGCCGGCGTCGAGGTGAAGGTCATGGCCACGGCCCCGACCCTGGCCAACCTCAACGAGCGGATCGACACCCTGGCCGGCTTGCTGGGCAATCAAGCCGCCGGCACCAGGCTGAAGGCCGAGATCGCCACCCAGAGCGACACCCTGGCGGCGCAGGCGAAGCAGAACAAGCCGCTCAAGGTGGCCTTCCTGCTGCTGCACAAGGGTCAGCCCACCAGCATCGCCGGTGGCAATACCACCGCCAGCGCCCTCGTCACCCTGGCGGGCGGCGTCAACCCGGTGGCCCAGTTGCACGACTACAAGCCCGTCTCCACCGAATCCCTCATCGAGCTGCAACCGGATCTGGTGCTGGTGAGCGGTCGCGACTGGCAGCGGTATCAGGATCCTGAAACCGTGCTGAGCCAGGTACCCGCCCTTTCCGCCACCCCGGCCGGCAAGAACAGGGCCATCCATGCCATCGACGGTCACGCCCTGCAAGGGGGGCTCAGCCTGCGTTCCCTGCAGCAGGCGAACCAGATCGCCCAGTGGATCAAGCTGGGCTCCTGATGCGTCTGCCCCTGCCCTGGCTGCTCACCCTCACCACCGCCGCCCTGGCGCTGCTGCTGGTCGGGTCCCTCGCGACCGGCCCCATGTCCCTCTCCCTCGGCGAGAGCCTGCGCGCCCTGTTCGCCGGACAGCAGAGCGGAATTGAGGCCCACAAACTTTTGATCGTGCAGGAGATCCGCCTGCCACGCACCCTGCTCTGCATCGCGGTGGGGGCCATTCTCGGCCTCTGCGGCGCCGTGATGCAGGGGCTGTTTCGCAACCCCCTCGCCGACCCCGGCATCATTGGGGTCTCCGGCGGAGCAGCCCTGGGTGCCGCCCTAGCCATAGTGCTGCTGGCCCCCTTAAGCCAACAGTGGCAGAGCCTGCTCGGCCTCGGCCTGCTGCCCCTGCTCGCCTTTCTCGGCGGGGCCCTCACCACCACGCTTGTCTATCTGCTCGGCACCCGTGAGGGGGTAACCTCGGTCACCGTCATGCTGCTGGCGGGGGTCGCCATCACGGCGCTGTCCGGTGCCGTGATAGGGCTGCTGACTTACCTGGCGGACGATCAGATGCTGCGCAACCTCAGCCTGTGGCAGATGGGGTCGCTGGCCGCGGGCAAGCCGCTGGACGTGGCGCTGGCGCTGGCGACCCTGGCCGCCCTGCTGTGGCTCTTCATGCGCGATGCCAACCCCCTCAACGCCCTGCTGCTGGGAGAGGGAGAAGCCCGTCATCTGGGGGTAAACGTGCAGGCGCTCAAGCGGCGCCTGATCCTGCTCACCGCCGCCGGGGTCGGCGTGGCGGTGGCAGTGGCGGGCATGATCGGCTTCGTCGGCCTGGTGGTGCCTCACCTGGTGCGGCTGCTGGCGGGGCCCAACCATGTCCGCCTGCTGCCGCTGTCGGCCCTGCTGGGGGCAGGCCTGCTGCTGGGGGCCGACATGCTGGCCCGCACCCTGCTGGCGCCGGCCGAGCTGCCGGTGGGCATCATCACCGCCCTGATGGGGGCACCCTTCTTCATCTGGCTCTTGGTCAAGAGCCGCCGGACGCTGTAACAGGAGAACGTCACCTTGCCTGGATCCCCCCCCCTGCTTGTCTGCCGGGAGCTCAGCCTCCGCCTGGGCAACCGCCTCATTCTGGACCGCCTGGATCTCGAGCTGCAGGCCGGCAGTCTGACCGCCCTGCTCGGCCCGAATGGCGCCGGAAAAAGCTCGCTGCTCAAATGCCTGACCGGCGAGCTGGCACATGAGGGAGCCATCGCCCTGTTCGGCCAGAAACGACAGGAGTGGGCCGGCAACGCGCTGGCCCACAGGCTCGGGGTGCTGCCGCAAAGCTCGTCCCTGAGTTTCCCCTTCCTGTGCGAGGAGGTGGTGGCCATGGGGCGACTGCCCCACAGCGAGCCCGCCAGCCGACGCGACGAGATTGTGCGTGCCGCCATGACCCACGCCGGGGTGGATCACCTGACGGGCCGCCTCTACCCCGGCCTCTCAGGCGGGGAGCGCCAGCGGGTGCAGTTCGCCCGGGTGCTGGCCCAGATCTGGCAGGCCCCGGACGAACCGCAGCAAGCGCGGCTGCTGCTGCTCGACGAACCCACCTCGGCCCTCGACCTCAAGTACCAGCACCAGCTGCTTACCATGGCCCGCGCCCTGGCCGGTCGCAACACCGCCGTGCTGGTGGTGCTGCACGACCTCAATCTGGCGGCCCGTTACGCCGATCGGCTGGTGATGCTGGAGCGCGGTCGCCTGATGGCGGACGGCCCCCCGGCCGAGGTGCTCACCCCGGCGCTCATCGCCCGGCTCTACGACTACCCCGCCCAGGTGATCCACCACCCCGAGACGGGACAACCCATGGTGGTGTGATGCCGTTCATCCACCATCCCGAGACGGGGCAGTCCGCCATGGCGGTGTGATACCGGGCGCATCGCCCTCTCAGTCCACGACCATCCCGTACAAGCCATCCACCACCCCGAGACGGGATAACCCATGGTGGTGTGATTGGCCGGCATATTGGTGAGATTCAGAAACAAACAGAGCGCCCTCGGGCGCTCTGTTTGTTTCTGTCTGCGGGTTGGTCAGGCGATCTGGTAGCGGCCCGGCTTGTGATTGAGTGTCAACACCAGGTTACAGATGATGGCGGCCACCACGGAGAGCGCCAGCAGCCAGGGGGAGACCACGAAGAAGGAGGCGACGACGATGGCGCAATCCAGTCCCATCTGCAGCTTGCCTGCCCGGATGCCGAACCTGTCCTGGATGAAGAGCGCCAGGATATTGAAGCCCCCCAGGCTCGCCTTGTGGCGAAACATGATGAGCAACCCCATGCCGATCAGGGTGCCGCCGATGAGCGCCGCGTAGACGGGCTCGATCTTGCCTATCTGCAGCACGGCGTTGAGGTGATCCGTCATGAAGGAGACGGTGGCCACGGCGGCAAAGGTATTGAGGGTGAAGCGCGGCCCCATCCTGAGCCAGGCCAGGGCGTAGAACGGCAGGTTCATGGCGAAGAACAGCAGGCCGAAGCTGATGCCGGTCACCTGCTGCAGCAACAGCGCCAGCCCGGCGGTGCCGCCGGTGAGCAGGCCGACCTGGTGGAACAGGAAGATGCCGAGGGAGACGAAGCCTGCCGCGGTCAGCAGGGCGAGCACATCCTCATAGAGCGGGTGTGCAGAGCGGGGGGTGTTGTCCATAACCGGGTGTCCATGCGAAGTGAAAAGAGTGTCTGCCGCCAGCACTGGCGGTGGCGAGCCCCGTGGATCGGGACTTCGTTTATGACCACAGTGTCCGATTTCAGTGAGCCGGATCACAAGACGGTGGCAGTACGCACCAAAATGGTGCTCGTCAGCCCTGCGTTACAACCCCTGCACCAAGATCAGCCACTCTCCCCCGCGCCACCCTGGCCCCAGGCTGAAAAACCGGACGGATCCCGCTGTTACCGACAATGAATCGTTCTAGAATGGGGCCTCGCAAATCTCTGCCCCCAAGGAGTCGCCGCAGATGAGAGTCGCCGTATTCGGAATAGGTTATGTGGGTCTGGTCCAGGCCGCCGTGCTGGCCGAGATGGGCCACCAGGTGACCTGTGTGGATGTGGATGCCGCCAAGGTCGGCCGGCTGAAAGAAGGCATCATCCCCATCTTCGAACCCGGCCTGGCCCCCATGGTGCAGGCCAACCACCAGGCCGGTCGCCTGCACTTCACCACGGACGTGGCCGAGGGGGTGGGCTTCGCCGAGCTCATCTTCATCGCGGTCGGCACCCCGCCGGATGAGGACGGCTCAGCCGATCTGCAGCACGTGCTGGCGGTGGCGGGCACCATAGGCCGCCTGATGGAAACGGGCAAGGTGGTGGTCAACAAGAGCACGGTACCGGTCGGCACCGCGACCAGGGTGCGTCGGCACATCGAGGCCATCCTGCACGAGCGCGGCGTCTCGCTGCCGCTCGAGGTGGTCTCCAACCCCGAGTTTCTCAAGGAGGGGGCCGCCGTCAGTGACTGCCTGCGACCGGATCGCATCATCATCGGCACCGGCTCGTCCCATGCCTTCGCCTTGCTGGAGGAGCTCTATGCCCCCTTCAACCGCCAGCACGATCGCATCATCCAGATGGATGAGCGCAGCGCCGAGCTGACCAAGTACGCCGCCAACGCCATGCTGGCCACCAAGATCTCCTTCATGAACGAGATGGCCAATCTGGCGGAGAAGCTGGGGGCCGATATCGAGGCGGTGCGCAAGGGCATAGGCGCCGATCCGCGCATCGGCTACCACTTCATCTATCCGGGCTGCGGCTACGGCGGATCCTGCTTCCCGAAGGACGTGAAGGCGCTGATCCACACCGCCAAGGAGGCGGGCTGCGAGGCGCCGCTGCTGCGCTCGGTGGAACAGGTCAACGACAGGCAGAAGCACAGGCTCGCCGAGCGGCTGCACCAGCACTTCGGCGCCGACTTGAGCGGCCGCACCTTCGCGCTCTGGGGGCTCGCCTTCAAGCCCAACACAGACGACATGCGGGAGGCCCCGAGCCGGGTGCTGATGGACGCCATCTGGGCCGCCGGCGGCAGGGTGCAGGCGTACGACCCCGAGGCCATGAAAGAGGCCCAGCACCTCTACGGCCTGCGGGACGACCTGACCCTGTGCGGCACCCAGGAGGCGGCCCTCAAGGGCGCCGATGCCCTGCTCATCTGCACCGAGTGGCAGCAGTTCCGCGCCCCCGACTTCGAGCTGATCCAGCGCACCCTGAAGCAGGCCGTCATCATCGATGGTCGCAACCTCTACGATCCGGCCCGCCTGCACCAGCGCGGCTTCACCTATTACGCCATCGGCCGAGGCGACAGCCTGGAACAGGCGCACGGTCTGGGGCAGCCGCGATGAAGTATCTCGTCACCGGCGCAGCCGGTTTCATCGGCTTTCACCTGGCTGGGCGGCTGTGCGCCGAGGGCCACGAGGTGGTCGGCATCGACAACCTCAACGACTACTACGAGGTGAGCCTGAAGGAGGCGCGCCTCGCGCGGCTCGGCCCCCTGCCCGGTTTTCGCTTCGAGCGCCTCGATCTCGCCGATCGCACCGCCATGGCCGAGCTGTTCGCCCGGGAGCAATTCGAGCGGGTGATCCACCTCGGCGCCCAGGCCGGGGTCCGCTACTCCCTGGACAACCCCTTTGCCTACGCCGACAGCAACCTCACCGGCACCCTGACCGTGCTGGAGGGGTGCCGCCATCACGGGGTACAGCACCTGGTCTACGCCTCGTCCAGCTCGGTCTATGGCCTCAACGAGCAGATGCCGTTCAAGACCACGGACGGAGTGGATCACCCTGTCTCTCTCTACGCGGCGAGCAAGAAGGCGAACGAGCTGATGGCCCACTCCTACTCCCACCTCTACGGTCTGCCCACCACGGGCCTGCGCTTCTTCACCGTCTACGGTCCCTGGGGTCGCCCCGACATGGCGCTGTTCAAGTTCGTGCGCGCCATCCTCAAGGGCGAGCCCATCGACATCTACAACCAGGGCCAGCTCAGCCGGGATTTCACCCATGTGGACGACATCGTGGAGGGGATAGTGCGGGTCGCGGACAGGCCACCGGTCGGCGATGCCAACTGGCAGGGGCAGACGGATGCCAGCCCGGCCCCCTACCGCCTCTTCAACATCGGCAACGGCAGCCCGGTGCGGCTGCTGGACTTCGTGGAGGCCATAGAGACGGCGCTCGGCAAACGGGCGATCCGCAACATGCTGCCCATGCAGCCCGGCGACGTGCTGGCCACCTGGGCCGACACAGAGGCGCTGTTCGAGGCAACCGGCTATCGCCCCAAGGTAGGGTTGACCGAAGGGGTCGAGAGCTTTGTGAAGTGGTACAGGGAGTACTACAGCATCTGACCGCACAGGATCATCCAATAGAAAGGGGCTGCCAATGGCAGCCCCTCTGTTTATCCGGCTTACTCTCCTGCTGTCCGGGCTCAGGGCCCGGGGGCATAGCTGAAGGGCGCTATCTGTGGGCTCAGACCGCGACAGGCCGGCTTGAGGGCCTCAGGCCCGGCCAGCAGCCAGTCGGTGCGGTGGCGGTTGCCGAGGCTCTCCATGCGATCTGCGTCGAAGCAGACCGCCATCAGATCGGCGGCGCCCAGCACCCAGCGACCGGGAGCGGCCGCAATCCAGGCCGCCGCCTCGCGCGCCTGCTCCCCATCCCCCATCAGATAAGGGTAATGCCGCAGGGGCCGTTGGCTGAACAGCAGGTGCTGCTCCTTGAAACCGGCCAGCAGCAGCTCGTTCCCCGCAGGCACCCGCTCCGCCGCCAGCGCCATCACCCCCTCCGGGGTGCGCATGTCGTTGAGCCTCACGCAGATCCAGCTGGAGTAGATGAGCCACCCCACCGCCAGCGAACAGAGGAGGGCACTGAGCGGCGCCCGGCGCAGCAGCGCATTGACCAGCAGCAGCGCCCCTCCCATCGCCAGCAGGGGCAGCCAGGGGGCCGGGCCCAGATCCCCCAGTCTGCTCGCCAGCCTGGCACTGAAGGCCAGCGCCCCCGCCCCGCCCACGCAGATGATCCCCAGCAGCCAGCCGAGTCCACCCAGCAGGCGTGCGGGCCAGACCCTCGCCAGCAGCTCGGCGACGAAGGGAGCCGTCAGCAGGGCCAGCGCCGGCGTCCCCGGCGTGACATAGACGCCGCGCTTGCCCGGCGAGGCCGAGAAGAAGAGGATCACCAGCACCAGGTAACCGAGCAGCAATATGATGCGCCTGTCCTGCCCCTGGATGGCCTTGCGCCATGCCACCACCAGCCAGGGCAGCAGCAGGGAGAGCGGCAGCCAGAATGGCGGGATCACCGAGGTGAGGTAGTACCAGAAGGGTTTGACGTGATGCCAGGCGTTGGCATAGCGGGTCACCGTCTGGCGCAGCAGTATGTTGTCCCGGTAGGCCTGCAGCACGGGATCCCCGCTCTGGGCCACGGCGAGCAACATGGGCACCAGCCAGAGAGCGATGGCCAGCACCATAAAGAGCGGCCCCGCCAGCCCCTTGAGCCAATCGCCCCTGGTGGCGGCGCGGATCTTCTCCCTGTGGGTCCAGACGGCCGGGATCAGGATCAGCAGGGCCAGCAGCCCCACCCCCTTGGTGATGATGCCGAGCCCGGCGGCGAACCAGCCGAGCCAGTACCAGCGCCAACCGCCACCACAGAGCAGGAAGCGGACGAAGCCATAGACCCCCAAGGTGATGAAGAAGGTGACCAGCGCATCGATCTGCGCCGTCTTGGCCTGCAGGGTGAACTGGACAGTAAAGAGCAGCAGCAGACCGGCCATGAAGCCGACCTGTGCGCTCCACAGCCGGCGCCCCAGATCCCACACCAGCGCGATGGTCAGCAGGCCCGCCAGCAGGGAGGGCAGCAGGAAGGCCACCTTGATGGAACCGGTCAGCAGATACCCTATCGCTATCCCCCACATAAACAGGGGGGGCTTGTCCGGGTAGATCTCGCCGCCGCGCATGGGGAAGAGCCACTGGCCGCTCTCCACCATCTCCTTGGCGATCAGGGCGAAGCGCGGCTCGTCGGCGGGCCAGGGATCCCGCAGGCCGAGGCCCGCCCCCAGCACCACCAGGGCGATCAGCAGCAGCCAGCCCAGCGACTCCTGCCTGAGCAGATAACGATCATTTACCATGACGAACCTCATAGTCGTCGACGACCTTGTCCCGCTTCCACCCTCTGTGCTGGATGTCCAGATAGAGGCTGTAGAGGGCGGTAAAGGTGGGGAAGAGGTTCTGCAGCACGCCGACGGAGTCCTGCTTGGGGGAGAAGATGAAGTAGCTGAGCGTCATCAGGCTGCCGAGCACGCTCATGTACCAGAACAGGCGGGGAATGACGGGCCGGCCGGCCCGCTTCGAGGCCAGGAACTGCACCAGCCAGCGCCCGCCGAACATGAGCGCCCCCGTGTAGCCGATAAGCTTCCAGCCGGTGACATGCAGACCCGTCCAGTCAAACCAGGTCAGCTCCATGGAAAGCAGGGCATCGATCATCGCCGCCCTCCCCGGTTCAAACCGCCGACATGGGGGGCGACCTCATCCCGGTCCGGCCAGACCGATGACAACGAAAGCAGGGTGTCCATCACTCCAGCATCTCCCGGATCTCGACCACCTTGGAGCGGCGCTGCAACCACCAGACGCCGACCACGTCCACCAGCCCGACCCAGAGCCGGTTCCAGACGCCGTACTTGGAAACGCCCGCCTGCCGCGGCCTGTGGTTGACCGGCCAGGGAGACATGCGGCCCCCCTGGGCCTGGATCAGGGCCGGGATGTAGCGGTGCATGTGGTTGAAGCCGGGCAGGCGCAGATACCAGTCGCGGCGCACCACCTTGAGGCCGCAGCCGGTATCCGGGATGCCGTCCCGCAGCAGCAGATCGCGAAAACCGTTCGCCAGCCTGGACGAGAGGCGTTTCACCCAGTCATCCCGGCGAGTGACACGGTGGCCGATGAGCCCGACCTGGCTCTTGTCCGCCGCGAAACGGCGCTTGGCCTCCTCCAGCATGGCGGGAATGTCCGCCGGATCGTTCTGGCCGTCGCCGTCCAGCACCACCAGCCAGTCGCCGCGCCCCTGGCGCACCCCGCTCAGCACCGCCATGCTCTGGCCGACGGCCCTGGCGTGGCGCACCACCCGCAGCCTGGTGAAGCGGGACTTCAGCTCGCACAGCAGGGCATAACTGTCATCCTCGCTGCCATCATCCACGTAGATCAATTCGTACTCGTATCCGCCCCCCAGAGCGGCGTCTATTTCACTGATGAGGGGAGCCAGATTGTCCCGTTCATCCTTGGCTGGTACTACGACTGACACATCGACTGAATCACCCATATGAGCTTCCCGACAATGAAAATAATCCAAGGGATCCTGTTGCGCACATCATGAAGAAGGTGGACTGAGCGCCAGAACCCGCACAAATACAAGGTATTACATCATGATGATCGCCGTCTATCACCCGACAACTAACAATCGCATCAACTAAGATGGGCTGCACAACAGCGCGGCCCTGCCCGCACCTCAGGTCGTCACCACCAGCAGGATCTTCCCCCGCCTAAAAGTTCCATATCGTTTTCGTCTCTGATGACCTGACACATAACCACATGTTCCATCGTCTGGCTGGCAGCCACCCCGTGGAGAACCTATATCTTCCGGACAAGCCAACGAGGTAACCATCATGCAGAGACTCTGCGCCTGGGGCTGGGGGCTGCTCCTGCTGTTGACCACGGCATCGGCCCATGCCGATGCATTTCGCCAGGCCCCCAAGGCGATGAGCGCCCTGCGCCAGGGCGCCGCCATGGAGCGCGGCAACCCGAGGCAGGCCATCGCCCACTACTGCACCGCCGCCAGCCTGGGCAACCCGGAAGCCTACTACCGCATCGGTCGCCTGCTGGCTCGCGGTCCTCAAGGGATACGCAACGCGCGCCACGCCAACGCCTACCTGGCCATGGCCATGCGCCTCGGCAATCAGCAGGCCGCCCGCTACTACAACGAACGGGTCGGCAACGCCCCCCTCGGCACCTGTGGCGTCGGTGGCAGCGGAGGCGGCGCGCCCTGGGTGCGGCCCAGCACCCCCTTCGATCAGGACAGCTACCTGGCCCGCCAATCCACGAGCAAGCAGCAGCTGGCCAGCATGATCCGCCAGGCGGCCAAACGTCACAGAGTCAACCCCCAGCTGGCGCTGGCCATCGCCATCGCCGAGTCCAATCTGAACAGCGCCGCCGTCTCCCCCAAGCAGGCGCAGGGGGTCATGCAGCTCATCCCCGAAACCCAGGCCCGTTTCGGCGTGACCCGGCCGTTCGACGCCCGGCAGAACATCCGTGGCGCCATGATCTACCTGAAGTGGCTGGAGAAGCAGTTTGGCCCCGACTGGGTCAGGATCAGCGCCGCCTACAACGCCGGGGAGCAGGCCGTCCTGCGCCACGGCGGCGTGCCCCCCTATCGGGAGACCCAGGAGTACGTGCAGCGGGTGCTCTACTACTCGGGGCAGGATCCGGCCAAGGAGCGCCGGCTGCCACGCTGAGCGCCACCCACCTGCCATCTCATCCGCACGAATCCTATCGGGCCAGGCTTAAGGAAATCTTAAGACAGGGCCCGGCACGCTCCTGTCCGCTGGCGCCTCTCGGCCGCTCGCCAGCCCCCTGGCTCCCCGCTCCCCGGCTTTGCCGCCCCCTCCCCATTGGTTTACAATCGACGGGTTTTTTGGAACCGGGTTGACGGCCCGTCGACCCGGCCCCACCACGACATCAGTCTGTTAATGTCACGACATTAAACTGCTGAAAAGGAAGAGAATTAGCCAATGGCTCAATTTATTTACACCATGAACAGGGTCGGCAAGGTAGTGCCGCCCAAGCGTCATATTCTCAAGAACATCTCCCTCTCCTTCTTCCCGGGCGCCAAGATAGGCGTGCTGGGTCTGAACGGCGCCGGTAAATCCACCCTGCTGCGCATCATGGCGGGCATCGACACCGAGATCGAAGGGGAAGCCCGTCCGCAGCCCGGCATCAAGATCGGCTACCTGCCCCAGGAGCCCAAGCTGGATCCTGAGCAGACGGTGCGCGAGGCGGTCGAAGAGGCGGTCGGCGAGGTGAAACGCGCCATGGCTCGCCTGGACGAGGTCTATGCGGCCTACGCCGATCCGGACGCCGACTTCGACAAGCTGGCCCGCGAGCAGGGCGAGCTGGAGGCCATCATCGCCGCCCAGGGCGGCCACAACATGGAAAACCAGCTGGAGCGCGCGGCCGACGCCCTGCGCCTGCCGGCCTGGGATGCCCAGATCAAGCACCTCTCCGGGGGTGAGCGCCGCCGCGTGGCCCTGTGCCGCCTGTTGCTGGAAAAGCCGGACATGCTGCTGCTGGACGAACCGACCAACCACCTGGATGCGGAATCCGTGGCCTGGCTGGAGCGCTTCCTGCACGACTACGAGGGCACTGTCGTGGCCATCACCCACGACCGCTACTTCCTCGACAACGTGGCGGGCTGGATCCTGGAGCTGGACCGTGGCGAGGGCATCCCCTGGGAAGGCAACTATTCCTCCTGGCTGGAGCAAAAAGACGCCCGTCTGGCCCAGGAAGCCAGCTCCGAAGCGGCCCGTCGCAAGTCCATCGAGAAGGAGCTGGAGTGGGTTCGCCAGAACCCCAAGGGCCGTCAGGCCAAGTCCAAGGCCCGTATGGCGCGCTTCGAGGAGCTCAACACCAACGACTACCAGAAGCGCAACGAGACCAACGAGCTGTTCATTCCGCCCGGACCCCGCCTCGGCGACAAGGTGGTCGAGGTGGCCAACCTCTGCAAGTCCTATGGCGACCGCCAGCTGATCGACGATCTCTCCTTCTCCATTCCGAAGGGCGCCATCGTCGGCATCATTGGCCCGAACGGTGCCGGTAAATCGACCCTGTTCCGCATGATGTCGGGTCAGGAGCAGCCGGACTCCGGTTCCATCACCCTGGGTGACACCGTGGTGCTGGCCTCGGTGGATCAGTTCCGCGACCAGATGAACGACAAGAAGACGGTGTTCGAGGAAGTCGCCGACGGCCAGGATATCCTGCGCATCGGCAACTACGAGTTCCCGAGCCGCGCCTATATCGGCCGCTTCAACTTCAAGGGTTCCGACCAGCAGAAGCGGGTTGGCGAGCTCTCCGGTGGCGAGCGCGGCCGTCTGCACCTGGCCAAGCTGCTGCAGACCGGCGGCAACGTGCTGCTGCTGGACGAACCGACCAACGATCTGGACATCGAAACCCTGCGCGCCCTGGAGAACGCCCTGCTGGAGTTCCCCGGCTGTGCCATGGTCATCTCCCACGACCGCTGGTTCCTCGACCGCATCGCCACCCACATCCTGGACTACCAGGACGAGGGCAAGATCGAGTTCTTCGAGGGCAACTTCACCGAATACGAAGAGTGGAAGAAGAAGACCTATGGCGCCGAGGCCGTCCAGCCGCGCCGCGCCAAGTACAAGCGCATCGCCAAGTAAAGGGAACGATTGGTGCGGCCCGCCGCACCGCGTCCATTGCGACAAGCGAGCTGCATGTGCGGACAAGGGGAGCCCGGGCTCCCCTTTTTATCGCCTCCTGGCTTACAATTCCCCTCCCTACCCTGGCAGCATAGAACCATGACCCAACCCACCACGACCAGACTCACCATCCAGATCCGGATCGAACCCGGCTGTCTGGGTCCGGATGGCAAGCAGCACATCGACACCTTCTGCACCGCGGCCAGCCGGGTCTTTGCCGCCATCGAACCCGGGCGGGTCAGCTGGGTGCTGCTCCCCCGCCACGACAAGCAGTTGCCGGAGCAGGAGTTCCTCATCGAGGGGCGCAAGTTGAGCGAGGCGCAAGCCGGTCTGTTGCTGCAGCGCATGGGCGCGAGTCTGGCTCCCTTGCTGGAGCAGAGCGATGCCGTGCTGAGCCAGCTTATCGAGCGCTACCTGAAGAGCCGTTGATGGCCCCCACAGAGAAGGTTCTATCGAACCCCGTTTTTACCCCTCCAAGGGCAAACGTTTGAATTTTTGCTCTATTCATTGATCCGCCTCGCAGATCCGGGGTTTGTAAACGCCGCCGCCTGTGTGAAAATGTGCGCGCTGTCACGGTATCAGGACGAGTCTGGTCACTTCATCGCCAGAGACAGGGCCCTTCACCCCGCATGGATGGGTGCGGCCCCCTGCTGCTTATTTCACGTTACCCATTGGAATCCAACATGAATCAACCACATCACGCTACCGGGCAGACCGCCAGCCCGGCTGCCGGGCAAGGATTGCTCGAGCGTCTGTTTGCCCTGAAAGGCCACGGCACCACGGCCCGCACCGAGGTCATCGCCGGCATCACCACCTTCCTGACCATGGTCTATATCGTGTTCGTCAACCCGCAGATCCTCTCTGCCGCGGGCATGGACACCCAGGCCGTGTTCGTCACCACCTGCCTCATCGCCGGCATCGGCAGCATCCTGATGGGCCTGCTGGCCAATCTGCCCATCGCCCTGGCACCCGCCATGGGCCTGAACGCCTTCTTCGCCTTCGTGGTGGTGGCCGGCATGGGCTACTCCTGGCAGGTCGGCATGGGCACCATCTTCTGGGGCGCCCTGGGGCTCTTGATCCTCACCCTGCTGCGGGTGCGCTACTGGCTCATCGCCAACATACCGCTCACCCTGCGGGTCGGCATCACCGCCGGCATCGGCCTGCTCATCGCCCTGCTCGGCCTGCACAATGCCGGCATCGTGGTCGCGAGCCCCGCGACCATGGTGACCGTGGGGGATCTCACCTCCCTGCCCTGCCTGCTGGGGCTGCTCGGCTTCTTCCTGATCTGCATCTTCTCCGCCCGCGGCGTGCACTCCGCCGTGCTGATCGCCATCGTGGTCACCACGGCGCTGGGCTGGCTGTTCGGGGATGTCACCTTCAAGGGGTTCGTCTCGGTGCCGCCCAGCATTGCCCCCGTCTTCGGTCAGCTGGATCTGATGGGGTCGCTGGACATCAGCCTTGCCGGGATCATCTTCTCCTTTATGCTGGTCAACCTGTTCGATTCTTCCGGCACCCTGATCGGCGTTACCAACCGCGCCAAGCTGGCCGATGACAGGGGCCACTTCCCGCGCATGAAGCAGGCCCTGGTGGTGGACAGCGTGAGCTCCGTCGGTGGCGCCTTTATGGGCACCTCATCTGTCACGGCTTACATCGAGAGCAGCTCAGGCGTCGCCGTCGGCGGTCGCACCGGTCTGACCGCCATCGTGGTCGGCGTGCTGTTCCTGCTGGCCATCTTCTTCTCCCCGGTCGCCGCCATGGTGCCGGCCTACGCCGCTGCCGGCGCCCTTATCTACGTGGGCGTGCTGATGTGCTCCGAGCTGACCCGGGTGAAGTGGGAAGACCTGACCGAGGCGGTGCCGGCCTTCATGACCGCCGTCATGATGCCGTTCAGCTTCTCCATCACCGAGGGGATCGCCGTGGGCTTCATCTCCTACTGCGTGATGAAGGCGGGCACCGGCCGCTGGCGCGAGATCAACCCCTGCGTGCTGGTGGTCGCCCTGCTGTTCGTGCTCAAGTTCGTCTGGGTCGACAGCCACTGATCCCGACCCGCGCAGACAAAAATGCCCGTCATCGACGGGCATTTTTTTATGGCCGGGGGCCGGCGCAGAATCAACGGATGCCGCGGGCCTCTCGGATCCACTCCCAAGCCTGCTGGATCTCCTGGGCCTTCTCCTTGGCCATCTCCATCATCTCCGGCGGCAGCCCCTTGGCGGCCAGCTTGTCCGGGTGGTGCTTGCTCATCTCCTTGCGATAGGCGCGCTTGATCTCCTGATCGCTGTCGCTCTCGCTCACCCCCAGCAGCTGGTAGGCGTCCTTGAGGCGGTCCCGGGAAGGGGGCTCCTGCCGGTATTGCTGCCCCTGCCCACCGCCCTGCTGCTGGCGATGGAAGAAGTTCATCTGGGCCTCGGCCATCGCCAGGATCCGTGCCAGCTCGATGCGGCTGAAGCCCAGCTCGTCAGCGATGGTCTGCAGGATGGCGCGCTCGTTGGCCTCCACCTTGCCATCGGCAAAGGCGGCCTGCAGCTGCACCTCGAGGAAGAAGCGCAGGATGTCCCGCTGCCCCTGGCTCGCCTGGCGAAACTCCGCCAGGGTGTCCCGCAGCGGGAAGTCGCTCTCCTTGCCCTGACGGAAGGACTCCTGGGCCCGCACCCGCTGCTCGCCAGAGAGGCGCATCCTGTCCATCAGGTTGGAGGCGACCCGGATCTCGTGCTCCGTGACCTGGCCGCTCGCCTTGGCGATGTGGCCCATGACGGCGAAGGTGGCGTGGAAGAAGACCGCCTGTTGCTGCTGGCTGGGGGCGCGGCGGAAACTCATGCCCATGCCCCGATCGAAACGGTGGCCTATCCAGAGGCCGAGCAGGGCACCGAAGATGTTGCCGAGCAGAAAACCGAAGAAGGCGCCAAGCACCTTACCCCAAATACGCATGGTTCAAGACCTCGTGATGTTAGTGAGTGCCAGCAAGCAGTTGCTCATCCAGCGCGCGCAGCCGCTCCACGGTGCCGATGTCGCGCCACTCGCCGGCGAGCAGGCTGCCGCCGACCCGGCCCAGCGCCATCCATTCCCGCAACAGGGGCGCCAGCTTGCGGGCGCCAGAGGGGAGGCCGGCAAAGGCAGAGGGGTGGTAGAGGCCCACGCCGCTGAAGGTGAGGGCAGGTGCGTCCAGCACTCTCCCCCCTTGCAAGGAGAAGTCCCCCTGCGGGTGCTGGGGTGGATTGGGCACCAGCCAGAGGTGGGCCAGATCCTCCCCCAGGGGCTGGCGCACCAGGGTGGCATAGTCGGCATCTATCCAGGTGTCGCCGTTGATCACCAGGAAGGGGTCGCTGCCGAGCAACGGCAGCGCCTGCACTATGCCGCCTGCGGTCTCGAGCGCGCTCTCCTCTGCCGACCAGCGGATAGCCACGCCGTACTGGCTGCCATCGCCGAGGGCTTCCACCAGCTTGTGGCCGAGCCAGGCGTGGTTGATGACAAGCTCGCTTACCCCGGCGCTCTTGAGCTTCTCGATGTGGTGCACGATGAGCGGCTTGCCCCCCACCGCCAGCAGCGGCTTGGGCAGGCTGTCGGTGAGCGGGCGCATCCGCTCGCCGCGACCGGCGGCCAGGATCATCGCCTTCATGACGCCACTCCGGTGCGGGCCAGCCCGGGCAGTACCACCTGTTCCAGCCACTGGCCAAAGCGGGCCAGCACCGGGTAGGTCGCGCCATGGCTGCGGCAGACATCCACCACATAGCCCAGGGTGCGGGGGATGTCCTTGAGGTAGCTGGATTTGCCGTCGCGATGGCAGAGGCGGGTGAAGATCCCCGCCGCCTTGAGGTGGCGCTGCATGCCGGTGAGGTCGGCGTGGCGGCGGAAGCTGGCATAGTCGAGCCCGCCGAGCAGCCCCGCCTGGCTCAGCACCTCGAAGCCATGACCCATGCCCTGCTCGATGACCTCGTCAGGCCAGCGCACGTAGCAGTCTTTCAGCAGGGAGACCAGGTCGTAGCTGAGCGGCCCCGTGACCATGTCCTGGAAGTCGATGATGGCGAGTTCGCTCTCGCCCGGGGTCTGCCCACCACACACCATCAGGTTGCGGCTGTGGAAGTCCCGGTGCATCACCCCCTGGGGCTGGGCCAGGTTGTTCGCGGTGAGGCAGGCGAAGGTCTCCGCCAGCAGTTGCTCTTCCTGGGCGCTCAGCGTCAACTGCAGGTGGTGGCCCAGCAGCCACTCGGGGAAAATGCTGTTCTCCCGCGCCATGAAGGCCTCATCGAAGGGCTCGAGCGCCAGCGCGACCGCCCCCAGCCTCGGCAGCAGGGCGATGGCCTTGCCGTACCAGGCCAGCACGTTGTCATCGTTCAGGCAGCCGATGAGCTGGGTATCCCCGAGATCCGTCACCGCCAGCAGCCCCTGCTCGTAGTCCACCGCCCTCACCTCGGGCGCCAGCAGCCCAACGGCATGCAGGGCGGCAGCATTGCGAACGAATTCATGATTTTTTTCGGTTTTCGGATTAGCATCCACCCACACCAGACCGCCACCACGGAAGTAGCGGCGAAAACTGGCGTCACCGGAAATGAGGGTCAACGGGAGGTTGGCGTCACCGGAAATCCGGCGTGCCCATTGCAAAAGCAGGGAAGCGCGATCGTGCATGAGTCGGGAACCAAATTGGAAAGCAGCACTTGGTTGTTAGCCCTGGCCGCAATAATGCTTTATCATTGCCGGCTAACATAAAGCAATGACATGCAATGTCAACTCGATGGATCCTGACATAAAATGCATGCCCTGAATCAACCGTTTTTACTACGGATTGCGCGAGCCTTTCACATGACAAAATGGACACTGGGGTATTCCTGTCCCATCGCCCTGACCATCAGCCTTGTTCCTGCCCTGAGTCCGCTCATGGTCCAGGCAGCGCCACTCAATGCGCCACCCGCCACCGGGATCCTCGACAGCCTCTGCTATGACTATGTGCCCAAGATAGAGAAACCCAGCGCAAACGAGGACGCCAACGCCCTGCCCGTCGAGGTAGATGCCGATCGCCTGGAAGCCAAGCAGGGCGAGACCGCCGTCTACGAGGGTGACGTCAAGGTGCGTCAGGGCGTGCGCAAGTTCGACTCCGACTATGCCCAGCTGGACCAGAAGAGCCGGGATGTCATCGCCATCGGCAACATCTATTACAACGACGGCCAGATCACGGTCACCAGCGACAAGACCCTCAAGTCCAACCTGGACACCAAGAACTCCGAACTGGAGGAGGGCAAATATCAGGTTCATGGCTCACCGGTACGCGGCTTCGCCGAGAAGGTGACCATGACCAACAACAACCAGAACATCACCCTGGAGGGCGCCCAGTACACCACCTGCCCGCCGGGTCAGGAAGCCTGGACCCTGAAGGCAGGCAGCATCGACATCGACCAGTCGGAGGTGTTCGGGGAAGCCTGGAATGCCAGCCTCTGGCTCTATGACTACCCGGTCTTCTATTTCCCCTACATCAACTTCCCCATCAAGGACGAGCGCAAGACCGGTCTGCTCTACCCCGGCTATACCCAGAGCTCCAAGAACGGCATGGACATCACCCAGCCGTTCTACTGGAACATAGCGCCGAACTACGATGCCACCATCACCTCCCGCTTCATGGACAGACGGGGCCTGATGGAACAGGTCGAGTTCCGCTACATGCCGGATCCGGCCCATACCGGCAGCCTCTACTTCGAGAACCTGGCGGACGACAAGCAGTACGACGAAACGGACAGCCTCAACGACTACCTGTCCGATGGGCACCGCTACCTGCTGAACGCCCGCCACACCTCCAGGTTCCTGGACAACGCCCTGCAGGTGTCGGTGGACTACACCAAGGTGCGGGATCAGGATTACAACTACTTCAACGACTTCTCCCCCAAAGTGGGGACCCAGGTTGACAACCAGCTGCAGCAGTCCCTGAAGGCCGGCTACTTCCAGCAGAACTGGAACCTCAACGCCGAGGTGCGGACCTACCAGATCCTGCTGGCCAGCGCCCAGCAGCCCCACGAGCTGATGCCGCGCATCAACCACAACTACTACCAGCAGGGCAACTGGTACGATCTGGCCTGGAACACAGAGCTCACCAACTTCGGTTACAACAACGACCAGGCCGTCGAGCAGAACAAGGGGGAGGCCTACACCGGCACCCGCTTCTACACGGCCCCGACCCTGACCATCCCCCTGGTGGACGAAGCCGGTTACTTCCTCGACAGCCAGTACAAGCTGATGTACACCCGTTACGATCAGACGGTGCCTGACAACATGAGCAGCACCTTCACAAACCGCTTTACCCCGCGAGAAGGGGGAGACGTCACCCTGGAAGAAGGCGTCATCACCCGGGTGCTGCCCTCGTTCCGCCTCAAGGGCGGCATGACCTTCGAGCGCGACCAGCAGTGGTTCGGGGAAGGGGCCAACCAGACCCTGGAGCCGGAGTTCCAGTACCTCTACGTGCCCTACAAGGATCAGGACAACATAGGCGTCTATGACTCCACCACCATGCGCCAGGACTACTACAGCCTGTTCAGCGATCGCCGCTACGCCGGTCTTGACCGGATCAGCGACTCCAACCGGCTCTCAGTGGGGGTCACCACCCGCATCTATGATCCGGCCGGGGATGAACGAATCCGGCTGGCCGTTGCCCAAGCCTTCGACTTCGTGGCCCCCAGGGTCAAGCTCTACAGCAGCGACGAGCTGAGCACCAATACCCGCTCGCCGCTGTCGTTCGAGGGGGACGCCAAGATCAACGAGCAGTGGTATGCCCATGCCGGGGCGCAATATGATGTGGAGCAGCGCCAGATAAGCTCCGCCAACAGCGCCCTGGAATATCGCCACGAGAAGCTGATCAGCCAGTTGAACCACCGCTTCGTGCGGGACGCCAACTACGACCTGGACCACAAGGGCCAGGTGACGGATCTCAACCAGATAGGCCTGCTGCTGACCACGCCGCTGAACAACCAGTGGCATCTCTACGGAGGCTACTATCAGGAGCTCGACCAGAACGTCAAAGTGGACCGCAAGGTGGGCCTGAAGTACGACTCCTGCTGCTGGAGCATCAACTTCAACCTGGAGTGGGTCAATACGCCAGACAACGTGAACATGGCCCCGACGTCCGAGCGCAGCCTCGGCATTCAATTTGAAATGAAAGGATTGGGTAGCGTGGGTACCGGCTCCAAGGGCACGTCCCTGGACACCGAAGCACTGCCTTACATTCGTCCGTTTAACCTGCGAGACCAGTAACGGGTCTGGCAAACGCCTTGAGAGATGGATATGAAGAAGACGTTGATTTCCCTGCTGACCGCAGGCCTGTTCGGTGTCATGAGCCAGGGCGCCCTCGCCGCTCCCGAGCTGGTGGACAAGGTACTGGCCGTGGTCAACAAGGACGTGGTGCTGGCCAGTCAGCAGGAGGCCCTGGTGCAGAAGGTGAAGGCCTCCGCCCAGGAGAGCGGCCAGTCCCTGCCCGATGACGTCACCCTGCGCAAGCAGGCGCTGGATCGCCTGATCCAGGAGAGCCTGCAACTGCAACTGGCGGAGCGCCAGGGGCTCAAGATCAGTGACACCCAGCTGGAGCAGGCCATCCAGAGCATCGCCGCCGACAACAAGATGACCCTGGAGCAGCTGCGTGCCCAGCTCGAACGGGAGGGGCTGACCTATGCCCAGTACCGGGAAGAGGTGCGCCGCGAGATCCTGATGAACGAGGTGCGCCGCAGCCAGGTGCGCCGCCGCATCAACATCTCCGAGCAGGAGGTGAAGCAGGTGGTCGAGGCGCTGGGCAAGCAGGGCCAGCAGCAGACCGAGTACCACATCGGCCACATCCAGGTTGCCCTGCCGGACAACCCGAGCGCCGAGCAGCTCAACGCCGCCAAGGCCAAGATCGAACGCATCCTGGCCGCCCTGAAAGAGGGGGCGGACTTCCGCAAGCTGGCCATCGCCGAGAGTAACGGTCCCAAGGCCCTGGAAGGGGGTGATTGGGGCTGGATGAGCCAGCAGGAGATGCCCACCCTCATGGCGGAGGCGGTACAGGGCGCCAAGAAGGGCGACATCGTCGGCCCGCTGCGCTCCGGCGCCGGTCTGCACATCGTCAAGATCTTCGACACCAAGGGTCAGCAGCAGGTGATGCAGACCGAGGTGAAGGCGCGCCACATCCTGATCAAGCCCTCCATCATCCTGAGCGAGGAGAAGGCCAAGGGCACCCTGGACGGCATACTGCACGACATCAAGAGCGGCAAGGCCAGCTTCGCCAGCATGGCGGAGAAGTACTCCGAGGATCCGGGCTCCGCGGTGCAGGGCGGCGAACTGGGCTGGTCCGATCCCAACGTCTATGTGCCGGAGTTCCGCGACATGGTCAATCGCCTGCAACCAGGCCAGATCAGCGAACCCTTCCGCACCACCCACGGCTGGCACATAGTGCAGCTCGAGGATCGTCGCAGCCAGGACGCCACCGGCAAGGCCCAGGAGCAGCGCGCCTACCAGCTCATCTTCAACCGCCGCTTCACCGAAGAGTCCCAGGCCTGGCTGGATGAACTGCGCGACGAAGCCTACATCCAGATAGAACCGAACTGATGAACTGCCATCGTCTTGCCATCACCCCGGGTGAACCGGCGGGCATAGGCCCGGATCTGGTGCTGCACATCGCCCAGCGGGCGTGGCCCCACCAGCTGGTGGTGATCGCCGACCCGGCCCTGCTGCGCGAGCGGGCGGGATTGCTGGGGCTCGCCATCGAGCTGGAACCCTACGATCCCTGCGCCCCTGCCCGCCCGCAGCGGGCGGGCACCCTGACGGTCTGTCCGGTTTCCCTCGGTGCCCCCGTAGTACCGGGCACCCTCGACGAGGGCAACGGCGCCTATGTGCTGGCCACCCTGCAGCGCGCCTGCGACGGCAACCTGAGCGGCGAGTTTGCTGCCGTGGTGACCGGGCCGGTGCACAAGGGGATCATCAACCAGGCAGGGGTGTCGTTCAGCGGCCACACCGAATTCTTCGCCCAGCAGTCCGACACCGCCGACGTGGTGATGCTGCTGGCCACCGAAGGGTTGCGGGTGGCGCTCGCGACCACCCATATCCCGCTGGCCTACGTGGCCATGGCCATCACAGAGGAGCGCCTCGGCAAGGTGATCCGCATCCTGGATGCGGATCTCAAGGGCAAGTTCGGCATCGAACACCCCCGGATCTACGTCTGCGGCCTCAATCCCCACGCCGGGGAGGGTGGCCATCTCGGCCGGGAGGAGATCGACGTGATCGAACCCGCCCTGGCCGGCCTGCGCCAGGAGGGGCTCGATCTGGTCGGTCCGCTGCCCGCCGATACCCTGTTCCAGGACAAATACCTCAAGGATGCGGATGCGGTACTCGCCATGTACCACGACCAGGGGTTGCCCGTGCTCAAATACAAGGGCTTTGGCAACTCGGTCAACATCACCCTCGGACTTCCCTTCATCCGTACCTCGGTGGATCACGGCACCGCGCTGGATCTGGCAGGCAAGGGCCTCGCCGATCCCGGTAGCCTGATCACCGCGATCAACCACGCCATCCAGATGGTAGAGAAAAAAAGATATGAGCAGTAAGGTGCACATGGGCCACACGGCCCGTAAGCGTTTCGGTCAGAACTTCTTGCACGACCGTTACGTGATCGACCAGATAGTGGCCGCCATCAACCCGCAGCCGGGCCAGAACCTGGTGGAGATCGGGCCGGGTCTGGCGGCGCTGACCGAGCCGGTCGCCGCCCAGATGGACAAGATGACGGTGGTCGAGCTGGACCGGGATCTGGCGGCGCGCCTGCGCGAGCATCCCACTCTTAAAGACAAATTAACCGTGATCGAGGCCGACGCCATGCGCTTCGACTTCGCGACCCTGATGGGAGAAGGCAAGGGGCCGCTTCGCATCTTCGGCAACCTGCCCTACAACATCTCCACCCCGCTCATCTTCCACCTGTGCGAGTTCGCCGATCGGGTCGAAGACATGCACTTCATGCTGCAAAAGGAAGTGGTGCTGCGTCTGGCCGCAGGTCCCGGCAGCAAGGCCTATGGCCGTCTGAGCGTGATGACCCAGTACTACTGCCAGGTGATCCCTGTGCTGGAAGTCGGCCCGGGCGCCTTCAAGCCGGCCCCCAAGGTGGACTCCGCCGTGGTGCGCCTGGTGCCGCACAAGAACCCGACCATCGTCGCCAAGGACATCCGCTGCCTGAACCGGGTCTGCACCGAGGGCTTCGGCCAGCGTCGCAAGACCATTCGCAACAGCTTCGCCAACTTCATCACCGACGCCCAGCTGACCGAGCTCGGGATCGATGGCAACCTGCGCCCGGAGAACCTCTCCCTCGAGCAGTTCGTCACGATCGCCAACTGGCTGGCCGATCAGCAGCAGGCCTGATCCCATGGCCACACCCCGGATAGTGGTTCGCCCGCACCCCAGCTATGTGGCGGGCACCCAGGATCCCTACCATTTTCTCTACCTCATCGAGATAGAGAATCTGGGGCCGGGGACCGTGCAGCTGCTGCATCGACGCTGGCTCATCACGGATGCCAATGGCAAGATGCAGGAAGTAGAGGGGCCCGGGGTCGTCGGTGAACAACCCCTGATCGCCCCCGGCGAGACCTTCACCTACCAGAGTGGCGTCCCCCTCGCCACTCCGCTCGGCGTGATGGAAGGCAGCTATATCCTGCAGGATGAATCGGGGCAACGATTCGAGGCCCCCATAGCCCCCTTCACGCTGGCCGTTCCCAACATTATCAACTGAGGTTTCATGGCGAACTGTTTCGTCGGTGATATCCAGGGCTGCTACGACGATTTGCGCCGTCTGCTGGATCTTGCCGAGTTCGACTTCGATAACGACACACTCTGGCTGTGCGGCGATCTCGTCGCCCGCGGGCCGGACTCTCTCAACACCCTGCGTTTCGTCAAATCACTGGGACAGCAGGCCGTGACCGTGCTCGGCAACCATGACCTGCACCTGCTGGCGGTCGCCCACGGGGTCGCCCCGCTCAAGAAGAAGGACAAGCTGCAGGAGCTGATGGAGGCGCCGGATCGGGAAGAGCTGCTGGAATGGCTGCGCCACCGCCCGCTGCTGGCGGAGCACCCGGATCTGCCCATCATGATGATCCACGCCGGCCTCTCCCCCGCCTGGGATGCCCACACCGCCCGCAGCTGTGCCCGGGAAGTGGAAACCCTGCTGCGCGGGGATCAGTACAGCTGGCTGCTGCACAACATGTATGGCGATCTGCCGGACAGCTGGAACGACAGTCTGGTGGGGATAGAGCGTTACCGTTACATCATCAACAGCTTCACCCGCATGCGGTTCTGCTACTTCGATGGCCGGCTCGACTTCAAGTGCAAGAAGGGTCCCAAGGAGTCCACACCAGGCCTGCGCCCCTGGTTCGAGCAGCGCGAGCACCACGACGACGACCCCATACTGGTGTTCGGCCACTGGGCGGCGCTGATGGGCAAGACCGGCAAGGACGACATCAAGGGGCTGGACACCGGCTGCGTCTGGGGCAACAGCCTCACGATGTGGCGCTACGAGGATGACGCCCTGATAGCGACCCCCTGCCCGGCCTACGCCAAGTGAACATGACGACCTAGCAGCGACCCCCTGCCCCGCCTATGCCAAGTGAGGCAAGGAACAGGGATGGGAAATAAAACGGGCCCGGCATTGCCGGGCCCGCTCTTTATGGGATAGAGAAACACCTCACAGCCTGCGCCCCAGCCGTTTCTCCACCTGACGTCGCTCCCATTCAGGCCCGAGCAGCCTGAACGGCTGGAACAGGTTGATGGCGTGGGACATCAGCCCCAGGCCCCAGCCCAGCATGGGCCACCAGGCCCAGATATGGTCCGGGTTGCTCAGGTAGTTGATGACGAACAGGCCCGTCATCACCAGCACATAGCTGATGAGGTGGCCATAGAAGCCCTTGAGTCCCTCGACAAACTTCATCGCCTCCCGCTCATCCCTGGCCAGGTTCAGCCCACCCTCTGTCTCATTCCCTTTCATCTCGCTCTCCTGCAGTTGAGTCACATCGAGCTCAAAGACGGAGGCCAGGGCCTTGAGGGATTCCAGTCCGGGTTGCTGCCCCTGCTCGATCCGCTGAATGGTGCGAACGCTCAGGCCGGTAAAGGCGGCCAACTGCTCCTGTGACCAGCCCCGCTGCAATCTCAATTTCCTGACTATCATCATCGGCTCCTCGTGATATTGGACAGGGCCAGCATAGGGTCGAGTGGCAACAGGCGACACGACAGAGGCCTGACAGCAATCTGACTATCGTTTTAAACCAATGGCTTATATATCATCCCGCCGTTTGGTTCAGAGGCTCTGCATCAGCTCGGCGCCGAGCTCGAACGAGCGCAGCCTCGCCTGGTGATCGACGATGGGGCCGTTGAACATCAGCTCGTCGGCACCGGTCTCGGCCAGCAGGGCCTTGAGACCGTGGCGCACCCGATCCGGATCCCCCACCAGGGAGCGGGCCAGGGTCTGCTCCATGGCCATCAGCTCGCGGGCAGACCACTCCTCCCCCAGCGTCTGCACCGGCAGCGGCAGCTTGCCGGCATCGCCGCGATAGAGCCGCAGGAACTGCTGCTGCAGGGTGGTGAACAGGAAGCGCGCCTCCCGATCGCTGTCGGCGGCGATCAGGTTGACGCAGACCACGGCATAAGGCCTGGGCCAGCGCGCCGAGGGGCGGTACTGGGTGCGGTAGAGCTCCAGCGCCTGCAGCAGCAAGCCGGGCGCGAAGTGGGAGGCGAAGCCGAACGGCAGCCCCATGGCCGCCGCCAGCTGGGCGCTATAGAGGCTGGAGCCCAGCAGCCAGATCGGCACGTGCAGCCCCTGACCGGGCACCGCCTGCACGGCGCCAATCTCGTCCCCAAAGTAGCCCATCAACTCGCGCACATCCGCCGGGAAATCGTCCACCTCGCCGCTGCGCTGGCGGCGCAGCGCCTGCATGGTGCGCTGATCGGTGCCGGGGGCCCGCCCCAGCCCGAGATCGATCCGATCCGGATAGAGGGAACTTAGCGTGCCGAACTGCTCGGCGATGACCAGCGGCGAGTGGTTTGGCAGCATGATGCCGCCCGCCCCGAGCCGCAGGGTGTTGGTGCCGCCGGCCAGGTGGCCGATGAGCACGGCGGTGGCGGCGCTGGCGATCCCCGGCATGTTGTGATGCTCCGCCAGCCAGTAGCGGTGATAGCCCCAGCGCTCCGCATGGCGGGCCAGATCCAGCGAATGGCGGAACGACTCGGCCGGCAAGGCGCCTTCGGGCACGGGCACCAGATCCAGCACGGAATAGGGAACGACAGACATGGGACACTCCATTGATTCACAGGCCATTTGCCAGTGGAGCAATGTAGCACGAGATATCTGAATGAATCACGTGACCACAGGAGTGTGCCGGACTGGGGGTCCTCTCCCGTCCCAAGCTCAGGCTCAGGATGCACGCCGTCCTCACAGACAACCCGATCAGGCCCTATGCTTTTTGTCATCCTGCGAGCACACTCTCAGGAGATCATCACGGCGATCGCCGGGACAAGGACAGGTCCATGACAACAGCACGCCTCAGTCGAAAACCCTTTTACGTACACATTGCCACCCTCTTCATTCTGCTCTTCTCTCTGCTGGGAGGGGCCCTCATCGTGCTGCAGTTTCAGCAGGGCATGCGGCAGGGGCTGGAGCACGAACGACAGAGCTTCCAGCACTACCGGGAGCAGCTGGCGCTCGCCTTCAAGCTGAACCAGCGTCCGGCGCACATGTCACTGAGCCTCCTGCGCAGCGGCCAGCTGGCCGCCATGACCAGCCTGGAGGAGCGGCTCGCCTATCTGCCCCAACTGGCCGAAGTGCTGGCCAACAGCGCCAGCTATGGCGCCATCTATGCCGGTTACGAGAACGGCGACTTCTTCCTGGTGCGCAAGCTGACCGAGCGGGCAAAGGGGGCGCTGGACAACCCGCCGCCCGAGAGCCGCCTGCTGGTCCAGAGCCTGAGCCAGGGCCGGGGGGAGTTTCTCTATTTTGACCAGCGGCAGCGGCTGCTGGAGCGGCGTCCCATGCCGGACTACCGTTTCGATCCCCGCGACCGTGGCTGGTACAAGCAGGCACGCTGGAGCACCGGCATCATAGTGACCCATCCCTATCTCTTCTTCACCACCCGGGAGCCGGGCATGACGCTGGCGGTGGAGAGCGACGATCGCCGGGCGGTGATCGGGCTGGACGCCGGCGTGGAGGGGCTCTCCTCCCTCATCGGTGAGCTGCCTCTTCCCAGCCACAGCCAGCTGGTGCTGTTCGACGAGACCGGCACCCTGCTGGCTACGGATCCCGAGCGGTTGCCCAGCTTTGACCAGCTGAGCCGCCTGCCCATGCTGTCGGCGCTCCAGCACCCGATCCTCACCAAGCTGCAACAGGAGATGGCCACCCAGCCCACCCTGCTGCACCAGCCCGCCGAGCTGACGCTGAACGATGGCAATGGCTCCGACTGGCTCGTCAACCTCTCGGCCCTCGGGGAGGGATCTCCCTTCTACCTCGCCCTGCTGGTGCCGGCGGAGGTGCTGACCGCGCCGGCCCGTCAGGATGCCCTGCGCAACCTAGCCTGGGCATGTGCCGGCTTGCTCCTGCTGCTGCCCGTCATCTGGCTGGCGGCGCGGCGCACGGCCACCCCCCTGCTGGCACTGACCCAGGAGGCCGAGCGGATCCAGCATTTCGACTTCGGCGAGAGCGAGGGCCCGGACTCGGCGATCCGGGAGATAGACGACCTGGCCCGCGCCATGTCCAGCATGCGCCTGACCCTGGGCAACTTCATGAACATGGGGCGGGCGCTGACGGCCGAACACCGCTTCGACTCCCTGCTCAACCGCATCCTGCACGAGACGGTGGCGGCGGCCCAGGCAGAAGGGGGGTGTCTCTACCTGGCGAAGGAGAAACAGATGCAGGCCGTGCAGGCCATCTGGCAGTCGCAGCCGCTGGCCTGTGAACGGGTGCACTGGCAGACGGCGCTGCTCGGCGGACTCTACCACACGGATCGCCTCAGCCTGCCCCTCGATGAGGAGCAGTGGTCCCGCTACCTCGCCGACTGGGGTCCCTTCCCCGGCCCACGCCAACTGCTGGCCGAGCCCCTGTGCAACCATCGCCAGGAGCTGATCGGCTGCCTGTTGCTGGTGCTGCCGGACTGTGCCCCCCGGGAGCTGGCATCGCGCATCAGCCTCATCGAGGCGCTGGCCGGCATGTCGGCCTCCGCCATCGAAAACCAGCGCCTGCTGGAGGAGCAGAAGCAGCTGCTGGAGGCCTTCATCGAACTGATCGCGGGGGCCATCGACGCCAAGAGCCCCTATACCGGCGGCCACTGTCAGCGCGTGCCCGAGCTGGCCCGGATGCTGACACAGGCCGCCTGCGATCAGCAGCAAGGCCCCTTCAAGGACTTTCGCCTCGACGACGAGGAGTGGGAGGCCATCCATATCGCGAGCTGGCTGCACGACTGCGGCAAGGTCACCACCCCGGAGTTCGTGGTGGACAAGGCCACCAAGCTGGAGACCATCTACGACAGGATCCACGAGATCCGCACCCGCTTCGAGGTGCTCAAGCGCGACGCCCATATCGACGCGCTGGCGGCCCGGCTGCCGGCCTCGGAGCGGCAGGCGGCCGAGGAGGAGGCCGGCCCGCGCTGGCACGCCCTGGACGAGGAGTTCGCCTTCGTCGCCGAATGCAATCTGGGAGGGGAGTGGATGGCGCCGGAGAAGCTGGAGCGACTCGCCACCATCGCCAACCGCACCTGGCTGCGCACCCTGGACGATCGCCTAGGCATCAGCCAGGAGGAGCTCAGGCGCCACCCCGGCCCCTCCCCCCTGCCCTGCCGCGAGACGCTGCTCGCCGACAAGCCGGTTCACCTGATCCCCCGCCCCGCCCAGGACAACCTCGCCCGCCACAACCCCTGGGGCTTCAAGGTGCGGGTGCCCGCCCACCTCTACAACAGGGGCGAGCACTATAACCTCGCCATCGGCCGAGGCACGCTCACCGAGGAGGAGCGCTACAAGATTAACGAGCACATCATCCAGACCATCCGCATGCTGGAGCGGCTCCCCTTCCCCCAGCACCTTCGCAAGGTGCCGGAGATAGCGGGAGGCCATCACGAGCGGATGGATGGCACCGGTTATCCGCGCCAGTTGCAGGGGGGGCAGATGAGCATCCCCGCCCGCATCATGGCCATTGCCGACATCTTCGAGGCGCTGACCGCGAGCGACCGCCCCTACAAGTCGGGCAAGACGGTCTCCCAGTCCCTGGCCATCATGCAGAAGATGGTGCAGGAGCATCACATAGACCCGGCCCTGTTTGCCCTCTTCATCGAGAGCGGCATCTGGCGGGACTATGCGAAGCGCTTCCTCGCCCCCCAGCAGCTGGACGAGGCGGCCTGTCAGGCCCTGCTGGCGGAGGCGCACTGAGCCGCTCCAGCCCGCATAAGCCCATAAAAAAACGGTCAACCCAGGTTGACCGTTTTTCGTGTGGGGCCGTCTCTTAGAACAGCAGGTGGGCGACGCCGGCGATCACCGGCAGGGTGATCAGGGTGCGCAGCAGGAAGATGACGAACAGCTCCCACAGCTTGACCGGGATCTTGCTGCCCAGCAGCAGGGCTCCCACTTCCGACATATAGATAAGCTGGGTGACCGACATGGCGGCGATCACGAAGCGGGTGATGTCGCTCTCTATGGTCGAGGCCAGCACAGCCGGGATGAACATGTCGGCGAAGCCCACCATGATGGTCTTGGACGCGGCTTCTGCCTCCGGCAGTTGCAGCAGTTCCAGCAAGGGAACAAACGGCGCCCCCAGCCAGTTGAAGATGGGGGTATGCTCCGCCAGCATCAGGGCACAGGTGCCGATCGCCATCACCACGGGCAGCACGCCGAACACCATGTCCAGGGCATTCTTCACCCCTTCCCGCGCCACGGCGCCCATGTCGGTCATGCTGTCGGCCTTGGCCAGGGCGCGCTGATAGCCATAGCTCAGCACGCTGTGCTGGTGGGGGATCGCCTCCTGCTTGCGGCACAGCGGGGTGCCGTCGCTGTAGACATCCTTCTTCCAGGAGAGCGGCGGCAGGCGCGGTACCACGATGGCCGCCACCACGCCGGCCAGGCAGACGGTGAGGTAGAAGGGCACGAACATGTGCTCCAGCTTCACCTGGGAGATCACCACCAGGCAGAAGGTGATGGAGACCGCGGAGAAGGTGGTGCCGATGACGGCGGCTTCCCGCTGGGTATAGAACTTGCCTTCATACTGCTTGCTGGTGAGCAGGATGCCGACACTGCCGTCCCCGAGCCAGGATGCGAAGCAGTCCACCGCGGAGCGCCCTGGCAGGCGGAACACAGGGCGCATGATGCGGGTCATCATGGTGCCGACGAACTCCAGCAGGCCGAAGTCCAGCAGCAGCGGCAGCAGCAGGCCGGCGAAGATGAACACCGAGAACAGCACGGGCAGCAGGTCGTGCAGCACCAGGCCACCGGTCGCCCCGGAGCGCAACGCCTCGGGACCGGCCTCGAAGAAGGTCAGCAAGACGAAGATGCCCCCCAGCACCCGCACGCAGGCCCAGAAGGGGGAGACGTTGAACAGGCTGTTGAGGAAGGGGCGCCTCACCAGGATCGCCGGCTTGAACAGCCAGGCGACCAGGGTCATCAGCATGGTGGTGGTGATGATGGCGCTGACCATTGCGACCAGGTGGTCGGCAAACACCGTCTGCACCAGCTTCGCCAGCACGGCCACGGGGATGGTGACATTGCCGTCATAGATGACCGGGGTCATGAACAGCAGGATCCCGATGAGCGACGGGATCAAAAACATCAGCACGTTGCGGCGAGTGCGGATCGCCGGTGCCTCCAGGGTCTTTTCCAACATGATAGACAACCTTAAATGTGACTTTTCCTTCAGCCAGGCCACCTGCATATCCATGCCCTCACCCGGCAAACGGGCGCAAGAATAACGCAAAAAACTGCACAAACAAGCTTTTAATACATTATTTCAAGCATAAATATTTTATCAGGAGAACCATCCATAAGAACAAACCAAAACAGTCATGCATATCAATTCATTTTTGATGGTTAGCATAATGTTTCATACAGGTTAAGTTCAGGTGCGCAGTATAATGGGTTGCGGCTGGCAGGCAATAAATGACATGAGAAATATATCTATAGAGTGATCCCGTCGATCCTCCCATAAAAAAACCGGAGCCTGTCAGGGCTCCGGTCTTGTCACGAGAGAGAGTCTCAGTCGCGGACGTAGATCACTTCGACGCCGTCGTCGTCCTCATCGTCCCAGTCATCGTCATCCAGGCTGTCATCAAAGGCCTTTGAAGCCGCCAGGGCGTCGGCTTCCGCCTTGGCCAGCTGGTTCTTGTGGTAGTCGTCCCACTTGAACTCCACCTTCTCGATGGCTTCCCTGGCATCCTCCGCCAGCTGACGGGGCATGGTGTCCAGCAGATCTAGGATGTCGTAGCACACCTTCTTGGTGCCTTCCTTGCTGATGGCGGTGATGGCGTAGACCGGGCCTTCGTGGTTCAGGGCGGCCTTGACGCGCTCCATCACCTCGCCCGCCTCTTCCTCCAGGATGAGATCCATCTTGTTGAACACCAGCCAGCGCGGCTTGCCCGCCAGCTCGGGGCTGTATTTTTCCAGCTCCCGGACGATGGTCACGGCGTTCTCGGCAGGATCGGAACCATCCACCGGGCAGATATCCACCAGGTGGATCAGGACGCGGCAACGCTCCAGGTGCTTGAGGAAGCGGATCCCCAGGCCTGCACCCTCGGCAGCCCCTTCGATGAGGCCGGGAATGTCTGCAATGACGAAGGAGCGGGAGTTCTCGCCACGTACCACACCCAGGTTCGGTACCAGGGTGGTGAAGGGGTAGTCTGCCACTTTCGGACGGGCCGCAGAAACGGCGCGAATGAAGGTGGACTTGCCTGCGTTGGGCAGACCCAGCATGCCGACATCCGCCAGCAGCAGCAGCTCCAGCCTCAGGGTACGCACTTCACCCGGGGTGCCGTTGCTCTTCTGGCGCGGCGCCCGGTTGACCGAGCTCTTGAAGCGGGTGTTGCCAAGGCCGTGGAAGCCGCCCTTGGCAACCAGCAGCTTCTGATCGTGACTGGTCAAATCCCCCAGCAGTTCGCCGGTGTCTTCATCGGTGGCACGGGTTCCCACCGGCACGCGCAGGATCTTGTCCTTGCCGCGACGACCGGTACAGTTGGCACTCTGACCGTTCTCGCCACGCTCGGCGGCGTGGAAGCGCTCGAAACGGTAGTCGATCAGGGTGTTCAGGTTTTCATCGGCCACCAGATACACGTCGCCACCATCACCGCCGTCACCGCCGTCCGGGCCGCCATTCGGGATGTACTTCTCTCGGCGAAAGCTCACACAACCGTTACCACCGTCACCGGCATCGACTCGAATCTGGACTTCATCAACAAACTTCATAGGTAACCGTCACCTTAATTCGAAAAACCGATACGCAATTATAGTGATACGGGCCCCTTCGGGCGAGGCGCATCTGGCCGATGAGGGCTGTCAGCGCCGGCTCATCCGCGTGCCGTTTTTTCGTCAAACTCATCAGAAAAACAAAAGCCCCGCCAGGTTGGCGGGGCTTCGGATCCTTGCGGTCCGTAATTACTCAGCAACGATGCTGACGTACTTACGATTCTGCGGACCTTTAACTTCGAACTGCACTTTACCGTTCGCGGTAGCGAACAGAGTGTGGTCCTTGCCCAGACCAACGTTCTCACCAGCGTGGAACTTGGTGCCGCGCTGACGAACAATGATGCTGCCAGCCAGAACTGTTTCGCCGCCGAAACGCTTCACGCCCAGGCGTTTAGCTTCAGAATCGCGACCGTTGCGGGATGAACCGCCAGCTTTTTTGTGTGCCATCTATCGGACTCCTCTAATTAAGCGCTGATGCCAGTGATTTTGACTTCAGTGAACCACTGACGGTGGCCCGCTTGCTTACGGTGGTGCTTACGACGACGGAACTTGACGATAGTCACTTTCTCGCCACGGCCGTGAGCCACAACTTCAGCCACAACCTTGCCACCTTCAACGAAAGGAGCACCTACTTTGAAAGTGTCGCCTGCAGCAACCATCAGCACTTCGTTGAAGTCGATGGTAGCGCCAGTCTCAACGTTCAGCTTTTCCAGACGAACGATTTGACCTTCGGCCACACGGTGTTGTTTTCCGCCGCTTTGGAATACCGCGTACATTTGATTAACTCCGTAAAGGCGTGTCTTTTGCTCAAGGCCAGACACGCACAAAAACCTATAACAATGGGCGGGCATTCTACGCAGAACGATTTGCCGAGGCAAGGCCAATTTAGCAAAAAGTTTATTTTGTGCGCATATCTGCCCCCGTGAATAAACGCCTAACTGTAACCCATTGTGAAATCGTGTAGAATCCCCGCCATTGCTAAAAACGCAGTAAATGCTGCCGTCACGTTACGAGACTTATGGACCAACAGACTATCCGTGCGCTCTGTGCCGCCGACATGACGGCGGTCAATGAACTGATCCTGGCGAGGCTCCAGTCCGATGTCAGCCTGATCAACCAGCTGGGTTTCTATATTGTCAGTGCAGGCGGAAAACGGATGCGCCCCATGCTGACCGTGATGGCCGCACGCGCACTGGGCTATGAGGGTGAAGATCACCTGAAACTGGCCGCCATCATCGAGTTCATTCACACCTCCACCCTGCTGCACGACGACGTGGTCGACGAATCCGACCTGCGCCGCGGCCGGGAAACCGCCAACGCCCTGTTTGGCAACGCTGCCAGCGTCTTGGTGGGTGACTACCTCTACAGCCGCTCCTTCCAGATGATGAGCGAACTCTCCAACCTGAAGGTGATGGAGATCCTCTCCGATGCCACCAACACCATCGCCGAAGGGGAAGTGTTGCAGCTGATGAACTGCAACGATCCGGATACCACGGAAGAGAGCTACATGACGGTCATCTACTGCAAGACCGCCAAGCTGTTTGAAGCCGCGACCCGACTCGCCGCCGTGCTGACCCATCAGCCCGAGCCCGTCGAGCAGGCCATGACCGACTACGGCAAGTACCTGGGTACCGCGTTCCAGATCATCGACGACGTGATGGACTACTGCTCCCAGAGCGAGGAGATGGGCAAGAACGTGGGTGACGATCTGGCCGAAGGCAAGCCGACCCTGCCGCTGTTGCGCGCCATGGAAGTGGGTACCCCGGAAGAGCGTCAACTGGTGCGCGATGCCATCGAGCACCGCAACGGTATGGATCACCTGGAGCGTATTCTGGGCATCCTGGATCGCACCGGAGCTCTCGAATACTCCCGCCAGCGAGCTCGGGAAGAGGCTGACAAGGCCATCGCCGCCCTCGCCATCCTGCCGGACTCCCGGCACAAGCAAGCGCTGGAGACCCTGGCCCACATGGCGGTGCAGCGCAGCGCCTGATGCCAGCCGGCGGACAATAAAAAAGAGGCTCTCTGGCCTCTTTTTTATTGTCCGAATTCCCCGTGCACTGTCGTATCAACACAGGTTCTAACGGGCCAACGCCCACAAGATGACACCACCTGCCACCACCAGACAGCCGCCGATGCGGCGCAGCTGTTCCGGCGGCAACTCCCCGAGCTGGCGCAGCATCTGCTGCCATGCCCTGGGAGCGAGCAAGGGCCCCAATCCTTCGAAGAGCAGCAGCAACCCCAGCCCCATCAACATGGATGTCAGCATCACCTCTCCTTATCCCTGATCCCCTGCCGGTCTGTGGCCGGCAAACAAAAGGGCCTGAATCATCAGGCCCTTGGGTCATATCAACACATGTTTACTGCTTGTTGCCGTGCGGCGACTTGAGGTAGCGGAAGAACTCGCTGTCCGGTTTCAGGACCATGAGGTCGTTGCCACCGGCGAAGCTCTTGCGATAGGCCTCCATGCTGCGCACGAAACTGAAGAACTCCGGGTCCTTCTTGTAGCTGTCGGCATAGATCCTGGCGGCTTCGGCATCCCCTTCACCACGCAGTTGACGGGCATTACTCTCGGCGTCGGCGATCATCACAGTCACCTTGCGGTCGATGTCGGCACGCAGGATCTCGGCCTGCTCGCGGCCCTGTGAACGGTGTTCACGGGCAACCGCAGTCCGCTCGGCACGCATCCGCTGATAGATGGAGCTGGAAACTTCCACCGGCAGGTTGATCTGCTTGATGCGCACATCCACCACCTTGATGCCGAGCTCGGAGGAGCGCGCCATCTTCATCAGGGCATCTTCCATCACGGTACTGCGCTCGCCGGAGACGATGTCCTTGATGGTGCGGTTACCGATCTCGGAACGCAGGCCGTTGTTGATCTTGCGCTTGAGCAGGTCTTCAGCCTGGATCTTGTTGCCACCACCGGTCGCCAGGTAGTACTTGGAGAAGTCCTCGATCTTCCACTTCACGTAGGAGTCGATGATGAGGTCCTTCTTCTCGGACGTAACGAAGCGATCCGCCTGGCCTTCCAGAGTCTGGATGCGGGCATCCATCTTGCGTACCTGGTCGATGAGCGGCACCTTGAAGTGCAGGCCCGGCTCGTACAGGCGCGGTTCACCGGAGTCGACCCGTTTCACCTTGCCAAACTGCACCACGATCCCCTTCTGTCCTTCATCGACGATGAAGATGGACGAGAAGCAGACCATGGCGGCCACAGCGATGACACCAATAGCTAGCTTTTTCATCTATCAGTTTCTCCCTGTGCTGAAACGATCACCGCCACGCAGCGGGGTCGGAGTGGAGTTGGCCCCTTCGTTGGACGGCTGGGCCGCCTCGACTGCCGGGGTGCCCGCAGGACGTGCCGGTTGCACGGCATTCGCCTTGCCAGAGAGCTTGTCGAGCGGCAGGTAGATCATGCTGTTGTTGCCAGCCGGCATGTCGACCACCACCTTGTTGGCCTGCTGATAGAGCTCTTCCATGGTTTCCAGGTAGATACGATCACGGGTCAGCTCGGGCGCGGCCTGATACTGGGGCAGCAGCTCGTTGAAGCGAGCGACTTCACCCTTGGCCTTCAACACGATCTGGGACTTGTAGGCTTCGGCCTCCTGCTCCAGACGTTTGACCTGGCCACGAGCCTTGGGCTCCACTTCACGGGCATAGGCTTCCGCTTCACGGATGAAACGCTGCTCATCTTCCTGGGCGGAGATGGCGTCATCAAACGCATCCTTCACCTCTTCCGGCGGACGCGCCGGCAGGAAGTTGACGTCCACGATCTGCAGACCCATCTGATAAGGCTCGATGATGCTGTCGATCACCTGCCAGGTTTCCTGACGCACCTTCTCACGACCCGTGGTCAGCACATCGTCCATCCGGGTGTGACCCACCACGTAGCGCAGGGCGCTGTCCGTGGCCTGGCTCAGGCTCTCGTCTGCATTGGTCACGCTGAACAGGTACTGCTCGGGATCGACCACGCGATACTGCACGTCCATCTCGACCCGCACCACGTTCTCATCCTGGGTCAGCATGAAACCGGACGCCGGCAGGGAACGGACAGACTCCACGTCCACCGGGATCACCCGGTCGATGAAGGTCGGTTTCCAGCGCAGGCCGGGATCCACGTTGTGGGAGTATTCGCCAAAGCGCAGCACCACGCCCCGCTCGGCTTCGCGAATGGTGTAGAAGCCGCTGACGACCCATACCACCACGGCCACCACCAGCGCGATGGAGAGGCCGAACTTGCCGACGTCACCACCACCGGATTTGCCACCACCGAGCAGACCGCCAAAACGACGGCTCACCTTGCGAAGCATCTCGTCCAGATCAGGGGGGCCCTGATTCTTGCCGTTGTTCCCCCAGGGGTCACGGTCTTTGCCATTGTTACCAGGCTCATTCCAAGCCATCAGCGTCTCCATTAATACATGCGGATGGATATCATCTCTATCGGGCCACAGAGGGGCGATGAAATCAGCAAACCAGTTATGTTCATCGACCCATCAATGCCTGATAAAGCGTTGTAAACTCTCACCTTCTTGTTTCATGAGGCGGTTCCAGTCAGCCAGTTGCAGGCGAACTTCCAGCACAAAGTCCCCCTCCTCGCTGAAACCTTCCTGCTCGATACCTTTCAGCCGATAGAGCGCACTGCGCAGTCTGGCGGCGGAAGGGGGCAGTTGCAGGGTGTGATGCACCATGGAGCCAGCCAGCAGTTCGGTCAGTGCCTGGAACAGGTATTCACTGCCCTCGCCAGTCTGGGCCGACAACCAGACTCGCACCGGTCGTCCAGCCTCATCCCGTTCAAGACCAGCCGGACGATCCCCCAGCTTGTCGATCTTGTTGCAGATCATCAGTTGGGGACGGTCATCCGCCTCGATCTCGGCCAGCACACGCTGGACCGACTCGATATTCTCCTGCATCTGTTCATCGGCGCAGTCCACCACGTGCAGCAGCAGGTCCGCTTCGCGAGTCTCCTGCAGGGTCGCCTTGAAGGCCGCGACCAGATCATGGGGCAAGTGCCGAATAAATCCAACTGTATCCGCCAGGATCACATCACCCACATCCTGGATCACCAATTTGCGCAGGGTGGGGTCCAGGGTTGCGAACAATTGGTCGGCAGCATACACGCTGGCATCTGTAAGTTGGTTGAACAAAGTGGATTTTCCGGCGTTGGTATACCCCACCAGAGAAACGGTCGGCACTTCGTTGCGGTTGCGGGCACGGCGCCCCTGCTCCCGCTGCTTGGCCACCTTGTCGAGGCGGCGCAAAATGGCCTTGATGCGCTCACGCAGCAGGCGTCGGTCGGTTTCAAGCTGGGTTTCACCCGGGCCGCGCAGACCGATCCCCCCCTTTTGTCGCTCAAGGTGGGTCCAGCCTCGCACCAGACGAGTGGAAAGATGGCGCAACTGGGCCAGTTCGACCTGCAACTTGCCTTCGTGAGTGCGGGCGCGCTGGGCGAAGATATCGAGGATAAGGCCTGTCCTGTCCACGACCCGGCACTGGAACAGACGCTCCAGGTTGCGCTCCTGGGCGGGGGTCAGGGCATGGTTGAAGATGACCACATCGGCGTCCAGCATCTGGACCTGGGACGCGATCTCTTCCGCCTTGCCGCTGCCGACAAAAAATTTGGCGCTGGGTGCGCTGCGACTGGTGGTGATCACCCCCAGTGCATTGACCCCGGCCGAGCTCACCAGCATCTTGAGCTCGTCCAGATCCTCCCGCTCGCCCTCATCGCTGAAGTTGACATGTACCAGAACGGCCTGTTCACCAGCTTCGTAACGGTCAAACAAGCGCTTGCTCCTTGACAGGTATCATGATGGATCTGAGTTGGCGAGTGGACTCGCCGCAGGATATCACGCCTCGGCTTCACCCTGCTCTTCACCGGCGGCGCCCGGGGCGTGCTGGTGATGGTTGACGGCACGGGCCGGCACCACGGTGGAAATGGCGTGCTTGTAGACCATCTGGCTCACGGTGTTCTTCAGCAGAATCACAAACTGGTCAAACGATTCGATCTGACCCTGCAGTTTGATGCCGTTCACCAAATAGATAGAAACAGGAATACGCTCACGGCGCAGCGCATTCAAAAACGGGTCTTGGAGAGATTGCCCCTTAGCCATCTTTCTTTTCCTTATAGTTTGTTGTTTTTAAACACCGGATATTCAATATAACAACCTGATTATACAGGAGTGTCAAGCCGGACCAGCTTGGGCGACGACCCTGGCCAGATTGCCAGACTCACCAGATTCCAACCAGGTCACATCAGGCCAACCGCGCAACCAGGTCATCTGACGCTTGGCCAACTGGCGGGTGGCAACAATGCCGCGATAACGCATCTCATCATACTCCACTTCCCCCGCCAGGTAGTCCCACATTTGGCGGTATCCCACGCAGCGAATGGAGGGAAGATCCGGGGTGAGATCCCCCCGCTCGTAAAGCGCCCTGACCTCCTGCTCGAAGCCGCTGCCCAGCATCTTGTCAAACCGCTGTTCGATGCGCTGGTGCAGCACGGCCCGATCCCTCGGCGCGATGGCAAACTGCAGCGCCCGGTAGGGCAGCCCCTCTCCCTGTACCTGGGTCAGCTCGGTGAGGGTCTTGCCGCTGATGCGGTAAACCTCGAGCGCCCGGCACAGGCGCTGGGGATCGTTGGGGTGGATGCGGGCACCGGCCACCGGGTCGATGCGCACCAGTTCGTCGTGCAGCGCCTGCCAGCCGAGGCGGGCAGCCTCTTCCTCGATGCCGGCCCGCACGGCAGGATCGGCGGAAGGCAGTGGAGAAAGCCCCTCCAGCAGCGCCTTGAAATAGAGCATGGTGCCGCCCACCAGCAGCGGAATGCGGCCACGGTCGGCGATCTCTTTCATCTCCCGCAGGGCATCCTTGCAAAAATCCGCCGCCGAATAGCTCATGGCGGGATCCAGGATGTCGATGAGCCGGTGCGGGGCCTGCGCCAGCTCGGCTGGCGTCGGCTTGGCGGTGCCTATGTCCATGCCGCGATAGATGAGCGCGGAGTCCACGCTGATGATGTCGCAGGGCAGGGCCTGGCACAGTTCAATGGCGAGATCCGTCTTGCCGGAGGCCGTCGGCCCCATCAGAAAAATTGCAGTCGGCAAGTCAGCCACGTTAAACACTCCCTTCGGCCGCCCCTTCACGGGCGAGCCGGCATAAAACTGGTCATATGGATGCAACAGACGACGAGACGCCGTCAGTTGCCATCGGCAAACTCGGCCAGCACGTTCGCCAGCGGCAACGGACGCACCATGCGAACGTCTGCCAGTTGGTCACTGAAATCGGCAACAAGTTCCGTCAACAACCGGGTGGCAGTGGCAAAATCGTATATTTTTTCGGCACTTATGCCTTGTTCCACCAACCACTGGCATAGTACCCCAGCCTGCGTGTCGGCATCACTGTCAGATCCGCTCTCGACCAGTTGCAACAATTCGGGTAAGAGGCGGGCCAGATCGGTCTGGCGCAGCAGGGCGGGCACCCGAGTCAGGATCATGGTGTCGCGTCCCCCGCTTTTCAACTCCAGCCCCATGCGTTTGAGCAGACGTTCCCGCTCCTCCACCAGGGCGACCAGGTTTTTCGGCAGCTTGAAGGAGACCGGCAGCAACAGAGGCTGGGCCGCCAGCCCCTGGCCCCAGGCATCCAGCAGCCAGTGGCGCAACAACAGACGCTCGGCGCGCACCAGGGAGAGCAGCGCCAGTTGCCCCTGACGCTCCATCAGCAGATAGGCCTGCTCGACCAGGCTCAGGGCGCGCCACTCCCCCGTTCGGGCTGGCGTCTCGACGGCACCGCTCTCGGCTCCGGGCCGGGATGCCGGCGTCGCCACCTCGGGCAGGGTGGTGAGCAAGGCGCCCATGCCTCGCATCGCGGCCCGGCTCGGGGGTTCGGGAGGCTGGTAGTGTCCTCCCCTGCCACCACCGCCTTCCCGCACGCCGTCGCCATCTCGTGCAGGGGCAGGAGCCCGATAGCCGTGTTCGGCACCGTACCACTCGGTGCGCGGCGCCTGACCCGGATAGGTGATCTCCGGGCTGCCCGGCAGCTCGACCTGGGTCTCGGCCAGGGGGGCATCGGTGGCGCTCCCTGCCCCGTCCTGGCGCAGGGCGGTAAACAGCGCCTGGAAGATGAAATCGTGGATGAGACGCGCCTGATGGAAACGCACTTCGTGCTTGGCCGGATGGACGTTGACATCCACCTGGCGGGGATCCAGCTCGATATAAAGCACATAGGCCGCGAAGCGATCGGCGGGCAGCAGCTCGTCATAGGCCTGGCGAATGGCGTGATTGATGAGCTTGTCCCGCATCATGCGGCCATTGACATAGGTGTATTGCAGGTCGTTCTGCGGCCTGGCTCCTGCCGGGGTGGCCAGCCAGCCCCACAACCGCACGTCGCTGTGTTCGCTCGATACCGCCAGGGCATGGTGCATGAAGGGGGAACCGCAGACGGCGGCGAGGCGGCGCTCCTGCTCCGCCACCGTGTTGGCCGCCTTGTACTGGCGCACCACCTTGCCGTTGTGGCGCAGGATCAGGGTAGCGTCGAAGCGGGAGAGCGCGATGCGGCGCACCAGTTCGTCGATGTGGGCAAATTCGGTCTTTTCGCTGCGCATGAACTTGCGCCGCGCCGGGGTGTTGAAGAAGAGATCCACCACCTCCACCGTGGTGCCCACCGGGTGGGCCGCCGGCTTGACGGTGACGCTCATCTCACGCCCTTCCGCCTGGGCCTGCCAGGCCTCGCTCTGCTCTGCCGTACGGGAGGTGAAGGTGAGGCGGGAGACGGAGCTGATGGAGGCGAGCGCCTCCCCGCGAAAGCCCAGGCTGTTGATCCCTTCCAGATCGTCCAGGGTCGCCACCTTGGAGGTGGCGTGGCGCGACAGCGCCAGCACCAGCTCATCCCTGGCGACACCGCAGCCGTTGTCACGAATGCGGATAAGCTTGGCGCCTCCCTTGTCGATGTCGATCTCGACCCGGTCAGCCCCCGCATCCAGGCTGTTTTCCACCAGTTCCTTCACCACGGAGGAGGGCCGCTCCACGACCTCACCGGCAGCAATCTGGTTGGCCAGAATCGGCGGCAATATACGGATTGGCATCGCTTGCTCCTGCAGATGAAAAAGGGGAAGAGGTGGACCTGGCGCCATCAACGCTCACCGCCCCTCCCTGCCATCGGCAGAGAAGGGCGGCGTTCTTCAGCCCGCGCTATTTTCGCGGAATATAGAGCACCTGCCCTATCTGGATGTCCCGCGACTTGAGCTTGTTGATCTCCACCAGTCGCGCCTGGCTCACCCCGTGTTTCTCGGCGAGCCGGGAGAGACTCTGGCCACGGGTGACCACGTGGCGGATCATGTTGGACTTGTCGTTGCTCTGCACGCTGGCTACCGGCGCACTCGGCTCCTGGGCTGCGACCTTGTAAGGTTTGATCACGCCGGCACCGGAGGCGCTGCCGACACTGCTGACCGGGGCGCCGCCCTCACCGACGCGATAGGGCTCGCTCGCCGGCATCCGGTTGGTCACGACCTGCTGCGTTGGCTGGGCAACCGGCTTGCTGACGGCGACCGGCTTGCTGGCAGGCGCCTGACGCGGCGGGGCGGCAACCTGGCCCTTGCCTGTGAGCATGGGCCCCTTGGTCGGATGGCTGCGGTAATAGGCGCGGATCCCCTCGAAGATGGCGCGGGCCAACTGATCCTGATAGCTGGCGGTGGCCAGCAGCTTCTCTTCCGCGTGGTTGGAGATGAAGCCCGTCTCCACCAACACCGAGGGAATGTCCGGCGCCTTCAGCACCGCCAGACTGGCGTGCTCCGGCGCCTTCTTGTGCAACCGGGCCACCCTGCCCATGGAGCGCAGGATCTGGCGGCTCACCTCATAACCTTCGGCCCTGGACTTGTCCATGGAGAGATCCAGGAAGGTCTGTGCCAGATAGGGGTTGGGATCGGATTCGGCCAATACCTTGCCGACGCCGCCGAGCAGTTCCCCCTGCTTCTCCTGCTTCTCGAGCCAGCTGCCCATCTCGCGGTTGGCACGGTTGGTCGACAGCACCCACACGGACGCGCCGCGCGGGGTCGAGTTGTGGAAGCTGTCGGCGTGCACCGACACCAGCAGATCCGCCTTGGCCTTGCGGGCGATCTCGGAGCGCTTGTTCAGGTCGACGAAATAGTCGCCGCGCCGGGTCAGCACGGCACGCATGCCGGGCTCGCGATCGATGAGGGCCGCCAGCTTCTGCGACACCGACAGGGTCACCCGCTTCTCGTAGGTGCGGCGCGGGCCGATGGAGCCCGGGTCTTCCCCGCCGTGGCCGGGATCGATGGCGATGACGATGGCCTTGCCCTGTCCCCCGACGGGCGCGGGTTGTGCCGTGGCGCTGCCCTTCTCTTCGTAGGGCAGATCGATCACCAGCCGGTGGCCATAGGGACCAGCCGGCGCCAGCGGGAAGACCACTGGCTTGATGGAAGAGCTGAGATCCAGCACCAGGCGCAGGCTGCCTTGTTCAAGGGGCGTGCTCTCGCGGATCTTGCGCACCAGCTCGCTCTTGTTCTCGATGCGGGCCAGGTTGGCGGCATTGCTGGCGCCCTTCAGGTCGATCACCAGGCGGCTCGGGCCGGTCAGGGTGAAGTAGTTGAAATTGGGGGCACTGCTCATGTCGAGCACCACCCGGGTGTTGTCCGGCGACGGCCATACCCGCACACTCTTGAGCTGATTCGCCCAGGTGGGTAAGGCCATCAAGGAGAGAACAAAGACGAGGATCAAGCGCACTGAGATGACAACCGTTCCAGAATGGCTTCGCCGATAGCAGTGCGGGCCACGATCTGGGCCTCGCGCTGCTCGTTAACATAGGTCAGGGTGATCTCGAGATCCGGGGCGGGCAGCCAGCCCTCCCCTTTCTCCGGCCACTCCACCAGGCAGAGGGTATCGGCACCGAAGTAGTCGCGAATACCCATGAACTCCAGCTCTTCCGGGTCGGCAAGTCGATAGAGATCGAAGTGATAGACCTGCCACCTGGCCAGTTCATAGGGCTCCACCAGGGTATAGGTCGGACTCTTGACCTTGCCTTGATGGCCGAGCCCCTGCACCCAGCCTCGGGTCAGGGTGGTTTTGCCGGCCCCGAGGGCGCCGTGCAGAAAGACCGTGGTCGCCTGCTGGCACGCCTGCGCCAGCCGGCCGCCCAGGGCCACTGTTGCTGCCTCGTCCGGCAGTGTCATCATCAACGTTTTTGCCATGTTCTTCTTTTAACTTGTTACTGTGTCGGATTGACCAGACGGCGGATCCAGGGCAGCAGATCCGATGCCAGCATGCCCCTCTCCCCCTCGGCCGCAGCCAGGTCGGCCGCCTCGCCGTGGATCACGGCCCCGAGTCGGGCGGCCATCCCCGCAGGCCAGCCCTGGGCCAGGAGGGCGGCGATTATACCAGACAAGAGGTCGCCCATGCCGCCGCTGGCCATGCCCGGATTGCCCTCGTCGCAGAGGGCGATGGTCGGGCCATCGCAGATGAGCGACCCGGCCCCCTTGAGCAGCACCACGCCACCGTAGCGCCGCTGCAGCCGCGAAACGGCGGCGAAACGATCCGCCTCGACCTCGTCGATGGTGCAGCCCAGCAGGCGGGCGGCCTCCCCGGGGTGGGGGGTAAGCACCCAATTATCCCGATGACGGGGGGCCTGCGCCAGCCAATTCAATCCATCGGCGTCCAATACCAGTGGCTCCGGGGCCGCGAGGCGGTGCTCGAACCGGGCCCGGGCCCACTCATCCTGACCGAGTCCGGGCCCCAGCACATGCACCGAGGCCCAGGCCTCGTCCATGCCGGCCGGGCACCCCATCAGCTCGGGCTGTACCAGGCTGGCAGGGGGGGCGTCCGGATGCTGGCACAGGCGCACCAGGCCCGCCCCCGCCCGCAGGCAGGCCTGACCCGCCAGCAAGATGGCTCCCTGCATCCCCAGGTTGCCGCCCGTCAGCAGCACCCGGCCGCAGCGTCCCTTGTGGGCCGAGCGCGCACGCGGAACCAAGAGTCCCTTGAGGCGGGGATAATCGATCCGCTCGGCGGCGGGGATGACACCATCCTCGGGCCCCACCCCCAGGGGATCCCAGTCGAGGTGGCCGACCCCGTCCACCCCCTCCGCGGTGAGCATGCCCTGCTTGATGCCGATGAAGGTGAGGGTGCGGGTGGCGTACACCAGGGCGCCCATGGCGCGACCTGTATCGGCATTGAGCCCGGAGGGCAGATCCACCGCCAACACGGGAACCCCCAGGCCGTTGATGGTTGCGACAGCCTTTGTCATGGAAGGGGAGAGGGGTAGCTGGACACCGGTGCCGAGCAGCGCGTCTATCACCAACTCCGGCAACGGCAGTGCCGAGTGTGCCAGCTCATCGGCCATCATCACGCTGCCTCCCGAGGCCAGCCACTCCTCGGCGGCCCGCCTGGCGTCCCCCTTGAGCAGGCCGGGGGCCCGGGCGGCGATTACCAGGGGCTCGAGGCCGAGGCGCCTGGCGAGGCGGGCCAGCACATAGCCATCCCCGCCGTTGTTGCCCGGGCCGACGAAGATCCACCAGCGGCTGCTCTCGGGCCAATGATGACGGGCATAGTTGCACAGGGCGGCCCCCGCCCGCTCCATCAGAACATAGAGGGGCAGCCCCTCGCGCTCGGCCCAGCGCCGCTCCAGGCGGCGGATCTGTTCGGCCCGCCACAGGGGTTGTGCTAGACTGTCGCCCTCTTTCCTGCGGATAGCGTCCTCGAACACCTGTACCATGACGGCCCCCAAGCTTCATCATCCCATGACCCGGCAACTGGCACGCCATATTGCCACCCTGCGCCTGCCACAGCCCTGTCGGCAGAGGGGCAACGCAGCATGACGGCCGCCGAACTCGCACAGCTGGCCCACGATATCAAGCTCTGGGCACGGGAGCTAGGATTTGACCAGGTCGGCATCACAGACACGGATCTCGCCCTGGAGGAGCCCAGACTGCAGGCCTGGCTGGACGCCGGCCACCACGGCACCATGGACTACATGGCGCGCCACGGCATGATGCGGGCCCGCCCCCACGAGCTGCTGCCGGGCACCCTGCGGGTGCTGTCGGTGCGGATGAATTACCTCCCGTTCGAGGCGGGCTTCGCCGCCACCCTGCGCGACCCCACGCTCGGCTATATCAGCCGCTACGCCCTCGGCCGCGACTACCACAAGGTGCTGCGCAACCGGCTCAAGCAGCTGGGGGAGCGCATCGAGCGGCGCTGCGAGGCGCTGTTGCAAGGTTCACAGGAGACCCTGGGCGAGTGGCGTCCCTTCGTCGATTCCGCTCCCATCCTGGAGCGCCCGCTGGCGGCCAAGGCGGGGCTCGGCTGGGTGGGCAAGCACTCGCTGCTGCTCAACGAGTCGGCGGGCTCCTTCTTCTTCCTGGGGGAGCTGCTGGTCGGCCTGCCGCTGCCCCTGGACGCCCCGGTGGAGAAGGAGCAGTGCGGCAAGTGCGTGGCCTGCATCAACATCTGCCCCACCGGTGCCATCATCGCCCCCTATGTGGTGGACGGCCGTCGCTGCATCTCCTATCTCACCATAGAGAACGACGGCCCCATCCCCGAGGAGTTCAGGCCGCTGATGGGCAACCGCATCTATGGCTGCGACGACTGCCAGCTCATCTGCCCCTGGAACCGCTATGCGGATGCGAGCCCCGAGCCCGACTTCAGCCCGCGCCCCACTCTGCACCGCCCGCCCCTGCTTGATCTGTGGGGCTGGAGCGAGAGCGATTTTCTCAAGCACACCGAGGGCAGCCCGATCCGCCGCATCGGCTACCGGCGCTGGCGCCGCAACCTGGCGGTGGCTCTTGGCAACGGTCCCGCCAGCCCGCAGGTCATCGAAGCCCTGCAGCAGGCGCTCGGCGAGGCCGAGCCCATGGTGGCCGAACATATCGAGTGGGCGCTGGCGACCCTGGCCAACCGCCAGCAGGAAGACCACAAGAAGACCCGCCTGCTGATCCGCTGCATCGAAAAAGGTCTGCCGGATCACGCATAGGCGATCTGGCCCTTGCCGGATCGCAGGCATTTTTTCATGCTCTGCCGACCATTGACCATCGGCACAATAAAAGGAAGATTCGGATGCAGATGTTGGGAGTAGATATTGGCGGATCCGGGATCAAGGGCTGCCTGGTCGACACCGAGACCGGGGAGCTGATTGGCGAGCGCCACCGCATCGCCACGCCGCAACCGGCCACCCCGGCCGCCGTGGCGCACACCCTCAAGGCGCTGGTCGAGCATTTCCAGTGGAAGGGCCCGGTGGGATGCGGCTTTCCCGCCACCATCCACAACGGCATCGCCAAGAACGCCTCCAACATCGACAAGAGCTGGATCGAGACCGATGCCGCCCACCTGTTCGCCGACGTGACCGGCCTGCCTTGCTATGTACTGAATGATGCCGATGCGGCGGGCCTCGCCGAGATGCGCTTTGGCACCGGGCGGGATCGCCAGGGGGTGATCATCCTCATCACCGTGGGCACCGGCATCGGCACCGCGGTATTCGTCAACGGCCAGCTGCTGCCCAACACCGAGCTGGGCCACCTCATCCTGGAAGGCATGGTGGCCGAGCACTACTGCTCCGACGCCGTGCGCAAGCGCGAGGATCTCTCCTGGAGCCGCTGGGGCAAGCGCTTCAACAAGTACCTGGCCCGCCTGGAATTCCTCTTCTCCCCCGACCTCTTCATCCTGGGAGGCGGCAGTGCCGCCAAGCTCGACAAGTTCATCGACCGAATCGAGACCCGGGCCCCCCTGGTCGCGGCGGCAAACCTCAACCAGGCCGGCATCATAGGAGCCGCCCTCTACGGCGCGGCCCGGCAGAAGGGCTGATCCCTCCCCGTCATGCCCCCGACAGATCCGGCCCCTGTCGGGTCCCTTGGTTCAGATGTCGTCGAGCCGATGAGCCCCGTGCACCAGCCGGGTCAACCGGGATCGCGCCATCGAGGCCAGGGCCTTCAGCAGTGCCCCCGTGTCAGGCGTGGGGCACTCCCGGGCAAGGCGCTCCAGCTCGGCGATGAGCCTCTCCTCCTGCTGCGACACCAGGGCCACTATCTCCTCCGGCTGAGTGCCGGCCGCCAGCGCCAGGCGCTCGCACTCCGCCAGCAGATCCTCGCCGAATCCCTGATCCAGCCAGGTCTCCTTGACCGCCTTCCCCATCTGCTCGCGATAGTCGTGCAGATGGGCCGCCGCCGCGTCTTCCCGTCCCTGCAGATAGGCCAGCAGCATCCGGCTGCGCTCCCCGTCCACCCTGGGGATCTGGCGCCCGTAGCTGAGCCCCTGCTGATGATGAAGCTGCTCGAGATAGAGCATCAGGTCCTTGATCTGTTGAAATCGCATCTCTCCCTCCTCCTGGCATCCACCTTCTGCCAGTATAAGGAGGTGGCGCCTGGTCCCGACCGAAAAATGGTTATTTATTGTTCTGCATCAAGGGGATGGTGAAGAAAAAAAGCCGCGGGATGCGCGGTGGGCGAGAGGCGGCGCCGGGGGGGCGAGGAGTCGGTCTACCACAGGCGGGCTCCGAGAGAAGCATCGAATAGACAAGTTGTGGTTAATTTTCCAGGTTATATTCGGTCATGAATCATCAAGTCAGAATCTGATCTTGAGACTCCCGATCCCCCCTCGCCGCCATAGTCGGTGGACGGAAATCCTTATCCATTTTTTAGACGTCTAGACGTAAAAACATACGTTGACACAGCCATCCGGACATCTTAGCATCATCCTCCATGATGACAGAGCTACCCAGTGAAACCTCTGCCCAATTTACCCGCCTGTAGCGCCCTGTGCTTTAAGGCTGTTAGCACGGAAGAATCCATGATTAAGTTGATCGGTCTCAACAAAGTCTACGGTAAAGGCAGTGATGCCGTGCACGCCCTGCGTGACGTGAGCCTGCATGTGCCGCAAGGCAAGATCTTCGGGGTGATCGGTGCCTCCGGTGCCGGCAAGAGCACCCTCATTCGTTGCGTCAACCTGCTGGAGCGCCCCACCGAGGGCCAGGTCATCGTCGATGGCCAGGATCTGGTCGCCCTGAGCGAGCGGGATCTGACCCAGGCCCGCCGCCAGATCGGCATGATCTTCCAGCACTTCAACCTGCTGGCCTCCCGCACCGTCTCCGCCAACATCGCCTTCCCCCTGGAGCTCGCGGGCTGGAGCAAGGCGCAGATCCAGAGCCGGGTCAGCGAACTGCTGGCCCTGGTCGGGCTGGAAGCCCGCGCCCATGCCTATCCGTCCGAGCTCTCCGGCGGCCAGAAGCAGCGCGTCGCCATCGCCCGCGCCCTGGCGCCGGCGCCCAAGGTGCTGTTGTGCGACGAGGCCACTTCGGCCCTGGACCCGCAGACCACCCGCTCCATCCTGAGCCTGCTCAAGGAGATCAACGTCAAGCTGGGGCTCACCATACTGCTCATCACCCACGAGATGGACGTGGTGAAGGGGATCTGTGACGAAGTGGCCATCATCAGCGACGGCCGCCTGATCGAGCAGGGCGAGGTCGCCTGGTTCTTCAGCAACGCCAAGACCCAGCTGGCTCGGGATTTCATCCACTCAACCATCCACCTGGAAGTACCCCAGGAGTATCAGGAGCGGATGAGTGCGGAGCGTGTGCCCGGCAGCTACCCATTGGTCAAGCTGGGTTTCACCGGTGCCACCGTCGATTCGCCGCTGATTTCCGAGGTGAGCCGCCGTTTCAACATCGACATCAGCATACTGAGTGCGGACATCGAATACGCTGGCGGCGTCAAGTTCGGCTTCCTGCTGGCCGAGCTGTTCGGGGACGAGGCTCAGTGCGAGGCGTCCCAGCAGTTCTTCATCGACAACCACATTCAGCTGGAGGTAATGGGCTATGTCCGAAGCAATGACTAATCTGCTGCGCCCCATCCTCGGCGACTCAGCCATCCTATCCAGCTGGAGGTAATGACTCATGTCCGAAGCAATGATTAATCTGCTGGTCTCGGCCCTCGGCGACACCCTGATCATGGTGTTTGCCTCCGCCCTGTTCGGCTGCCTGCTCGGCCTGCCGCTCGGCGTGGCGCTGCACGTGACCAAGGCGGGCCAGATCCTGGCCAATCCGCTGCTCAACAAGGTCCTGGGCGTCATCGTCAACGTGGGACGCTCCGTGCCCTTCATCATCCTGCTGGTGGCCATCATACCGCTGACCCGATTCATCGTCGGCACCAGTATCGGCACCATAGCCGCCATAGTGCCGCTGACCGTCGGCTGCATCCCCTTCATCGCCCGTCTGGTGGAAGGGGCCCTGATGGAGGTGCCGGACGGCCTGCTGGAGGCGGCCAAGGCCATGGGGGCCAAGCCCCTGCAAATCATCGCCAAGGTGCTGCTGCCCGAGGCCCTGCCGGGGATCCTCAACAGCATCATCATCACCCTCGTCACCCTGGTGAACTACTCCGCCATGGCCGGCGCCATCGGGGGGGGAGGTCTGGGGGATGTGGGCATTCGCTACGGCTACCAGCGTTTCGATCCCACCGTCATGCTGGTCACCGTGGTCATTCTGGTGGTGCTGGTTCAACTCATCCAGAGCGCGGGTGAGCGCCTGGTCAAACAATGTGATCATCGTTAATCGTCGATTTCTGACAGGAGGTTTTTATGAAATTGGGCATTAAATCCGCGGCAGCCGCGCTGCTGGCAACCCTGGTACTGGTCGGCTGCGGCCAGAAGGAAGAGAACAAGACCCTGAAGGTGGGCGCCATCGCCGGCCCCGAGACCGAGCTGGTGGAGACCGCGGCCAAGGTGGCCAAGGAGAAATACGGTCTGACCGTCGAAGTGGTCACCTTCTCCGACTACGTCACCCCGAACGTGGCCCTGAACGACGGCAGCGTCGACGTCAACGCCTTCCAGCACAAGCCTTACCTGGACGCCCAGATCCGTGATCGCGGCTTCAAGCTGGTGCCGGTAGGCAACACCTTCGTCTACCCGATCGCCGGTTATTCCAAGAAGATCAAGGCGCTGTCCGAGATCAAGGACGGCGCCCAGATCGCGGTGCCGAACGATCCGACCAACCTGGGTCGCTCCCTGATCCTGCTGGAGAAGCAGGGCCTGCTGAAGCTGAAGGAAGGCGCCGGTCTGGAAGCCACCGTGCTGGACATCGTCGACAACCCGCGCAACTTCAAGATCGTCGAACTGGAAGCCGCCCAGCTGCCGCGCTCCCTGGAAGACGTGGATCTGGCCATCATCAACAACACCTTCGCCGGTCAGATCGGGCTGACCCCGACCGAGAACGGCCTGTTTGTCGAAGACAAGGAGTCCCCCTACGTCAACCTGATCGTCGCCCGCGAGAACAACAAGGACGACGAGAAGGTCAAGGAGTTCGTCCAGTCCTTCCAGACCGACGAGGTCTACAAGAAGGGGACCGAGCTGTTCAAGGGCGGTCTGGTGAAAGGTTGGTAATCACTCACTCTGTAAAAAAGGCCACGCCAAGCGTGGCCTTTTTTTTTGCCCCCGTTATCATAGTCGGAAGCACGGCAACACGAAAAACAGAACAACAATGAAGAAATGGTATCTGGCCTACTGCAAGCCCAAGGAAGAGGCCCGCGCCCGAGCCCATCTGGCAGCCCAGGGCGTCGAATCCTATTACCCCATGGTCGAGATCGAGAAACTGAAACGGGGCAAACGGGTGCCGGTGCGGGAACCCATGTTTCCCAACTACCTCTTCATCTATGTGGATCTGGAGGAGGTGACCCCGGTCACCCTGAAATCGACCCGCGGCATCAGCCGCATCATCCACTTCGGCAAGGAGTGGACCCCTGTCAGCAGCCAGCTGATCTATCAGTTGATGAGCCGGGACGACAGCGACGAGGCGCGCGCCAGCTATGCCCGTTTGCCGACCCAGGGAGACAAGGTGCTTATCGAATCCGGCCCCCTCGCCGGCTTCGAGGCCATCTATCTGGAGCCGGATGGAGAGAAACGGGCCATCCTTCTGGTCACCCTGCTCAATCAGGAGACTTGCAGCAGCTTTGAGAATCAGACCTTCCGCCGTCTGGAGTGACCGCGCAGCGTCTGATTCGCGGCGAGAAGCGCCCCCTTCGCCTGCTGGTCACCCTGCTCAATCAGGAGACCTGCAGCAGCGTCGAGAACCAGACCTTCCGCCGTCTGGAGTGACCGCGTCCCACGGTGATCAACTTCCCCGCGGGTCACCCTGCTCAATCAGGAGAACACTGGCGGCATCGACCACCTGACATGCCGGCCTTGGGGCTGAAAAAAACGGGACAGACCCGCCGGTCTGCCCCGTTTTGTTGCCGCCCGGTCGGCGTCAGGCATCCAGCGCGAAGCGGCTGATGGCCGAGGTCAGCCTGCCCGTCTCCCGCGTCAACCTGGCGGCGATCTGCTCCCCCTGCTGACTGTGTTCGCTGGACTGATGGCTGAGCCCGGCGATCTCCTCCACCGTGCCGGCGACCGACTGTGCCACCCTGGACTGCTGCTCGGTCGCCGCCGCGATGGCCGCGAGCCGGCCGCTGAGGTCCTGCACCAGCGCCGTCATCGCCTCCAGGGTCTCGGTCACCGAGGCCAGGGCCCCCCGTCCCTGCGCCACCAGCCGGGTGCCGTCGCCCACGGTATCGGCGGTCTCCCGGGTCTGCTGCTGGATGCTGGCGATGGTCTGGTTGATCTCCATGGTCGATGCGCTGGTACGACTCGCCAGCTGCCTCACCTCATCGGCCACCACCGCAAAGCCGCGCCCCTGTTCACCGGCCCGCGCCGCCTCGATGGCGGCGTTGAGGGCCAGCAGGTTGGTCTGCTCGGCGATGGTGGCGATCACCTCGGTGACGCGCCCCACCTGTTCGCTCTGGCTGCTGAGTTTCTCCATCGCCTGATCCGCCTGGGTGATCATGGCGGCGATCTGCGCCATGGTGTCCCCCATGCGTCCCAGCACCTGCTCACCCTGCCTGGCCTGCTGTTCGGTCTGGCGGGCCGCCCCGGCGGCGTCGGCAATGTTGCCGGCCACATCCCGGGTGCTGACCGACATCTGCTCGATGGCGGCGGCCACCGAATCCAGCCTCTGGCTCTGGCTCGCCAGGTCGTCCACGATGGCGTTGGTGGTCTGGCCGACCTCGCGACCAGCCCCCTCCACCTGGCCGACCGCCCCCTGGATCTCCCCCACCAGCTCGCGCAACTGGGCCGACATCCGATTGATGGAGCCCGTCAGGCCGCCCAGTTCATCCTGGCGCAGCACCGGCAGGGGGGCGAGCGGCAGGCGGCCATCGGCCACCTGACCGGCCCGGTTCACCAGGCTGGCAATCTCCCGGGTCAGACGCCGGCTGAACAGCAGGGCCACCAGGGTGCCGAGCAGGATGACGCTGGTGGTCGCCAGCAGCAGGGTGCGATGAATGGTCTGGCCGGCCGCGGTCATCTCGCCGGCCATCTTGTCCACATCCCCCCGGGTATGGGTCACCTGGGCCGCCAGCTGGTCGGCGAGCCGGGTCAGGGCGGGCTCTATCTCGGTGGCCATCAGGTGGTTGGCCCTGTCCCAGTCCGGCGCCTGGCGCTTCTCGATCACCTGGCCGACCAGCTCGGCGAAGGGGGCGGACATCTCCTCGAACAGCGTCCACAGCCCCTTCTGCGCCTCGGTGAAGCTGGCCTGTTGCTGCTTGATCTCGGCCACCCGCTGCAGATGGAACTGGTAGTAGTCCTGGTACTTGTCGCGATACGCCTTCTCCCCCGAGATGAGAAAATCCCGCAGGGCGGAGAGGGCATTGGCCAGGCCGTTGTAGGCATCCCCCACCTGCTTGAGCAGCAGGCGGCGATCCCCTGGCAGCTGATCCTGCGGGGTCGCCACCTCTTCGTTGGCAATGGATTGCAGCTGGTCCAGGGCGGCCTCCGCCAGGGGGCCCGCCTCCAGCAGCATCAGGGTGTGGGCAGGCAGGTTATCCTCGGTATGGGCCAGGGCCCAGACCTTCTCCTGCGCCTCCTTGAAGCCCCTCAGGGAGCGGGTCAGATCCGGGGTGAACGACTGCCGCTCGATGAGCCGCCAGGCCCCTTCCCACTCCTGTTTCAGGCGCGCCGACTCGGCTGGGTCCTTGCCGAGGATGAGGTAGCCACGCAGGGAGGAGACGGTGGCGATCAGCGCCTTCTGGCTCGCCTCGTCACGCTGCAGGGCGGGCAGGGCCTGGGCCAGCAAGGCATCCTGCGAGCCCTCAATCCGGCCGAGCTGATGGTAGACAAGGGTCGACGAGAGAATGATGAGCAGATTGATAAAACAGAAGCTCAACAACAGCTTGCTTGATAGTTTCATGGCCATCCTTGTGTGACTGCGGGCATCCTGCCCTGAATTAGCGCCTGATCAGCGTGGGTAGCCGTGCCAGCCAGCTCTCATGCCAGACGCTCAGCTCCTCGCGGGGCATGGGACGGGCGGAGAAGAATCCCTGGCACTGATCGCATCCGAGCCTCGCCAGCAGTTGCCAGGTGGCCTCGTCCTCGACCCCTTCGGCCACCGATTTCAACCCCAGCTTGCGCGCCAGCTCGATGCTGGATTCGATGATGGCAAGGCGGGAGGGATCCTCGTAGCAGCGATCGACGAAGGATCTGTCCAGCTTCAACTCGGTGAAGGGCAGCAGGGCGAGCTGCTGCATGGAGGAGTAGCCTGTGCCAAAGTCGTCGATGGAGAGGCCAAAGCCGTGCATGCGCAGGCGCGTCAGCACCTCCAGCGACTTGCCGAGATCCTTGACGAAGGCGCTCTCGGTCACCTCCAGGGTGATGAGCTCGGGGTTGATGCTCCAGCGTTGGCAGTGGCTGAGCAGGGTGTTGCACAGATCCCCCTCGATCAGCGAGGTGGTGGAGAGGTTCATCGACAGGTTCAGCGAGAGTCCGGTCTGCTCCCAGAGGTGACCATCGCGCAGCGCCTTGCCGATGATCACCTCGGTGAGCGGGTCGATGAGCCCGTTGTGTTCCGCCAGCGGAATGAAACGGGCCGGGGAGATGAGGCCGTAGAGGGGGTGCTGCCAGCGGGCGAGCGCCTCCATGCCGGTCCAGCGCCCGTTGTCGAAGCTCACCTTGGGCTGATACCAGGGCAGCAGCTGATCCTGCTCCAGGGCGCGGCACAGATCGTCCAGGGTGAGCTGGAAGCCGTCCTCCTCCTGACTGCGCACCTGCTGGGGGCGCCAGGCGCCGATCATCTGCGCGATCTGCTGATCGGAGGCGGGCTTGTCGATGCGCCCCAGCACCTGCAGGCCATAGGCCCGGCTCATGCGCAGCACCGCATCCACCACGTCATCCTCCAGGGCGCTGCACAGCACTATGCCGCCGCGAAACCCGCCGAGGGAGAGGCGACGCAGCAGGGCCATGCCATCCATGCCGGGCATGCGCAGATCGCAGAACAGGATGTCCACCTGGTGATGCTGGCACTGGGCCAGCGCCTCCTCCCCGTCCTGGGCCTCCAGCAGGTGGGGGTAGCCAAGCCCGCGGATCTGGTGCATCAGGGCCTTGCGCTGGAAGTTGTGATCTTCCACCACCATGATCACCCACTCATGCCGTGCACTATTCATCTAGCCATAACCCCGTTTCACCTCTGATCCCGTTCATCAATGCCTGTACTGCCAGGGCCAGCTCGTCGAGTCTGTCCCACTGCTTCAACCTGGCCGCCGCCTCCAGCCGGGCGGCCTCCTCTGCCAATGCCTGCTGCCCCACCATGCGGGCGGCCCCCTTGATGCGATGGGCCGTCTCCACCAGCGCCTGGCTATCCTGCCTGGCCAGGGCCTGCCTCATGTCCTCGCTGTCCTGCTCATTGGCTTCCAGGTATTCGGCAGCCATGCTGCGGGCCACCTCCTCGTCCCCGAACAGGGTCAACCAGCTTATGCCCGGCACCTGAACCCTGGCTTGCCGGGAGGCCATTGGCCGGGGCTCCCGGGCCGGCAGCCAGCGCACCAGGATCTGGCGCAACGCATCCAGGCTGTAGGGCTTGAACAGCATATCGTTCATGCCCGCCTCCCGCATCTGCTGGCTGGCCTCCTCCGACGTATCGGCGGTGACGCCTATGATGGGCGTCTGGTCACCAGACTCTCGCAAGGAGCGTGCCAATGCATAGCCATCCATCACCGGCATGTGGCAGTCCGTCAGCAGCAGGGCAAACCCCTGCCCCTGCCAGGCGAGCAGCGCCTGCTCCCCGTCCTCCACCACCTCGGACTCGAGCCCCAGGATGGCGAGCTGGCGGGTCAGCAGCGCGCGGTTGACGGGGTGATCGTCCGCCACCAGCACCCGCCCCCTGAGCGCCTCCCCCTGAACCCTGGCCGCCTCGCTGGGCCGCTGGCTCGACAGCTGATGGCAGGTCTCCAGCAGCAGGTCGGGATAGAGTGGAGACTGGCCGAGTCGCCACCAGGCGTCGCTCCCCATGCGTCCGCGCAGCGCCTCATGGTGCGAGAGTACTATGCCCTTGAGCGAAGAGCGCTGCAAATGCGCCAGCCAGTCGCTGCCCAGGGCCTGCTCCAGAGTGCGTTCCTGGGCCAGCAGGTAACCCTCGAGGGGCTGCTGCCACTGGCTGGCCCTCAGCCGGTGCAGCCGGGCACCGAAGCGCTCCATCATGGCCGGCAGCGCCTCGTCCTCACCGAACCACCACCACGCCTGCTCGGCCAGCGGCGGCGCGTCCCACTGGCAGTCGACCAGCGGAATGGCAAAGGTCACCGTGGTCCCCACCCCGGGCTCGCTCTCCAGGGTCAGACTGCCCCCCATCTTCTGGGTCAGCTGATGACAGATGGCGAGTCCGAGCCCGGTCCCGCCGAAGCGCCGGTTGATGTCTGACTCCACCTGCCTGAACGGGATGAAGAGGTTGTCCTGCTTCTCCCCCGCGATGCCGATCCCCGTGTCCCGCACCCTCAGGGTCAGCCTGTGATCCTGGTAGGCCACCTGGATGGCCACCCCTCCCGCCTCGGTGAACTTCACCGCATTGCTCAGCAGGTTGGAGACAACCTGCCCCACCCGCACCCCATCGATGCTGGCCTGATCCGGCACCTCCCGCCCCCATGCCAGCGTCACATTGAGCCCCTTGCCATAGGCATGGGCGGCATGCCCCCGGATGACGTCGCAGATCACCGAGGTCAGCCGGCAGCGATGGGGATGCAGCTGCAACTGCCCCGCCTCCATCTTGGAGAAGTCCAGAATATCGTTGACCAGGTAGAGCAGGTGGTTGGTGGAGGTCGAGATGTTGCGCAGCATGTAGCGCTGGTCGTCGTCGAGGGCGCTCATCTGCAGCAGCTCCAGCATGCCGTGCATGCCGGAGATGGGGGTACGCAGCTCATGGCTCATGGTGGCGAGGAAGCGGCTGCGCGCCTGGGTCGCCTCCTCCGCCACCCGCCTGGCCTGGCGCAGCTCCAGCTCCTGACGCTTCAACTTGGTGATGTCCTGCACCACCCCGTTCAGCACCACCCCTTCGAGCCCCTCCTGGTGCACGAAGTGCCCCCGGATCTGCAGATAGCCCGATTGTCCCTGGCGCTGGATCTCCACCTCGAGATCCAGCGGCTCCATGGCCCTGGCATGGCGCTCCACTGTGGCCACGAACTCCTGATGGGCCTGCCCCGTCAACCCCAGGATGGCGGCCCCGGTCACCTTCTCCCCGACGGGATCCATGTCATAACCCACCATCTCCTTCAGCCCCTGCGAGGTGTAGAGGAAGCGCCCGTTGCCCGGTCCCAGCCAGTGGTATTGGTAGACCAGCCCCGGCATGCTGTCGGTGATCTGGGTGAGCCGGGTCTGCGCCTCCTGGGCCGCGAACCGCGCCTGCTCCAGCTCGGTCACATCGGTCAGCACGGTCAGGATCCCGAGCCGCTTGCCGTCCGGCCCCACGAACAGCCGCTTGGTGTAGATCATCTGGTGCAGGCTGCCGTCATCGCGCAGGAGCTCACCACGGCCATGAAACTCCTCCCCGCTCTCCCACACCCTGGCATCTTCCTCCACGACTCTGGCCCGGATCGCCTCCGGCAGCCGATCCTTGAGCAGCCGCTCATAGGAGCCCATCAGGTTTTCCCCGCCCAGGAACATCTGCCGGTATGCCCGGTTCGTCATCGCGACCTCGTAGTGCTCGTTGGTCAGCACCACCAGGTTTGGCAGGGCGTCGAGCATCATCTGGACGAACGCAAGCTGCTCCTCGAGCCGCCGCTCCACCTCCCGTCGCTGGCTGACCTGACGGCGCAGCGTCCGGTTCCACCCCAGGAACAGCAGGAGGCTGAGCAGGAAGAGTCCGCCACCGAGGGAAGACCAGAGCAGCACCTTCTGCGGATCCAGCCCCGTCTGTATGGTCAGGGAGAGCCACTTCTTCTCCAGGGCGGTCAGCTCCTCCGGAGGGATGGCAAGCAACACCTTGGTCAGGATCTGCTGCAGCATGGGATCCTGCCGCTGGGTCGCCATGGCGACGGGCACCCGCAGATCGTTGCCGGAATACACCACCTGATAGCGATCGCTGAATCCCTTCTTCAACGACTGCTCCAGGGTGGTCATCCCCATCAGCACATAGTCGACCTGTTGCCGATCCAGCAGCGGCAGCAGCTCGGGATCGCTGGCCACCGGGACGGAGACGGCCCCCACCTCGGTCAGCAGCATTTTTTCCACCGAGCCCCCCACCATGCCCACGGAGTGCCCTTTCAAGTCCTTGGGGCTGGTCAACTCTTCCATCCCCTTCCTGGCCACAACCACCCAGTTGAGGGAGGCATAATTGGGGGTGAAGCGGGCAAACTGCTGACGCTCAGCGGTCGGCGTCATGGCCGGGATGAGATCCAGCTTGCGGGCCTGGAACAGCGCCAGGCTCTGGGTCCAGCTTTCGGTCGGCACCAGGGTAAACTGGAGCCCGGCACGCTGACTCATCATCGCCAGCAGCTCGGCAATGAACCCCTTGAGACGCCCCCGCTCGTCGATCTCGCTCATGCCGGGCCAGTTGGGGGCGACACCGTACCGGATCACCGGGTGCGCCTGCAACCACGCCTGCTCCTGCGGGCTGAAGACGATCTCCCTGTTTCCTTTGACCAGGGCGTAATCCAGGATGCCCCCCGCCTCCAGGATGCTGCGCCGCTCCAGTGCAGAGATGTCGTCGAGGGCCCGCTCCAGCAATCCCTGCAGGACGTCTCCCTCCGGCGCGACCGCCATGGCGAGGGAGGTATCCCTCATCCAGTCCACCGTGACCAGCGTCATGCCCGCCATGACCTGCAGACGGCTCAGCATGGGCAACTCGGCCAGATAGGCGTCCGCCTTTCCCTCCTTGAGCAGGAAGACCGCCTCGTCCCGGCTGTCGACCGTGACCAGATTCGAGATGCCGAGGCGCTGCAACTCGTCGCAGGCGCTGACGCCGAAGACGCAGACCCAGCGCACGCCGTAGGCCTCCTCCAGGGAGAGGCTCTCCCGCCCTCCCGTCAGCAGGATGGCGCGAGGCAGCGCCATCAGCTCGGAGGTGAACCGCATCCGCAGTGTGCGGGTCGGGCTAGGCGCCACGCCGATCAGCATGTCGACCTCGCCGTCCATCAAGGCCTGCTGGAGCCCCGCATTGTTGGCATAGGCCCGGTAGCGCCCCCCCAGCCCCAGCCTGCCTGCAATCTGGGAGGCGAACTCATTCAGGGGGCCGGTGAAGTTGCCACGGCCATCGGTATAGACATAAGGGGGCCAGGCCGTCGCCGGCATGCCGATCACCAGCTCGTGGTGGGTTGCGAGCCAGGCCTGCTCCGCCGGCGTGAAGGCGCTTGCGTCCAGCTGCGACGAATGGGCCGTCGCCACCAGGCTCCAGCAGGTCAACCAGCACAACAGGATGAGGCGACAGCAGCGGCAGAACATAATCAGCTCCCTTACAGACTGGAGGGGGATCATAGAGTGTTTGGCCCTGTGTGCGACACATAATTTGAGGCCATTCACGGCAGAAAAGAAAAATGGCAGGCCCAGGCCTGCCATCCGCGAGGTCGGGGGCTGAGCCCCCTCCCCTCAGGTTATTCGATTCCCGAGCCGGAAACCGGTTTGAAACTCCCGCTCACGGATGTGGGCGATCTGCACGTTTTGCCCCTCCAGCCCGATGTCTTTGAGCAGGGCCGGGGAGAGATGCAGATAGCTGACGCGACGCTCCAGCCGGGTGATCCGTTTTTGAACCAGGGTCTCGACGTGGCGCAGCAGGGTGAGTTCGATAGACATGATATTCTCCAGTTGAACGTGCGGTTCCCCCGGAGAGAGGTGATCACCCTGCGGGACAACCGCGGGTGATGGAAAAGCAGGTGTTACCTGTTCCCTCCACGCGGCGAATAAAGAGCACGAGTCTTCGCGCTGCCAGAGCAGCGATCGAACGCAACGTTGAACATGGAATGTTGCATATTCGTCTCCTTACCGTGTGAAAGTTGAACAAGTTGCCACAGTGTAAAAAAACACCGAATTTTACGCAATCTCTCCCCCACCCATATGGGTGGGAGGCCGTCCGGGCGAGGCCCCCTCATATCCCGGACAGCAGCCGGAACTCCTCCAGCGCATAGGTATCCGTCATGCCGCTCACATAGTCGAGCAGCAGCCGCACCCGGTAGTACCACTCCTGCTCGGCCCCCTCGTGAAAGCGCGGATCCCGGCTCGCCACCGCCAGCCGGTATGCCTTGAGGTGGCGGGCGGAGAGCCTGTGATACAGGCGGCGGGCGAAGAAGAGCTCGCTCCCGCCGTCGCCGGCCAGCAGCCGCTCGAACTGGCTGGCGGGCAGGGCCAGCAGGCAGGCATAGGTGGAGAGCACGCCGCGCAGGGCGGCATAGCCCTCCAGCTCCAACGCCTCCACCTCGGGACGCATGAACACCTGCACCTTCGCGACTTGTTTGAGCACATCCAGCACCCTGGCCGCCGGGGCCTGGCCGTGCAGCAGCGCCCTGGGGTAGGCACCGCTCAGGATCTCGTCGTGCTCGCTCACATAGGTGTGGGCCGCCAGCGCCACCAGATCCCGGGTCAGCCGATGGCGGAAATGGGGGAAGAAGCCGCGGCCAGAGGCGAGGGCCTCATCGAGCAGGGTGGTCATGTAGTCGCTCTCATCGGCGGCCCTCAGCGCCGCCAGCAGCTCGCCCTGGGTGAGGATGCGCCTGTCCACCGCATCCTCCAGATCGGCGATGCAGTAGGAGATGTCGTCCGCCGCCTCCATGATGTAGACCAGCGGATGGCGGCATCCCGGCGCCAGCCCCAGACTCTCGCCCAGGGCCCGGTAGAGGGGCTGCTCGCTGAAGAAGATGCCGCGCTTGCTGGTCCAGCCGTGATGCTGGCCATAGCCCTGGGGGCTGTGCAGCCCGGGTTGGGGCTGCTGCGGATATTTGCACAGGGCCGCCAGCTGGCCCAGGGTGAGGTTCAGCTCGTGCAGGCTATGCACCAGCCGCAGGCTCTGGGCGTTGCCGTCGAACACCAGCAGATCCTGGCGAAGCGTTGCCCACTGGGCACTCGGCAACTGGTCGTGGGCACGGGCAAAGAGACTGTCCAGCTCCTGCGCCAGCCACTGGCTCATCACCTGCTCCCCGAAGTGGCCAAACGGCGGGTTGCCGACGTCGTGCAGCAGGCAGGACATCTCCACCAGATTGATGAAGGCCCCCTCGCAAACCGACCCCGGGGGCAGGGCCGCCAGGATGCGCCGACTGATCTGGCGGCCAGTCTCCTGCACCTCCAGGGAGTGGGTGAGGCGGCTGCGCACCGAGGCCTTCACGTCGAGGGGGAAGACCTGGGTCTTCTGCTGCAGCCGGCGCACCGGTGCCGCCTGCACGATGCGGGCGCGATCCTGCTCGGTCGCCTCCAGCAGGTCGTCATCGCCCCAGGGGTGGATCCGCTCCGGGGTAATCAAACGGTCATACATCTTGTGGCTCCTTGCCCGGTTTTTTTGCCCGCCTCACGACAGCAACCAGCGCCGCAGGCGGGCGATGTCGCCCGGGTATTCCCGGCGCAGCGTCTCAATCCAGTCTTCCACGTTCTCCCACCAGGCCGGGTGATCCGGGCTCTGGATCAGCTGGGCCGTCTGCTGCAGCCGGCGCAGGCCGATGGAGCCCGCCGCCCCTTTTATCTTGTGCGCCTCCTCCACCACGCCGGCCTGATCCCGGGCAATCATGTTGGAGTCGAGCACCGCCATGTAGTCGGGCATCATCTTCTCGAACAGATCCACGCTGGAGATCAGCACCGGTTTGCCGACCGTGCTGGCGTAATCGGTGAGGAAGGGCAGGTCCAGCAGGGCATCCTGGTGGTGGGCATCATCCTGCTCGTCCGCCTCGTCGTCGGAGAGATCCGCAAACAGGTGGCCTATCACCTCCCGCACCGCCCTGGAGCCGAGCGGCTTGTTGATCACGTCCTGCATGCCGTGATCCCGGTAATACTGGCGATCCCCGGTGGCGTTGGCGGTGAGTGCCACCATGGGAGGCAGGCTGTCGCCGTAGCGCGCCAGCAGCTGCTCCGCCACGTCGAATCCGGTCATGTCCGGCAGCTGGATGTCGAGCAGGATAAGGTCGAAGTCATCGGGATTGGCCATGGCCAGCGCCTGGGCGCCGTCCCGCGCCACCTTGACCTGATGGCCGAGCTTGTTCAGCAGGGCGCAGGCCACGGTCACGTTGAGCTCCACATCCTCCACCAGCAGGATGTCGAGGGAGGGCATCTCCGGCTCCGCGGCCGCGGCCTGGGGCTCGACGCACTCCACCTCCAGCTCGGCGGTGAAGCAGGCGCCTTCGCCCGGATCGCTGTCCACATAGAGCTGCCCCCCCATGGCCTGCACCAGCTGGCGGGAGACCGCGAGGCCGATGCCGGTGCCGGTGGCGTGCTTCTTGCCCTGCACCTGGTAGTACATGGCGAAGATCTTCTCCTGCTGGGCTCGGGGAATGCCCACCCCGGTGTCCTCCACCTCGAAGTGCAGCGCCAGCTTGCCCGGCACCTCGGCGGCGTGGGCGAGGCAGCGTATGGTCACCCCCCCCTCGTCGGTGAACTTGACCGCGTTGCCCACCAGGTTCCACAGCACCTGGCGCAACCGGGTGCCGTCCGCCATCACGAATTGCGGCATGTCGCCATCCCGGTCGAAGTGCAGATAGAGCCCCTTCTGCTCCGCCTGAATGCGCGACAGCGTCTCCAGCTCGTCGAGGAAGGCGGGCAGATCCAGGGGGGCCGGCGCGATTTCCAGCCGGCGCCGGTCGAGCTTGTCGAGATCGATGATGTCGTTGAAGATGTTGCCGAGCGTCACCGCGCTCAGGTGGATGGTCTTGAGCTGCTGCTGCTGCTTGGCATCGAGGGGCGTGTCCATCAGCATCCGGCTCAAGCCCACTATGCCGTTGAGGGGGGTGCGCAGTTCGTGGCTGATGGTGGAGATGAAGGTCGTCTTGTCCCGGCTCGCCTTCTCCAGCTTGTCCTGGTACTGCTTGCGCTCTGTGATGTCGCGGCCAAAGCCGAGCAGGCCGAGGCGCTTGCCGAAGCGATCGAAGAAGGGCACCTTGCGCAGCTCGAAGTAGGCCTTGCGGCCGTCCGGGTACTCCAGCCACTGCTCATAGGTGAGCGGCTCGTTGCTGGCGAAGACCTGCTTGTCGGTCTCCACCACCTTGCTGGCGATGTCGTGCTTGTAGACATCGAACGGCGTCAGCCCGATGAGCTCCGCCTCCACCTTGCCGGTCAGCTCCTCCATGGCCCGGTTGCAGCCGGAGAACTGCTCGTCCTCGTTGCGGTAGTAGACCAGATCCGGCGAGCAGTCGATGAAGGAGCGCAGCAGGGCGGTGCGCTCCCCCAGGTGCAGCTGGGCCTTCTCCCGCTGGAACACCTCGTTCTCCAGATCCTCGATGGCCTGCTGACGCAGGGTCTCGGCCCGGTTGGTCTCGGCGATCTGGGCGTTGAGCCGGCTGATGTTCTCCTGCAGCTGGCTGTTGAGCTCAAGGTCCCGCTCGCGCATGTCCTGCAGCTTGCGCACCATGCGGGTCAGCCGCTGACGGGAGTCCTCCAGCTGATCCACCACGATGGAGAGGAAGTAGACGGCCCAGGGGGTCACCAGCAGGCCGAAGAAGACCGAACGCACCAGGTCGACAACGTCCACCGTGCCGCGCAGAAACAGGGTCACCCCCATCTGGATGGAGACCGCCAGCACTATGATGGCGGTCGCCAGGAACATGCTGAAGCGCACCAGTCCCAGCTTGGTCATCAGGTCGACGTAATATTGCGCCCAGGATTTGATCTGCTTCATCTCGTTGCTTTCCCCTCTCGATTGCGCAAACAGAATACCAGTACGGCGCCCTGAACTCTTGCCCGCCGCATCTTAAATTATTGATTAACGTCACACTCCGGCTGGGGTAGCATGCCTGCCATGAGTCAGTCAGCTCCGGTTCAGCCAACCAGGCCGGACCCCGCTGCCACCCATGTCATCCGTTATGTCAGGAGCACTCCCGATGCGCAATCATGTTCTGTTGAGTCTTGGCCTGCTGGTCGCCAACGTCGCCCACGCCGATCTGGGGGAGATCCCCCGCCAATCCGGCTGGTCCGGTTTCCTGCTGGGCGGGGTCAATGTCGGCAGCCACAAGTCCAACTTCTACGCCGGCGATGACAGCGACAGCCGCATCCAGGATCTCGGCTCCCCTGACAGCGAGAGCGGCCTGAGCCCGCTCATCAACGCCGACATCCGCTACACCTTCGCCGACACCCGCACCCAGGTGTTCCTCGGCAACCTGATCCAGGACGCGGTGCGCTTCGACTTCACCCAGCAGCTCGGCCTGCGCCAGGAGATGGGCGACAAGGGCATAGTCGCCACTTCCCTGGTGTTCAACGTCATGCCGGTGGAGCTGTGGAGCGATCCCTTCGCCACCGGGGTGGATCGCAGCTCCACCGATCTCGAGTCGAAAGGAGTGCGATTCGCCTGGGACAGGATCTGGGGCAGCAACTTCTACGGCAGCCTCACCAGCCGGGAAGTGGAGCTCGACCAGGAACGCAGCGGCCAGCAATACGACCAGACCCACGGCACCCAGTATGCCCCCATGCTGGATCGCAACGGCAAGGTCCACGCCATGGAGCTCTCCTATCAGTTCCATTTCGCCGACAACCAGCTGCTGGAGCCCGCGCTCCTCTACCGGCAGGCCGACCTCGATGGCAGCGCCGAGAGTTTCAAAAACACCGGCCTGCAACTGACCTACGCCAGGCGCGCGTCCCAGTGGTCCATCGTGAGCAACCTCTATGCCGGCAAGCGCAAGTATGACGAGGCGAACCCCCTGTTCGGCCGGCATGCCGACGCCAGCGAGTTCGCCCTCAACGGCACCTTCTTCTGGCACAACCTGTTCGGGGTCAAGCCGCTCTCCGCCACCGTCACCCTGGCCTATTCCAGCGCCGACTCCGACATCGACTTCTACGACAGCCAGGCCAGCCGCTTCAGCACCGGCCTGCTCTACAACTTCTAACGCGGTTCCCCGCAAACAAGGAGGCCACCCCGGGGGTGGCCTCTTCATTCGTGGTGCCCGTCGCCATCAGATGCCGAGGGAGTCCAGCAGATCGTCGTGCTCGTTGCTCGCCGGGGCGATGGCCTGGGCCGGCTTGGCTGCCAGCTTGGCCTGGGCGATCAGCTCGTCCGGATCCACCTCCTCCTGCACGCCGCCATCATGAATCCGGATGAACTCCGTCTTGTCCATGGCCAGCTCCAGATAGAAGATGTTGTTGCTGGCGGTGAAGAAGGTGACCCTGCGGGTCTCGGGGTTGTCCAGGTTGGTATCGACGCTCAGCATCACCTGCTTGTTCAGGGCCAGCATCTTGGGCTGGTTCTGGGTGATGTGGGTCTGCAACTCGCGCCCCACCTTGGTAGTGAAGCTGCCGACGATCTGGTTCATCAGCTCGCCCATGACGTTGCTCACCTCGTCCGAGGTGTGGGAGATGGCGAGATCCTCCTTGGAGAGCCCCATGCTCAGCATGTAGCGCTCGTAGAGCTCCATGGCCGCGGCGGCGGAGAAGTTGATCACCACCAGCCCGGAGAAGCCGCCGTCAAACAGCACGAAGCAGCCGATGTCCGGCTTGAGGCAGGTCTTGCTGATCCGTTGCACCATGCCGGAGAAACGCACCTGGGTCTGGGTCGCCGCACTCAATACGCTCGTCACCGAATTGCACAGGCTCAGCAGCACATCCTCTGTGGTCAATACGGCATCATCCTCGGATCTTGTCACTATCATGGAACCTTCCTGCTGATCGAAAAAAATAGACGGGTCTGTCTCAGCGCCCATGTCATCACGCACGGGCGCGAGACGCTAACAGATTGAGCTATCCCTGTGCGCAAACCGCGAGCCACCTCTCACTTGACTGGATTATCAGTCAGCCAGGGCTGGAATCCATCCAGGGTGGCCAAGCGGGCACGCCAGTTATCGGCCGCCGCTTGCAATGTTTGCGCCTCATGGGGAATGGCGGGACAGGCTCCCCAGATGGGGCCGGGCCAGGCGGCATCGGAGCTGAAACGGGCCACGTGATGCAGATGCAGCTGGGGCACCAGGTTGCCGAGCGCCGCCACGTTGATCTTGTCCGGGCGCAGCACCTGCTCCATCAGAGTGGCGACGGCGCAGGACTCCTGCATCAGCTGTTGCTGCTGTTCGGGGAGCAGGTGATGGATCTCCCGCAGGTTGGCGACCCTGGGCACCAGGATGAGCCAGGGATACTGGCTGTCTTTGGCAAGCAGGACGCGGCACAGGGGCAGATCCCCGAGAATCCGGGTATCCGCCTGCAGGCGGGGATGCAATTCGAACATGGGGGCCTCGCTGGTCAACTTGGGCACTCGGGAGATGAGAGTGCCCACGTTACTGCAACCAGGGACAAACTTAAAGACGGGGCACGGCCCAGCCGATGAAGCGCTTGCGAAGTTCGGGGTCCGCCTTCAGGAAGAGTTGCTGCAACTGCCCCTCCAGCTCGCTGGCGGGAAGGGCCTGAGCCGGCGTCGCCGCAGCCGTGGCCGCCACCGCACCGGCCGCCAGCACCGCCTGTCCGGCGCCACGGTTGTATTCCGCCAGCCTGGCATGCCAGTCCATGCCGATCTGCATCCCCTGCACCACCAGCGGCTCCTGCCGCACCTCGAGGGGCTGCCCTCCCGCCAGCAGGCTCAGGGTGGGCGCCTTGGCATAACGCTCCATGCCTGCCTCATCGGTGGGTACGGCGGCCTGCAGGCGGACCGACTGCCCGCGGGCCTCATAGCGGATCACCTGGGGCTCGGAGCGAACCAGGCGATCGTTGTCGCTGCTGCTGCGGCTCGGGATCACCCCCTCATAACGCACCAGCAGTTGCTGCTCCCCGTCCGCCAGCAGGGCGTGCTGCTCGTCCTGCACCTTGCCGGCGCTCACCGCCAGGATCTGGAAATCCCGGGGCACCTCGACCCTGACCTCGGCCTGCACCGAGCCGGCACACAACAAGCCGGCACACAACGACATGACTCCGACCCAACCCTGATGACCCTTCATTCCCTGCCTCTCTTGCGTTCGCGATGATGGGGCAGGGTAGCAACCCCAGATGACAGAAAAATAACGGGACTCTGACTCACCGCAGCAGATAATGGGGCCGCTCGGCGAACCACTGGGCCAGCACCTGCTTGAACAGCCGGATCTTGCGCGGCACCCGCCGCTGCTGGGCGTGCAGCACGTGCAGCGGATGCAGCCCCGTTTGCCACTCGTCCAGCACGGCCACCAGCTCTCCCCTGGCCAGGCTGGCCTCCACCAGCATCAGCGGGCACTTGGCAAAGCCCATGCCAGCCCGGGCCAGCTGCAACACTGTGCTGTAGTGATTGGCCCGCACCCTGCCCTGCACCAGGATGTGCGCCTCCTCCTCTCCCCTGCGAAAATGCCACTGCTCCCAGGCCGGGTTGTGGCCCTGCAGCAGACAGGGGCGCCCCCCCAGCTCATAGGGGGTGGCGGGGCTCCCCTCCCGGGCCAGCAGGGTTGGGCTGGCCACCACCACGTCCTTCAATCGCCCGAGGGGCAGCGCCACCAGGTTGTCGGGGATCTGGCTCATGGCCCGCAGGGCGATGTCGTGCTCCCCCTGGCTCATGTCGATCGTCGCGTTGGTGAAGTTGAGCTCCACCTGGACACCGGGACAGAGCTCGGCAAAGCGGGCGAGCAGCTCGCTCACCATGCGGTCCCCCGTGCTGACCGGGCAGGTGAACCTCAGCCGGCCGCTGTCCTCCTCGGTCAGGGCCTGGATGTCCTGCTCCGCCTGGCGGGCCAGGGCGAAGATCTCCCCCGCCTGCTGATAGAGGGTCTTGCCCGCCTCGGTCAGGCTGAGGCGGCGGGTCGTGCGCTGCAGCAGCTGGGCGTTGAGGGACGACTCCAGGGCGCCGACGTGGCGGCTCAGCATCCCCTTGCTCACCCCCAGGGCATCGGCGGCGGCGGAGAAACTGCCCCGCAGCACCACCTCGTAGAAACTGGCCAGATGGGCGATGTCCATTCATTAGCTCCAAAACGGAAACAATGGGTTCATCATAAGCGCTTTTTCTCCTGTCGGAGACGACTAGAATCATCAATATCCCAAACAGGAGTGACCAAGATGAAAATCGTGATCGTGGGTGCCTCCGGCACCATAGGTTCCGCCGTCAGCGACCTGCTCGCCCAGGACCACCAGGTGATCCGGGTCGGCCATAGCCGGGGGGACGCCAGGGTCGACATGCGGGACAAGGCCTCCATCGAGGCGCTGTTCGCCCAGATCGGGCCCTTCGACGCCCTGGTGGTCGCCAGCGGCAGCGTCGCCTTCAACGCCCTGACCGAGATGAGCGACGAGCAGTGGCAGCTGGGGCTCCAGAGCAAGCTGATGGGCCAGATCAACCTGACCCGGGCCGCCATTCCCCACCTGAGCGATCGGGGCTCCATCACCCTCATCAGCGGCATCCTGAGCGAGGAGCCCATCAACTGGGGGGTGAGCGCCAGCACCATCAACGGCGCCATCGAGCACTTCGTGAAGGCGGCCGCCTGCGAGCTGCCCAGAGGACTTCGCATCAACGTGGTGAGCCCCACCGTACTGGCAGAGTCCATGGACAAGTACGCCGACTTCTTCCCGGGCTTCGTGCCGGTACCCGCCGCCCGGGTGGCGCAGGCCTACAGGAAGTCGGTGCTGGGGGTGCAGACCGGCCAGGTATTCAGGGTCAACGGCTGATCCCGGCAGACAGAGCAATAAAAAGCGGGCCCCGTCATGGGGCCCGCGTCTTTGTCGGTCTGCGGTTTTCACCGCCGGCAAACGTTTGTTCCTGGGCGGCAAAAAAGGCTGTCAGCCTCAGTCGATCAGGCCGTACTGCTCGCGCAGCACCTCGATGATCTCCTGCTTCGGGTTGGCGCTGCGTACCAGCGGCTGGCCGATGATCTTCTCGGCGATCCCCACATAGGTGTGGGAGATGTCCATCATCACCTCGGTGGGCAGCTTGTTGTCCCGGGCCAGGGCGAAACGCTCAGGCATGCGGTTCTTGTTGAGCAGGATGTCCGGATCCGGGAAGTGGTTCAGCAGCCACTGGCGGAAGCCCTCTTTGGACTTCTCGACGATCTCGCCACGGCGCAGGGCGGCACCGTCCCAGATGCGGGAGCTGTCGGGGGTACCGACCTCATCCATGTAGATGAGCTTCTCGCGGCCGGCGGCATCGGTCACGTAACCGAACTCGAACTTGGTGTCGACGAAGACCTGATCCAGCGCGGCCAGCGCCTCGCTGATGACATTGAAGCCTTCCTTGAGCAGCGTCTCGTAGCGGTCGATGTCCGCCGCGGAGCGGAAGCCGAAGGCCTGATGGTGGCGCGCGATGTCGGCGCGGGAGACATTGACGTCATCCGCCTCCGGCACGCCGTCCAGCCCCTTGAGGAGCCCCTTGGTGGACGGGGTGATGAGGATCTCGGGCAGCTTCTGATCCTTCTTCAGCCCTTCCGGCAAGGTGATGCCGCAGAACTCGCGCTCGCCGTCCTTGTAGGCACGCCACATGGAGCCGGTGATGTATTGACGGGCGATGGCCTCGATCATCACGGGACGGGCTTTTTGCACTATCCAGACGAAGGGGTGCGGGATGTCCAGGATGTGGCTGTCCGCCAGCCCCTTCTCCTTGAACAACTTGAACCAGTGGCTGGAGATGGCGTTGAGCGCCGCCCCCTTGCCGGGGACGCCGTTCAGGCCGTCCACCCCTTGCCAGATGCAGTCGAAGGCCGAGATGCGATCACTGATCACCATGAGGGCGAGCGGCGTGTCGGCCGGCACATCATAGCCTTTCTCTCTGATGAGCCGGGCACTGTCTGCCGGGGTCAACCAGTAGACGCTGCGCACTTTGCCGGAATGGACAGGTTTATCGGTACGGATCGGCAAATCGTCGTTCACCGCCAATACTTGATCTGCAAGACTCATGGCTAATAACACTTCCTGTTGTGGGACTAGTTGGACAGGCGCACAGGCCCCTGTCTGTGGGGATTCAGCTCGCCAGACACCCGTGCTGCCGGGCCGACAGGGGCAGCGGCGGGTCGGGCATAACAAAACAGGGGCACGAGGCCCCTGTTTTTATTCTGTTTTTGCAGCTTGGTCAGCCAGACCCTTGGCGAATGCCTCGGACAGGCTGATATACATCTGGGAGATGACGCCGGATGAGACAGGCTTCTTGTCCTTGTCAAACAGGGTGATGGAGGTCTTGCCTCCCGCCATCTCGCCGAGCTGGAAGCGGTACTGCTCTTCCTCCAGCTTGAACGGCTCGGCCCCCTTGGCCTTCCAGAATTCGGCATCCGGCTCGTCGTACTCCACGTCGATCCAGCCCAGGGACTGCTGGGTGTCCTTGATGGTGAAGCCGTAGGCCGGCAGCACCTGGTTGAGGCGGCGCCAGACCTGGTCAAACGACCCCTCGGCAATCCAGGCGCTCAGCTCGTTGTTGTCCAGCCCCAGTTCCAGCCCCATGCCATCGCTGGACTTGTGCTGCTCGCGGGCCTTGAGCTGCTTGTCGTAATAGAGGGAGAACTGGTTCAGGGCACGGGTCGCGTAGCGCTGGGCATCGGCCGGCGTCAGCGCCGTGCTGGTCTCACCGTCGATGGTCTCTTCGTGCTCCAGCACCCGGACCGACATCATGGTGGCGTGGCGCTGCACATCATTCTTCAAGACGAACTGGTAACGCTGACGGATCTTGAAGTCATCGTCTTCTTCCGCCCAGCCATCGAGCACTGCGGTGTTGTCAAACCAGCCGGTCTGCAATACCCCGGCCTGCTGATCCAGCTTCTCGGTGGTCACCTTGTGCTCGGCCAGGAAGTTCATCAGGAAGGCCCAGGTGTCGCGCTCCACGCTCTGGCTGGTGCTCAGGGCATAGAAGGCGATGGTCGGCTCCTCGGCGTTGGCCACCACCTGGCTGCCCGGGACCACGGTCAGCAGCTGGGCGGGCGGACGCACATCCACCTTGGCGCCGATGGCGCCCTCACGGCTGCTCTCTGGCAGCGCCGGAATGTCGAAACCGTTGTTAAAGGCGGGGGTACTCAACCCGGCGGGCACAAGGAAGGCACGGCCTTCGAGGCGGCTCTCTTCATACTCGAAGCCACGGTTGGCCATCTTGCGGTCCTGGGGTGAGCTGCAGGCTGCCAGCACGGCAACCGTCGCGACACTCAGCACCAGGCGCCCTGCATTTCCCTTTCCATTTGCTTTAAACACTCGCCATCAACTCCGCAGTCGTCAGTGCTCGCGCCATCGCCTGCTCTCCCTCTGGGGTGAGGTCGGTCAGGGGCAGGCGCAAGGTCGCCGTCGCCATCAGTCCCAGCCGGGCACAGGCCCACTTCACCGGGATGGGACTCGGTTCACAGAACAGAGTCTGATGCAACGGCATCAATCGATTGTTGATGTCATGCGCCCGTCCGGCATCTCCGGCCAGCGCAGCACGACACATGTCGGCCATCTGGGGCGCCGCAATATTGGTGGTGACCGAAATGACACCATCACCCCCTTGCAGCATGAAATCACATCCGCTGGCGTCATCACCACTATAAAGCGCAAAATCCGGCCCGCACAGCTCGCGCAGCAGCGGGGTGCGGCCGAGATCGCCGGTTGCCTCTTTCAAACCGATAATGCCGGGCACCTTGGCCAGACGGGCCACCGTCTCCGGTTTGAGGTCACAGCAGGTGCGACCGGGCACATTATAGAGAATTTGAGGCAGACCACTAGCCTCGGCGATCGCACAATAGTGACGATAGAGGCCTTCCTGGGTGGGTTTGTTGTAATAGGGGGTGACCGAGAGACCCGCCACCACGCCGGTGCTGGCGAGACGCCTGGAGAGGGCGATGGCGTGCGCCGTGTTGTTGGAGCCGCACCCCGCGATGACCGGGATGCGCCCTGCGGCATATTCCACCGTTTTTTCGACGACGGCGATATGTTCCTGCTCGCTCAGGGTGACCGACTCCCCCGTGGTGCCCACCGCGACGATGGCGCTGGTGCCGGCATCCACATGATACTCGACCAGCTCAGCCAGACTGCTCCAATCGATGTCACCCGAGGCCAGCATGGGGGTAACGAGCGCAACAATACTACCGCGTAACATGGATAATTCTCCCGATTTTCAGGGGCGTAATGGTAAAGCTGCCCCTTTTGAAAAACAAGGGAGGCAAGGGACAAGCCGTGTTACCATCCGCCACAAAACGTATGGATGCACCAGGGCAGGACAGGGCCCGAAGCAGGGCGCCATGCCCGTCAGCGGCGCCCGCTGTCACCGCATTCGCAATAATGGACGAGAGACGATTTATGACTCACTACCTGGTCGTAACGGCCATCGGCACGGACAGGCCTGGCATCGTCAATGAGGTGACCCGTCACGTCAGTGGCTGCGGTTGCAACATTGTCGACAGCCGTCTTGGCATCTTCGGCAACGAATTCACCTTCATCATGCTGCTGTCCGGTGACTGGAACAGCCTGATGCAGCTTGAAATCAGCCTCCCCCTGCGCAGTCAGGAGTGGGATCTCATCACCATGATGAAGCGCACCGAGCGCCACCAGTCGCTGCAATATGACATCAGCGCCAGCGCAGAGGTGCTGATCCGGGATCAGCCCGGCATCGTAAGCCAGTGTACCCAGTTCTTCAGCGATCACGGCTGGGACATCCAGGCCATGCAGACCATGACCCTGGAACAACAGCCGTTCAACCTGCTCAAGGCAAACTTCCAGTTGAATCTTTCCAAGCAGGGAGAAGAGAGTGGCTCCAAGGCCGCCTTCGCCGGCTTCTGTCGCGAGCTGGGCGCAGAGTCCTTCGAATTCATCGTCAATCACAAGTACGCCTGATGGCGTTTGGAGACCCCATGTCACCACTAGAAGCTGGTACCCAGGCCCCCGATTTTTCCCTCTCCGACCAGGATGGCAACCAGGTGCGCCTCGCCGATTTGCGCGGCAAGAAGGTGCTCGTCTACTTCTACCCCAAGGCGATGACCCCGGGCTGCACCACCCAGGCCTGCGGCCTGCGCGATGTCAACGCCGAACTGGCGGCTCTGAACGTGGTGGTGCTCGGCATCAGCCCGGACAGCGCCAAGCGCCTGAAAAAGTTCGAGGAGCGCGACAGCCTCAACTTCCGCCTGCTGGCCGATGAGGATCACGCGGTGGCCGATGCGTTCGGCGTCTGGGGCCCGAAGAAGTTCATGGGCAAGGAGTATGACGGCATCCACCGCCTGAGCTTCCTTATCGACGAGGAGGGCAAGGTGGCCCATCGCTTCGACAAGTTCAAGACCAGCGATCACCATCAGGTGGTGCTCGACCTCGTCAAGGGGTAACGCCGTCACCTCGACGCTGCAGCAGGGCCCGCCATCGTGGGCCCTGCCCGTCTCGGCGCGGCATCGGGTGGCCATCCAGGACGGCTTGCCAGCATGTCTCCCCCTCCATTTTCTCGCCAACCTCCCCTGCCAGATCAAAAAATTCATCCTGGATATGGGTTAACGTGACCCCAGTTTCATTTTCCAGTGAGAAAGCCCATGAACATGAGCCACACCGAACGCCTGATCCTGAGCAACCAGTACGAGATCCTGGCCAAACTCAATCCGGAGAAGGCGGCGTTTTACCAGCGGGCCAGCACCATAGTCGAGCGCGGCTACTGCCTGCAGATCCTCGAGCTGGAGAAGAGCTTCGGCCACCTGGATCTCGCCACCTGCCAGGAGGTGATAGACACCCTGGAGATGCACCACGCGCTGGCCATCTCCTGGGGCAATCTGGACGCCGGCGCCCGGGCCGAGGTGAATGAAAGCCGTCTGGCCTTCAACGGCTACAGCCGCAGTCAGGAGCGGGAGCTGGCGGACTATGTCTGCTTCCTGCTGGAGGTGGACAAGCGTTTCCCCGAACTGCCCTGCCCCTGCGACGAGCTCTCCAGCGACATCGCCATGCGCGACAAGTACCAGCGCATGCTGACGATCTGGCGCCAGTGCCCCCGTCAGTACAAGCTCTCCATCCAGGAGATCAGCAAGGTGCTGGCGGCCTGACCATGAAAAAGGCGCCCCGGGGCGCCTTTGTCGAATGAGCAACCAGGGTCACTCGTAGAGGAAGGATTTGTCCAGCTGCTTGAAGGCGGCGTTGAGGGTATCGGCCAGCTCCTCGTAACGGGGACGAGCCACCAGCTGACGCTGGCCACCCTGCTCGTTCATCTTGCCGTTGATCTCCCGGTACCAGTTTGCGAGGGAAGGGGGCAACCGGGTGTCGGCGCGCTGGCCGAGCCAGTAATAGCCCTGCAGCGGCAGGCTGAGCAGGAAGAGGACGGACGCCATGACGGAGGGCCAGTAATGCAGTTCGCCGAACTGGAACTGCACCATGACGCTGAGCACGGCCAGGGCCGGGATCACCTTGAGGGCGAACTCGGTCGCCCTGATCACCCGGTTTTCCGGGAACATGGAATTAAGCTCGGGACGGCGCGGCCAAAGAGTCATATAATGACGGCCTTGCTGTAATTTAGTTCCAAAAATGTTCATGCTCATGCTACCTCCGAGCTCTTTTCGAACGCATTAACGGCAAAACCTCGACAATATTTGAGAAGCAATAACAAAGGTTGAGGATGACTTTGTTATTTTTCAACAATCAGGTTATCCTTTGTACGCCCATTTTTACGCTGGCGCATCGCCGCTGGCCAGTCAGGGACGTCTGAGTTTCGGGTCTTGTATCACTATACAAGGGGCAAGCAACAGATTGCCAACCCTCATAAGGATAAGTTGATTGTTTTTGGACGCACCGCGTCCGGCGCATCCTCCAACCCAACCCAATCTGCGATAGGATTTATTCATGAGTAAGCTGGTTCTTGTTCTTAACTGTGGCAGCTCGTCCCTGAAGTTTGCTGTCATTGACGCAACCACCGGTGATGATCTGCTGTCCGGCCTGGCCGAATGCTTCAACCTCGACGATGCCCGCATCAAGTGGAAGCTGAACGGTGAGAAAGGCAACGCCGATCTGGGTGCCGGTGCCGCTCACCAGGAAGCGCTGGACTTCATCGTCCACAAGATCCTGCCGCTCAACCCTGAATTGTCCAAGAACCTGATCGCCATCGGTCACCGCGTGGTACACGGCGGCGAGCGCTTCACCTCTTCCGTGCGGATCTGCGACGACGTGATCGCCGGCATCGAAGCCGCCATTCCTTACGCACCGCTGCACAACCCGGCTCACCTGATCGGCATCCGTGCCGCCCTGAAGGTCTTCCCGGAGCTGGCCGAGAAGAACGTGGCCGTGTTCGACACCGCCTTTCACCAGACCATGCCGGAAGAGGCCTTCCTGTACGCCCTGCCGTACAAGCTCTACAAGGAGAACGGCATCCGTCGCTACGGCGCCCACGGCACCAGCCACTACTACATCAGCCTGGAAGCGGCCAAGCAGCTGAACAAGCCGGTTTCCGAGCTGAACATCATCAACTGCCACCTGGGCAACGGCGGCTCCGTCTGCGCCATCAAGAACGGCCAGTCCGTCGACACCTCCATGGGCCTGACCCCGCTGGAAGGCCTGGTGATGGGGACCCGTTCCGGTGACATCGATCCGGCCATCATCTTCTTCCTGCACGACAAGCTGGGCATGAGCGTAGCCGAGATCAACACCATGCTGACCAAGGAGTCCGGCCTGCAGGGTCTGACCGAAGTCACCTCAGACTGCCGTTTCGTTGAAGACAACTACGACAGCAAGGAAGAAGCCAAGCGCGCCATGGACGTGTACTGCTACCGTCTGGCCAAGTACATCGGTGCCTACGCCGCCGCCATGGACGGTCGCCTGGATGCCGTGGTCTTCACCGGCGGCATCGGCGAGAACTCCGCCCCGATCCGCGAGATCACCCTGGGCAAGCTGGGCCTGCTGGGCTTTGACGTCGACCACGACGCCAACCTGAAGGCACGCTTCGGCAAGGGCGGCGAGATCACCAAGGCTGGCTCCACCAAGGCCCTGGTTATCCCGACCAACGAAGAGTGGGTCATCGCCCACGACGCGCTGGAACTGGTCGGCGCATAAATTAGCTGTAGAGCAAGGCCGCCCCAGGGCGGCCTTTTCCTGATCCCAAAAAATGAACAAGGGGTAATAAGTGGCACGCACTATTATGCTCATCCCGGTCGGCACTGGTGTCGGCGTAACTTCCGTGAGTCTTGGCGTCGTTCGCGCCATGGAACGTCACGGTGTCAATGTCAGCTTCTTCAAACCGGTCGCTCAGCCGCGTCCGGGTGAAACCGGTACCGAGCGCTCCACCGCCGTGATCCGCGCCGCCGCCAACATCAACCCACCCGAGCCGTTCGCCCTCTCCTACGCCGAGAACATGATCACCTCCAGCAACACCGACATCCTGCTGGAAGAGATCGTGGCCCGCTTCGAAGAGCACGTGAAGAGCAGCGGTGCCGAAGTGGTGGTGATCGAGGGCCTGGTGCCGACCGACAAGCAACCCTTTGCCAACAAGCTGAACTACGACGTCGCCAAGGCGCTGGATGCCGACATGGTGTTCGTGACTCATCCGGGCAACGACTCCAGCCAGAAGCTCAAAGAGCGTATCGAGCTGGCCTGCTCCAACTTCGGTGGCGTCAGCAACCCGCGCATCGTGGGCTGCGTCATCAACAAGGTGGGTGCCCCGGTTGACGAGCACGGCGTGACCCGTCCCGACCTGACCGAGATGTTCGAGGCGCACCACCACGGCGCCGACACCGGCCACAACCTGGAAGTGTTGCAGGTCTTCGGCAAGAGCCCGCTGCGCATCCTGGGCTGCATCCCCTGGAACACCCAGCTGATCGCCCCCCGCGCCAAGGATCTCGCCAAGCACCTGGCCGCCAAGATCATCAACAAGGGTGAGCTGGATAGCCGCCGCCTGCAGACCGTGACCTTCTGCGCCCGCTCCATCCACAACATGATCGAGCACTTCCGTCCGGGCAGCCTGCTGGTCACCTCCGGCGACCGTTCCGACGTCATCGTCTCCGCCTGCCTGTCCGCCATGAACGGCGTCAAGCTGGGAGCCCTGCTGCTGACCGGCAACTATCATCCGGAACCCCAGGTGATGGCCCTGTGCCAACAGGCCATGGCCACCGGCCTGCCGATCATGATCACCGGCACCAACACCTGGCAGACCGCCGTCAGCCTGCAGAACTTCAACGTCGATATCCCGGAAGATGACCGCGAGCGGATCGAGCTGGTGCAAGACTACGTGGCTGGCCACATCGACAAGCACTGGATCGAGTCTCTCTCTGCCAAGTCCACCCGCTCCCGTCGCCTGAGCCCGCCGGCCTTCCGTTACCAGCTGACCGAGCTGGCCCGCCAGGCCAACAAGCGCGTCGTGCTGCCGGAAGGGGAAGAGCCGCGCACCATCAAGGCCGCTGCCATCTGTGCCGAGCGCGGCATCGCCCGTCCGGTACTGCTGGGCAACCCGGACGAGATCCGCCGCGTCGCCGAACAGCAGGGCGTGATCCTGACCGACCGCGTCGAGATCATCGATCCGGTGGCCGTGCGCGAGCGCTACGTGGCCCGTCTGGTCGAGCTGCGCAAGAACAAGGGCATGACCGAAGTGGTTGCCCGCGAGCAGCTGGAAGACAACGTGGTGCTGGGCACCATGATGCTGGAGCGCAACGAGGTCGACGGTCTGGTCTCCGGCGCGGTGCACACCACTGCCAACACCATCCGTCCGCCGATGCAGATCATCAAGACCGCTCCGGGTTCTTCCCTGATCTCCTCCATCTTCTTCATGCTGCTGCCGGATCAGGTGCTGGTCTACGGTGACTGCGCCATCAACCCGGATCCCACTGCCGAGCAGCTGGCCGAGATCGCCATCCAGTCCGCCGACTCCGCTGCCGCCTTCGGCATCGAGCCGCGCGTGGCCATGATCTCCTACTCCACCGGCACCTCAGGCGCCGGCGCGGACGTGGAAAAGGTGCGTGAAGCGACCGAGCTGGCCAAGGCCAAGCGTCCCGACCTCATCATCGACGGTCCGCTGCAGTACGATGCGGCCATCATGGAGAACGTGGCCAAGTCCAAGGCCCCGAACTCCCCGGTTGCCGGCAAGGCCACCGTGTTCGTGTTCCCGGACCTGAACACCGGCAACACCACCTACAAGGCGGTACAGCGCTCCGCCGAGCTGGTCTCCATCGGCCCCATGCTGCAAGGCATGCGCAAGCCGGTCAACGACCTCTCCCGCGGCGCCCTGGTGGACGACATCGTCTACACCATCGCCCTGACCGGTATCCAGGCAGCCCAGGCCGAGTAATCGCCTTTTCTGCCTGTCCCGTGAAAAACCCGCCGAGAGGCGGGTTTTTTTATGTCTGGTGGAAGATCTGTTGATCGGCAAGATCAGGACAGGATCCCGCCGGGATCCAAGGGCGGATCCCCATAGCTCCTGCCGCAAGGCGCGGACGATAAGCAAACACTCACACCCTCGCCAGAGGATTGCGCAAATGCGATCCAGCCGGGATCAACTTGAAATACCTCTTTAAGATCAAGCTACTAACGCCAGAAACACCGCTAATCTACAGAGTTTTCCACAGCTTTTGTGGATAGTTTACCGATCATTTGAAAGAAAATGACAGATTCGCTCAGCCCCCTCTTGGGCATGACGCAGGGTCATGCCCCTCTCGGGCAACAGGGAGGACTCGCCAGGCCGAAGGATACGCCCGGGGCAGACATGACAAAGGGCTCCGAGGAGCCCTTTGGAATACTATCGGACCGGATTCCCGATCAGGGGCGCAGTGACTTGTCCGCCCGGGAGATGCCGCAGACGCCGGAGCGCACCACTTCGATGATCTCGTTGGTCTGGGCGGCGGTCTTGATGAAGGCGTCCAGCTTCTCGCTGGTCCCGACGAGCTGCACCGTGTAGAGCTCGGGGGTGACGTCCACGATCTGGCCGCGGAAGATATCCGCCAGCCGTTTCAGTTCGTCACGGGCCCCGCCGGCGGCGCGGGCTTTCACCAGGGCGATCTCCCGCTCGATGTGCTCCCCTTCGCTCAAGTCGCACACCTTGAGCACGTCCACCAGCTTGTGCAACTGCTTCTGGATCTGCTCCAGCACCCGCTCGTCCCCCATGGTGACGATGGTCATGCGAGACAGGGTGGGATCCTCGGTGGGGGCCACCGTCAGGGTCTCGATGTTGTAGCCGCGCTGGGAGAAGAGGCCCACCACGCGGCTCAGGGCGCCGGATTCGTTCTCCAGCAGTACTGAAATGATGTGTCTCATCAGGTTCTCTCCGTCTTGCTCAGCCACATCTCGTCCATGGCGCCGAACTTTATCTGCATTGGATAGACGTGCTCGTCCGGGTCAACCGAGATGTCCATGAACACCAGCCTGTCCTTCATGGCGAAGGCCTTCTCCATGGCGCTCTCCAGCTCGGCGGGATCGCTCACCGCCATGCCGACGTGACCATAGGCTTCCGCCAGCTTGACGAAGTCCGGCAGGGATTCCATGTAGGAGTGGCTGTGACGGCCGCCGTAGAACATCTTCTGCCACTGCTTGACCATGCCCAGCGCACGGTTGTTGATGGAGATGATCTTGATGGGCACCCCGTACTGCATGCAGGTGGAGAGCTCCTGGATGTTCATCTGCACCGAGCCGTCGCCGGTGACGCAGCAGACCACCGCATCCGGATTGGCAAACTGGGCGCCCATGGCGGCCGGGATGCCGAAGCCCATGGTGCCGAGGCCCCCTGAGTTGATCCACTGGCGCGGCTTGGCAAACGGGTAGTAGAGGGCGGCGAACATCTGGTGCTGGCCCACGTCGGAGGCGACGAAGGCTTCCCCCTTGGTCACCTTGTAGAGCGCCTCGATGACCTGCTGCGGCTTGATCAGGGTGGGATGGGTCTCGTAGGCCAGGCAGTGGCGGGAACGCCACTGATCGATCTGGCTCCACCAGTCCGCCAGCACCTGCTTGTCGTTGTCGAAGCCGCACTCGCGGATCACTTCCAGCATCTGCTCCAGCACGGTATCCACCGAGCCGACGATGGGCACGTGGGCCTGCACCGTCTTGGAGATGGAAGTGGGATCGATGTCGATGTGCACCACGGTGGCATTGGGGCAGAACTTGGCCACGTTGTTGGTGACGCGGTCGTCGAAGCGGGCTCCCACGGCGAAGATGAGGTCTGCGTTGTGCATGCTCTTGTTCGCTTCGAAGGTGCCGTGCATACCGAGCATGCCGATGAACTGCGGGTGGGTGCCGGGGAAGGCGCCAAGCCCCATCAGGGTGGTGGTCACCGGCAGGTTCAGCTGCTCCGCCAGCTTGGTCACCAGGTGATCCGCATTGGCGTTGATGGCGCCGCCGCCCACGTACATCACCGGACGGCTCGCCTCGGTCAGCAGCTTGGCGGCACGCTTGATCTGGCCCTTGTGTCCGGCCTTGGTCGGGTTGTAGGAGCGCAGGGAAACGGACTCGGGATACTGATAGGGGAACTTCTCTTTCGGATTCTGCACGTCTTTGGGCAGATCCACCACCACGGGCCCCGGGCGGCCACTGGCGGCGATGTAGTAGGCCTTCTTGATGGCCTCGGGAATGTCGCTGGCTTTCTTGCACAGGAAGCTGTGCTTCACCACCGGGCGGGAGATCCCGATCATGTCGGTCTCCTGGAACGCATCCTCCCCGATCATGCTGGTCGGCACCTGGCCGGACAGGATCACCAGGGGAATGGAGTCCATGTAGGCGGTCGCGATGCCCGTGATGCAGTTGGTGGCGCCGGGACCCGAGGTCACCAGCACAGTGCCCACCTTGCCGGTGGAGCGGGCGTAACCGTCCGCCATGTGTACCGCGGCCTGCTCGTGCCGCACCAGGACGTGCTCCATCTTGCCGTTTTCGAAGAGAGCGTCATAGATGTCGAGCACTGAGCCACCAGGGTAGCCGAATACGTGCTCAACTCCCTGATCTTCCAGCGCTCTAACCACCATCTGGGCGCCTGATAACATCTCCATGATAAAGCCCTCCAGGCTTTGCTCCGTTAAGCGAAAGCTATCGACAGTCCGCTGCTTCCCGGCAGCGCCGATCCGAGTCTTGTTGTTGTCTGCAGGCAGATCTGGCGAGTTCGGAGCCGTCGATAGTAGAAAAGTAGGGGTTTTCCATCATTCACCCAAAAAGCGGGTGAAAAACCAACTTAACCCGCCCGTGAACGCTTGTCCACGGCTTTGTCTGGCGAGAACAGTCAGAAATTTCAAACAGCCATTAACATTCAGTGACTTAGTCAGACGACCTGCAACAAAGAGGGGTGTATGGGGAACAAACCAGAGGATCATGCTGCCAATCTGCGAAGAGACCAAAATAAACGGCCCACCCCCAGGGGGTGGGCCGTCAAAGACAGGCCAGTTTCACTGCTCGTCTTCGGGCTCCGCCAGCCAGATCTGCTGATCCGGGTCCGTCTCTTCGCAGACCGAGATGCTGACCCCCATGTCGATCAGCTCGTGCAGCGTCAGATTGTCCGCCAGGGTCATGGTGTCGCCGTTTTCATTGGTAAAGCGCATGTTGTCCGTCCTCTCCGTGATGGGATCAACTCAGTTTAGTCAAAGGCGCTGAGTTGGGATAACCAGGGTCGCGCCAGGGGGTTGCCCGCCAATTCGCTGAGCCGATCGCACACCTCCTCCGGGAAGAGGGTTCGGGCCCACAACCGGCGGGAGAGTGACTCGGTTTCTTCCACCGCCCCTGCGGCCAGCCAGTCGGCCAGCTCACCCGCCACATCGGGATAGCACACCCTGCCGGGGGCTGGCGCATCCAGCCAGGCTCTCACCCCATTGGCATCCAGCGCCTCCATCAGCTGGGCCAGCCCCATCAGATCCAGGGTCCTGCCGTTGGTCAGCTGCTCGAACTGGCCGACCAGGGGTTTGACCAGCAGTTTCTTGCCCAGCGACAAGGCTTCGGACGCCAGCTCGAACCCCGCATTGCTGATGACGCCGCGGCAACCCGCCAGCGCCTGCTTGAACCCCTCCCTCGCCTGGGGTTCGAAGCAGATGTTGCGCCACTGGCTGGCACTGCGAATGGCCGGATGAAAGCAGATGAAGCGCTGCTGGCTGAAACGCGACAGCAGGGCCGCGATGGCCTCGGTCTGCTCGAACGGCAGATAGACCAGGATCTGCTGGTTGTCTGGGGTCGGCGCCAGAGGATCTATGATGGGCGGCAGCAGGGGCTGGCCGAAGTGAAACCAGTGCAGGCCAAGTGACCGGCTCACCGGCGCGAAATGACGCATCAGCTGGTGATTGAAGCGGCTCTCTCCCCAACGCGGAATGGGCCAGTCGAAGCTGGCCTGATGGCTGATGGTGAGGCTGGGCTTGCCCCAACGCCGGGCGGCATGGGCCGTGATCGGCTCGAAGTCGCTGATGACGAGATCGTAGTCGCGGCAGTCGAGGGCGCGCAGATCCTGCCAGAAACGCAGGGGCGAGAGACCCTTGAGGGTGCGCCAGCCCGAGATTTTCCCCTGATGGCTGGTGAAGGTGATACCGGGAAAGGTGCGATAGTCCCCGAATTCCCCCATCTCGAAGTAGCCGTCGGCGGCACGGCCGCTGAACAGGTAGTCGACCTCGATCCCCCTGGCTTTCAGCGCCCTGGCCAGCGTACGGCTGCGACTGATGTGGCCGTTGCCGGTCCCCTGCACCCCGAACAGTATCCTCATCCCTGGCTCCAGCCGAGTGCCCAGAGGGCGCAACCGCCGCCGAGCAGGGCGCCGGCCACCAGATCGCTGAGATAATGCACCCCGAGCAGCAGGCGGGAGGCACCCACCAGCGTCGCCCAGACGAACAGCCATGGAGCCCAGCCTGGGAAACCCACGGCCAGCACGGTCGCCATCAGGAAGGCCGCCGCCGTGTGACCGGATGGCAGGCTGTAGCGATCGGAGGGAGTGATGAAGACAGGCAGGCCCGCCGGGCGCTGGCGCCTCAGGGCATTCTTGAGCAGCAGGTAGAGCGGCAGCTCGAGGGCAAAGGCCCACAGCGCCGTCTGCACCACGGCTCGCCCGCTCTCTCCCTGCCACCAGAGCAGGGCCGCCAGTACCCCATAGAGGGGACCGTCGCCGGTACGGGAGACGAACCGGCTGATACTGGCCTGCGGCCGGTTGTAGGGATGGAGCAGGCAGACACGGCACACCCGCAGGTCCCATTGCTGGATCTTGTTCATCACGCCCCCTTCCCTTGAGTCTTGGATGCAGACTAGGGGAGCGGCGTGACACTTCGTTGACGTTCAAATAACAGATCGATGAAAAAAGGGCCCTGCGGCCCTGTTTTCATCGATTTCCGGCACACCTCAGTTCAGGGAACCGCGCAGACCGTTCTCCATCAACTGGCAGTTGTGGGCCGCCAAGCGGCTCATGAAGCTCTCGTCCACGGTCAGACCGAACACCTGCTCGTAGAGATCCTTCATCACGAACGGCTGCCACATCATGCTGAGGAAGGAGATTTTCAGCATCTCGGGATCCAGGTTGTCCGCCAGCTGGCCGTTGGAACGCATGGTATCGAGCAGGGCATCGAACTGGGGAAGCTGGCGTTCCAGTAGACGGTTCAGCACAAAATCCCGCCCCGGGCTCTTCTCGGTCGACAATGCGCTGGAGATGGCGGAGGTCAGCTCGCTGTTCGGCGCCATCACCTGGTAGTAGGTGTTGAGCAGATCGGTCAGGCTGCGATTGCTGCTCTCGTCGTGCCAGGCCTGCTCCAGCGGCTCGGCCACATCCCCCAGCACCGCCTTGTAGAGGCCTTCCTTGCTGCCGAAGTAGTAGTGGATCATAGCCAGATTGGAACCGGCCAACTCGGCAATCTCGCGGGTCGTCACCTTGCTGTAGGGGGTGTTGAGAAAACGTTCGCGTGCGGCGGCAAGCAGCTTGTCACGAATGTCGGAACGTCCGACCGGACGGCCAGGTCTGCGTTTTTCCATGGAATACCTCAGATAATTCAGCAAGGGCTGATAAGTCGATCTGATTGTGCGGGTGATCGAGTACAGCAGGAATGACCAGATAATCAGGCATGAACCGAATATGGGACAAGAGAATTTGCACTCCTTTACAATCCGATTAAATAACCCAGTGAATTGAACCTGTCCGTTCAGGTTGACACAGCATAAAAATCTCGATATTGGTAGTAGCGTTATCGACTGGAAGGATTGAGTCATCATGCGTATTGCCGCCCCGCTACTACTGCTCTCCCTAATCGCGACTCCTCGCGCGGGATCCTTGTAGCCGGGCTAAGGCATAGCCGGAATTTACAGAAACCCGTGCACCCCGCACGGGTTTTTTTATGCCATGCAGGATGCACGCACCGAACTTAGGAAGAGGGAAGTCACATGTCAGATCGAGTCATCATATTCGATACCACCTTGCGTGATGGCGAGCAGGCGCTGTCGGCCAGCTTGACGGTCAAGGAGAAGCTGCAGATTGCCCAGGCGCTGGAACGGCTCGGAGTCGACATCATGGAAGTGGGTTTCCCCGTCTCCTCCCCCGGCGATTTTCAATCGGTGCAGACCATAGCCCGCCACATCAAGAACAGCCGGGTCTGCGCCCTGGCTCGCGCCCTGCAAAAAGACATCGACGCCGCCGGCGAGGCCTTGAAAGTGGCCGAGGCGTTTCGCATCCACACCTTTATCTCCACCTCATCGATTCATGTGGAGAGCAAGCTGAAGAAGAGCTTCGAAGACGTGCTGGAGATGGGGGTCGGCGCCATCAAGCACGCCCTGCGCTACACCGACGACGTGGAGTTCTCCTGCGAGGATGCGGGTCGTACACCGATTGACAACCTCTGCCGCATGGTGGAGGCCGCCATCAAGGCCGGCGCCCGCACCATCAACATTCCGGACACCGTGGGCTACACGGTGCCGACCGAATTTTCCGGCATCATCCACACCCTGTTCAACCGGGTGCCGAACATCGACAAGGCCATCATCTCGGTGCACTGCCACGACGATCTGGGCCTCTCGGTGGCGAACTCCATCGGCGCCGTGCAGATGGGGGCCCGCCAGATCGAGTGCACCATCAACGGCATCGGCGAGCGGGCGGGCAACTGCTCCCTGGAAGAGGTGGCGATGATCCTGAAAACCCGCGCCGACCTGCTCGGGGTGCACACCAACATCCGCCACCACGAGATCCACCGCACCAGCACCCTCGTCAGCCAGCTCTGCAACATGCCGGTGCAGCCCAACAAGGCGATCGTCGGGGCCAACGCCTTCTCCCACAGCTCCGGCATCCATCAGGATGGGGTGCTCAAGGCAAAGAACACCTACGAAATCATCACCCCCGAGAGCATCGGCCTCACCCAGAACAACCTCAACATGACCTCCCGCTCCGGTCGCCACGTGATCAAGCACCGGATGGAGTCCATGGGCTACGCCGAGAGCAGCTACGACCTCGACGATCTCTACGCCAAGTTCCTGGTGCTGGCGGACAAGAAGGGCCAGGTATTCGACTACGACCTCGAGGCCCTCGCCTTCTTCAGCCAGATCCACGAGGAGCCCGAGCACTTCAAGCTGGAGTACCTCGGTGTGCAGAGCGGCAGTTCGGTGCTCGCCACCGCCTCGGTGAAGCTGAAGGTAGGCCAGGATCTGGTGTGCGAGGCGGCCACCGGCAACGGCCCGGTGGATGCGGTCTACCAGTGCATCAATCGCATCACCGGCTACGAGATCCGCATCGACAAATACGAACTCAAGGGCAAGGGCGAGGGCAAGAACGCCCTCGGCCAGGTGGACATAGTCGCCGAGTACAAGGGGCGCAAGTTCCACGGCATGGGGCTGGCCACCGACATCATCGAATCCTCGGCCCAGGCCCTGGTCCACGTGATTAACAGCATCTGGCGCGCGGACCAGGTGGCCGAGCAGATGGAGCGCAACCACACCATCAAATCGGAAACCGTCTGAGCCCGCCGCCGGACAAGATGACAGCATGACATGGGGAGGACCGGGGCCTGGGCAGTGGTCCGGACCGGCCTCCCGGATGAAACGGAATCACACTATCAAGACGGAGAGAGTATGAGCAGTTATCGGATCGCAGTATTGCCGGGTGACGGCATTGGCCCGGAAGTGATGGCAGAGGCCATCAAGGTACTGGAAAAGGTGCAGACCAAATTCGGCTTCTCCCTCGACTATGACCGTCACGACGTCGGCGGCATCGCCATCGATAACCACGGCACACCGCTGCCCCAGAGCACGATCAAAGGCTGCGAAGCGGCCGATGCCGTGCTGTTCGGCTCGGTGGGCGGCCCCAAGTGGGAACACCTGCCGCCCAACGATCAGCCGGAACGCGGTGCCCTGCTGCCCCTGCGTGCCCACTTCAAACTGTTCTGCAACCTGCGCCCGGCCCGCATCTACACCGGTCTGGAGCAGTTCTCCCCGCTACGTGCCGACATCTCCGATCGCGGCTTCGACATCGCCTGCGTGCGCGAGCTGACCGGCGGCATCTATTTCGGCCAGCCCAAGGGGCGTGAAGGGGAAGGCGCCACCGAGAAGGCCTTCGATACCGAGGTGTACCACCGCTTCGAGATCGAGCGCATCGCCAAGATAGCGTTTGAATCGGCCCGGGTGCGTAAGGCCAGGGTCACCTCCATCGACAAGGCCAACGTGCTCGCCTCCTCCATCCTGTGGCGCGAGGTGGTGACCGAGGTCGCCAAGTCCTACCCGGACGTGGCCCTGAACCACATGTACATCGACAACGCCACCATGCAGCTCATCAAGGATCCGTCCCAGTTCGACGTGCTGCTCTGCTCCAACCTGTTCGGTGACATCCTCTCCGACGAGTGCGCCATGATCACTGGCTCCATGGGCCTGCTCCCCTCCGCCAGCCTCAACGAATCCGGCTTCGGCCTGTTCGAGCCGGCCGGTGGCTCGGCCCCGGATATCGCCGGCAAGGGGATCGCGAATCCCATCGCCCAGATCCTCTCCGCCGCCCTGATGCTGCGTTACAGTCTCGGCCAGGAAGCCGCCGCCCAGGCCATCGAGCAGGCCGTGGCCCAGACGCTGGCAGAAGGTTACTTCACCGCCGACCTGCACCAGGCGAGCGCCAAGCACCCGGTACAGAGCACCGCCGACATGGGCAGCCAGATCGCCGCACGCATCTGACGCCACCAGATAACAAGGAAGAGAGCAATGTCCAAGACCCTCTATCAGAAAGTGTTCGACGCCCACGTGGTGCGGGAAGTGGAAGGGGAAACCCCCCTCATCTACATCGACCGCCACCTGGTGCATGAAGTGACCAGCCCCCAGGCGTTCGACGGCCTGCGGGCCATGAACCGCCAGTTGCGTCGCCCGGATCTGACCTGGGCCACCATGGATCACAACGTCTCCACCACCACCAAGGACATCGCCGCCTCCGGCGAGATGGCCCGCATCCAGATGGAGACGCTCGCCGCCAACTGCAAGGAGTTCGGGGTCCGGCTCTATGACTTGAACCACAAATACCAGGGCATAGTCCACGTGATGGGTCCCGAGCTCGGCATCACCCTGCCCGGCACCACCATCGTCTGCGGCGACTCCCACACCGCCACCCATGGCGCCTTCGGCGCCCTGGCGTTCGGTATCGGCACCTCCGAGGTGGAGCACGTGATGGCCACCCAGACCCTGAAGCAGGGCCGCGCCAAGACCATGCGCATCAGCGTCAACGGCAAGCTGAGCGAGGGGATCAGCGCCAAGGACGTGGTGCTCGCCATCATCGGCAAGGTCGGCCACGCCGGTGGTACCGGCTATGTGGTGGAATTCGCCGGTGAGGCCATCGAAGGGCTCACCATGGAAGGGCGCATGACGGTGTGCAACATGGCCATCGAGCTCGGCGCCAAGGCAGGGATGATTGCCCCCGACCAGACCACCATCGACTACATCCGCGGCAAGGAGTTCGCTCCCAAGGGCGAGGTGCTGGAGCAGGCCATCGCCTACTGGCAAACCCTCAAGAGCGATGCCGATGCTAAGTTCGACGCCGAAGTGGTGCTGGACGCCGCCGACATCGCCCCTCAGGTCACCTGGGGCACCAACCCGGGCCAGGTCATCGCCGTCAATGAGCCCATCCCGGCGCCGGAATCCTTCACCGACCCGGTAGAGCAGCAGTCCGCCCGCAAGGCCCTCGCCTACATGGACCTGCAACCGGGCCAGAAGCTCTCCGACGTCGCCATCGACAAGGTGTTCATCGGTTCGTGCACCAACAGTCGCATCGAGGATCTGCGCGCTGCCGCCGCCATCGCCCGTGGCCGCAAGGTCGCCGCCGGGGTACAGGCCCTGGTGGTGCCGGGCTCCGAGCAGGTAAAGGCCCAGGCCGAAGCCGAGGGGCTGGACAAGATCTTCATCGAGGCAGGTTTTGAGTGGCGTTTGCCCGGCTGCTCCATGTGTCTGGCCATGAACAACGACCGGCTGCAACCGGGGGAGCGCTGCGCCTCCACCAGCAACCGCAACTTCGAAGGGCGCCAGGGCCGCGCCGGCCGCACCCACCTGGTGAGCCCGGCCATGGCTGCCGCCGCCGCCGTCACCGGCCGTTTCGCCGACATTCGCGCGCTGTAAGAGGGGTTGAGGATGAAAGCATTCAAACAACACGGACGGCCCTTCGCCGTCACCGACATCATCTTCGCCGACATTCGTGCACTGTAAGAGGGAACGTACATGACAGGTTTCAAACAGCATAAAGGGATCGTCGTCCCCCTCGACAGCGCCAACGTCGACACCGACGCCATCATTCCCAAGCAGTTCCTGCAGAAGGTGAACCGCATCGGCTTTGGCAAGCACCTGTTCCACGACTGGCGCTTCCTGGACGATGCAGGGGAGCAGCCCAACCCCGAGTTCGTGCTGAACCAGCCACAATTCGCCGGTGCCAGCATCCTGCTGGCCCGCGAGAACTTCGGCTGCGGCTCGAGTCGCGAGCACGCCCCCTGGGCGCTGGCGGACTACGGCTTCAAGACCATGATTGCCCCAAGCTTTGCCGACATCTTCTACGGCAACGCCATCAACAACGGCATGGTGCCGGTTCGTCTGAAGGAGGAGGAGGTCGAGGCCCTGTTCCAGCTGGTCGCCGCCCAGCCGGGCATCGAGATCGAAGTGGATCTGGAGGCCAACCAGGTGCGGGCCGGTGCGCTCACGTTCGGCTTCGAAATCGACGAGTTCCGTCGTTACTGCCTGCTCAACGGGTTGGATGCCATCGGTCTGACCCTGCAGCACGAGACTGCCATCAGTGCCTTCGAGGCGAAGCAGCCGAGCTGGATCTGACGGGCTCAAGGCCGGCATAAGTGCCTTCGTGACAAGGTGAGACAACCGAACGGGATCTGACGCACCCGGTGCCATAAAACGAGTAGAATCCACAGGGAGCCCAGGCTCCCTGTTCTATTTTCCACCCCGCCACTGGGGTTCACCGCTCAGGAAGGCATGATGAAGAGACGCCCCCTCCCCCTGCTGCTCAGCCTGCTGCTTGCCCTGCCGGCCAGTGCAGGACAGACCCATTTTGGCAACAATGGGGGCCTGCTCAGCGTCGACTGGCAGGACAGGGAGGGCCAGGCGCAGCAGCTCGGTTACCGGCTGGAGCCGGGCAAGCTGCCACCCCTCATCGCCTATCGCCCGGCCCGCATGCAGGAGGAGGTGTTGCAGCGCCTGCTGCAACAGGCCGCCACCGAGTTTCCCGAGGTGCAGTTCTCCCTCGTCCGCCCCGGCATGACCCTGAGCCTCAAGAGCCGCAACGCCGACAAGGCGAGGGAAGCCTCCCAATGGGTCAAGCCGGAGCAGGCCAGGCTGGAGCAGGAGTGGCTCAAGCAACACTATTTCCAGCCGTTCACCACTCCCGACGGCACCCCCGCCATCAAGCAGGATCATGTGCGCATCGCCCTGGAGAGCCGGTCCGAGCTGGCGCCGCTCGCCGATCAGCTCAAGCAGCAGGGCACCACGGAGACCGAGGCGCGCCAGAAGACGGTGGTGTACATCCTCGACTTCATCCAGACCATTCCCTATCAGCTGCTCGACAGCCAGTCGGGGCGCTCGGGCAAGGGCTTTTTAAGCCCGCGTCAGGTGCTGGAGCAGAACCGGGGGGATTGCGACAGCAAGGTGACCCTGATGGCCGCCCTGCTTGCCCAGCTCTTCCCCGAACTGAAGCAGGCCATGGTGTTCGTGCCGGGTCATGCCCTGCTGGGGGTGGCCCTGCCGGCCGGGCCGGGGGATGCCACCCTGAGCCACGAGGGTGAAACCTATCTGCTGATGGAGCCGACCGGCCCGGCCCAGCTCCCCATGGGCCAGCTCGCCCCCGCCAGCCGGGTTCTGGTCGACAGCAGGCAGCTGAGCGTACAGCCGGTGCTGGCCAGCCAGTGAGGCATCTGCCCGCGGGCATTGACGTTAACAGGGGAAACCGGCCAGCACGGGGTTGGCCGATGACGGGGGCAGGATGAGGCAGGCGCCTCAGGCCAGGGATTGGAACTCCAGGGCCAGCAGGAGGCCATCCTCCTCCTCCAGCACCCGCACTATGCGGGCCTGGGCCTCGAAGGGCGGCAGCAGGTTGCTTCTGGTGGCCAGGCTCACCCGGATGGGCTGCTCCGGATCGAACCCGTGTTCATTCACCTCGACGCCCATGCCGTTGGCGCTGAGATCCCGGCAGATCCCCTCCAGCACCTGTTCATGCTGGAACAGGGTGACGGGGGCATTGATGACCATGCGCTGGAAGGCTCGTCTTTCCTTGGTGCTGGTAATCACTTGGGCTTCCTCCTCGGTGGTGGCGCGCACGATGCGGCCCGTGAAACATAGTGCTGGCCTCCCCCCAGGAACGCCAATACAATGCGGAGCGTTGCTCAAACGGGGTGCGGTTTACCGCTGAGATTATACCCGTGAACCTGATCCAGATAATGCTGGCGGAGGAATTTGAGGCATGGCGCGCGTTTTTGCGCCCTCATCCGCTGGCCCTCACCACACGAGACGTGCCATCGATGAGCAGCCCGCTGCCCATGGCACCTCAGGACCCACAGGAGTGCCATTGATGAAGACCCTGCTGTTGCTCGCCACCGGCCTGCTCTCTGCCCAGGCGTTTGCCGCCGACACCCTCACCGTCTACACCTACGACTCCTTCGCCGCCGAATGGGGGCCGGGTCCCAAGATCAAGCCAGCATTCGAGAAGGAGTGCGGCTGTACCCTCAACCTGGTGGCGCTGGAAGACGGCGTCGCCATCCTCAATCGGCTGCGGCTGGAAGGGCAGCACAGCAAGGCCGACCTGGTGCTGGGGCTGGACGATGCCCTCATCAGCGAAGCCAAGCAGAGCGGCCTGTTCGCCCCCCACAAGACCGAACTCGCCACTCTCAAGGTGCCCGGTGGCTGGCAGGACGACACCTTCGTCCCCTATGACTACGGCTACTTCGCCTTCGTCTACGACGGCGGCAAGCTCAAGCAGCCTCCCAAGAGCCTGAAGGAGCTGGTGGAGCGCCCCGATCTCAAGGTGATCTACCAGGATCCCCGCACCTCCACCCCGGGTCAGGGGCTGATGCTGTGGATGAAGTCCGTCTATGGCGATCAGGCACCCGCCGCCTGGGCGCAGCTGGCCAAGAAGACAGTCACCGTCACCAAGGGGTGGTCCGAGGCCTACGGCATGTTCCTCGATGGCGAGGCGGACATGGTGCTCTCCTACACCACCTCCCCCGCCTATCACCTGATCGCCGAGAACAAGCCCCAGTACCGGGCTGCCGCGTTCGAGGAGGGGCACTATCGCCAGGTGGAGGTAGCCGCCAAGCTCAAGGGCACCAAACAGGACAAGCTGGCGGACCAGTTCCTGCAGTTCATGGTCAGCCCCGCCTTCCAGAACGAGATCCCCTCCGGCAACTGGATGTATCCGGTAACAGACGTGGCGCTGCCCAAGGGTTTCGAGCAAATGATCACCGTCACCAGGCCGCTCGCCTTCACTGCCGATGAGGTGGCCGCCAACCGCAAGGGGTGGATCCGCGAATGGCTGCAAGCCGTCACCCAGTGAGACCTCACGCTCGCCCGCTCTGGTGGCTGCCCGGCAGTGCGGCCACTAGCCTGATCCTGCTGTTGTCTCTGGGGCCGCTCGTGGCCCTGCTGTGGCAGGCCGGCACCCTGTCGCCCCGCACCCTGATGGCCGATCCCTACCTGCGCCACGTGCTGGGCTTCAGCCTCTGGCAGGCCCTGCTCTCCACCCTGCTGAGCTTAGGTATCGCCATCCCGGTGGCGCGAGCCCTGGCGCGGCGCCGTTTTCGAGGCCGCCGCCTGCTGCTGAAATTGTTCGGCCTCTCCCTGGTACTGCCCGTCATCATCGCCATCTTCGGCATGGTTGCGGTGCACGGCCGCCAGGGGTGGCTGCCGCAACTGCTGCACGGCCTGGGCCTGGACCCCGGCAACTATCTGTACGGCCTGTTCGGCATCTTGCTGGCCCACGTCTTCTTCAACATGCCGCTGGCCGCACGCCTCATCCTGCTGAGCATAGAGAGCATCCCCGAGTCCTCCTGGCGCCTCGCCAGCCAGCTCGGCATGCGCTCCTCACATATCTTCCGGCTGCTGGAGTGGCCGCTCATCCGCGCCATACTGCCGGGGCTGGCCAGCCTTATCTTCATGCTCTGTTTCACCAGCTTCACCACAGTGCTGGCCCTCGGCGGCGGTCCCAAGTCCACCACCCTGGAGGTGGCCGTCTACCAGGCCCTGCGTTTCGACTTCGACCTCGCCACCGCCGGCGGACTCGCCCTGGTGCAGCTGCTGCTGACCCTGCTCCTGCTCCTGCTGCAACACAAGCTGCAGACCACCCCGGCCAGCCGGATCGAGAGTCGCCGCCCCTGTCTGAGGCCGGATCGCCATCAGGCGGGCACCCTCTGGGTGGATCTGGCCGCGCTCGGCCTCGCCCTCGCCATCTTCCTGCCGCCGCTGCTGGCCATCGTCGTCGCCGGGTTCAATCCCGGCCTGCTGACGGCGCTGGGGTCACACCAGCTGTGGCAGGCGGGGGGCCAGTCGCTCGTGATCGCCCTCGCCGCCGGCTCCCTGGCGACCCTGCTCGGCGCCGGCCTGCTGCTCACCAGCCGTCACCTGAGGGTGCGGGATCGCAAGCGGCGGGCCGCCGCCCTGTGGGAGGCCAGCGGCTCCATGATCCTGATGATCCCGGCGGTGGTGCTCTCCACGGGCCTCTTTATCCTGTTTATGCCGTTCACCGATGTCTTCGCCCTGGGGCCCTGGCTGGTGGTGCTGGTCAACGCCCTGATGGCGCTGCCCTATGTGCTGCGCACCCTCAGCGCCCCCATGCAGCTGGTGGTGCGCCAGTACGATCGGCTGGCGGACAGCCTGGGGGTGCGCGGCCTGCATCGCCTGCGTCTGGTAGAGTGGCCCCTGCTGCGCCGTCCGCTGGCGCTCGCCATGGCCCTCTCGATGATACTGTCCCTCGGGGATCTAGGCGCCATCGCCATGTTCGGCAGCCAGACCCTCACCACCCTGCCCTGGCTGCTCTACCAGCAGCTCGGCAGCTACCGGCTGACCGAGGCGGCCGCCACCGCCCTGCTGCTGCTCACCCTCTGCTTCTCCCTGTTCTGGCTGGTGGAGCGGGGGCTAGGAGGAAGAAATGTCGATCATTGATACCCAGTCCCGTGTTCCCATGTCTTACGTTCTGGCTGGTGGAACGAAAGACGGGAGGAAAGCATGCTGATCATTGACGAGCTGATCACCAGCTATCCGGATTGGCGGGTCAGCTTTACCGCCACCCTGCCCAGGGGAGAGATCACCGCCCTCATCGGTCCGAGCGGCGCCGGCAAGTCCACCCTGCTCGGCATGATAGCGGGCTTCGTCCCGGTGGAATCCGGCACCCTCGCCTTCGACGGTCAGGATCTGCTGCCGCTCGGCCCCGCCGAGCGCCCGGTCACCACCCTGTTCCAGGATCACAACCTCTTCCTGCACCTGTCGGTATTCGACAATATCGCCATCGGCCTGCACCCCGGCCTGCGGCTGAGTGCCGCCCAGCGGGCACAGGTGATCGATGCGGCCGGACGGGTCGGTCTTGGCGAGATGCTGAGCCGCCTGCCTGAGCAACTCTCCGGTGGCCAGCAACAGCGGGTCGGGCTCGCCCGCGCCCTGGTGCGGGGCAAGCCCCTGCTGCTGCTGGACGAGCCCTTCTCGGCGCTCGATCCCGCCCTGCGCCGGGAGATGCTGGCGGAAGTCGCCCGTCTCGCCTGCGAGCAGGGCATCACGGTGCTGATGGTGTCCCACAACCCTGAGGATGCCCAGCTAATTGCCGATCAGGTGCTGTTCGTGGACGAGGGGCGCATCGCCTTGCAGGGGACTCCAGACATACTGCAAAACAGCGATCACCCGGGGCTGCTGCGCTACCTGGGTCGCGCGCAGGGATAACGAGGCCAAGGGGATCAAAAAAGGGGAAGCCGGACGGCTTCCCCTTTCTCATGCAGAGATTACGTTAAATCAGAGATTTTCCTCGGCGAAGGAGGCGAGCCGGCTGCGCACCACCCCGTTCAGGAAGATGTTGGCACTGCCGTCGAAGTCCTTGAAACGCTCGACTATGTAGGTCAGCCCCGAGGTCACCGGGCTCAGGTAGTTGGAGTCGATCTGGGCCAGGTTGCCGGAGCAGACGATCTTGGTCCCCTCGCCGCAGCGGGTGATGATGGTCTTGATCTGGGAGGCGGTCAGGTTCTGGCACTCGTCCAGCAGCACGAAGGTGTTCTGGATGCTGCGCCCGCGCATGAAGTTGACCGATTTGAACTGGATATTGGCCTTCTCCATGATGTAACTCAGGGACCCGCTCATGTTCTCGTCCTGCTTGTGCAGCACTTCCAGGGTGTCGGTCACCGCCGCCAGCCAGGGCATCATCTTCTCCTCCTCGGTGCCGGGCAGGAAGCCGATACTCTCGGCGATCTCCGGGGTATTTCGGGTGACGATCACCTTCTCGTAGATCCCCTTCTCGATCACCAGCTCCAACGCGGCCGCCATGGCGAGCAGGGTCTTGCCGCAGCCGGCCGGGCCGGTCAGGATCACCAGGTCGATGTGCGGATCCAGCAGGGCATCCAGCGCCATGCCCTGATAGACGTTCTTGGGATGCACACCCCAGGCCTTGCGCGACATCAGCCGCTCGCGGCCGAGATCTTTCAGGCGGATCTTGTTGCCGTCGTGGCTCAGCACCCTGGCTGCAAAGAAGTTCTCCTCGTCCAGCAGGTACTGGTTGACGTGCACGCCCTCCAGCAGATTGGCGTCGATGACGTGGACCGTATCGCGACCATGGGTCTCGCTGTCGCACTCGCCGACCCGCTCCCAGAAGCTGCCGGGCACCACCTGGAAGCCCTTGGCCAGCAGACGGATGTCATCGATCAGCTGGTCGCTGCGATAGTCCTCCACATGGGCAAGTCCCGCCCCCTTGGCCTTGAGGCGCATGTTGATGTCTTTGGTGACCAGCACCACCTGGCGCTTCATCTCGTGTTTTTGCAGGTAGAGGGCGGCGTTGATGATGCGGTTGTCCGCCTCCTTGTCGGTGAACACCTCGGCATCCTGGGGCAGATGGTGATCGCTGAAGATGGAGATATGGCCGCTCGCCTCACCGGCCAGCGCCACCCCTTGCACTATTTGCTCGGGGGTCGCGTCACGGAATACGTCCTCCAGCGCGCGGATGGCGATGCGGGCATCGCGGCTGACGTCCTTGTGGCGATCCTTTATGTTGTCGAGCTCTTCCAGCACCGTCATGGGGATGAGCACGTCGTGCTCTTTGAAGGAGTAGATGGCGAGGGGTTCGTGAAGCAGAACGTTGGTATCCAGGATAAACAGCTTTCGGTCCGTGTTGTCCATAAGCATCCTCCTTGGCACTGAAGGTGCCACGTGTGTGAATCTCAGATGTCATTGAAACCACACGGCCGTGACAGTTTTATTACCCCCAACGCTACGCCCGAATTTACCAGCACGCAACAAATCGCTGCCGCCATAGGCGTCGTTCGAACATAAAAGCGGCAATGAAAAGGCCGGCATTGCGCCGGCCTTCTCTCGCTGTCAGCGGCTCAACCGCACTTGGAATCGCCGCAGTTGAGGCAGGTCATGCAGCCATCCTTCAGCACCAGCGCCTTGGTGTGGCACTTGTAGCAGAGCGCCGCACCGGGCGGGAAACCGCTGCCCGCCTGCTGTTCTTCTGCCTGTTGCTGTGCCTGCAGTTCCGCCTGCTTCTCGGCCAGAAACGCCTGCTGGTGCTCGTCCAGCCCGGGCACCTTGAGCATGCCGATCTCGGTGAGATGGGTCTCGATCACGTTGCCAATCTCGGCAATCAGCGACGGCACGTACTTACCCTTGTTCCAGTAGCCCCCCTTGGGATCGAACACGGACCTCAGCTCCTCCACCAGGAAGGTGACATCCCCTCCTTTGCGAAACACAGCCGAGATGATGCGGGTCAGCGCCACTATCCACTGGTAGTGTTCCAGGCTCTTGGAGTTGATGAAGATCTCGAACGGGCGGCGCGTCTCGTGCACCGTGCCCTCGTTGAGAATGATGTCGTTGATGGTGATAAACAGCGAGTGCTCGGAGACATGCTCCGGCGTCTTCAGCTTGTAGGTGGTGCCCATCAGCCGCTCAGGGCGCAGCACCGTCTCGTGCATATGCACCACGTCATCCTCGGGGGCCTGCGCTTCTTGCGGCTCATCCCTGGTTTTCACCTTGTAGGCGACGATTTTCCTGTCGATCTTCTTGACCATGATCTGTTCTCAGAATTTGCCGTAATAGCCTTCTTTCAAGGCGTCATAGAGGTTGGCGGCGGTGTGCAGCTCGCCATCGTATTCGATCTCTTCGTTCCCTTTCGCCGTGATGACGGAGCCATCCTCCAGGGTGAACTCGTACTGAGTGTTCTCCAGATCCTGCTCCTTCACCAGCACCCCCTGGAAGGCCTCGGGGTTGAAGCGGAAGGTGGTGCAGCCCTTGAGGCCCGAGTCCGAGGCATAGAGATAGATATCCTTGAACCGCTCGAACGGGAAATCGGTCGGCACGTTGGCGGTCTTGGAGATGGAGGAGTCAATCCAGCGCTGGGCGGCGGCCTGGATGTCCACGTGCCCGGTCGGGCTGATGTCGTCGGCGGTGATGAAGTAATCCGGCAACCGGCTCCCCTCATCCTCCCCATAGGGCATGGCCCCCGGGTTCACCAGCTCGCGATAGGCGAGCAGCTCGAAGGAGTAGACGTCCACGCTCTCCTTGCTCTTCTTGCCCGGCTTGATGACGTTGCGGCTGTAGTGGTGGGCGAAGCTCGGCTCTATGCCGTTGCTGGCGTTGTTGGCCAGCGACAGGGAAATGGTTCCGGTCGGCGCTATGCTGCTGTGGTGGGTGAAACGCCCGCCCACCTCGGCCAGCTCGGCCACCAGGGCGGGATCCACCTCGGCCACCTGCTGCATGTAGCGGCTGTAGCGGGCGTGCAGCACCTTGCCCTTCACCTTGTCGCCGAGCTTGATGCCGTCCGCCGCCATCTCGGGGCGCAGGCGCAGCATCTTGCCGGTCACCTCGAACTCCTGCTCCATGATGGGTGCCGGGCCCTTCTCCTTCGCCAGACGCAGAGACTCCTGCCAGCCGGTCATGGCCAGCTCCTGGGAGACCTGCTCGGTGAAGGCGATGGAGGCCGCGGAGCCGTATGTGAGCCGCAGCATGGTGAGGGTCGAGCCCAGGCCGAGGAAGCCCATGCCATGGCGGCGCTTGCTGAGGATCTCCTCGCGTTGCTGAGGCAAGGGCAGCTGGTTGATCTCCACCACGTTGTCGAGCATGCGGGTGAAGATGGCCACCACCTTGCGAAACGCGGGCCAGTCGAAGGCGGCCTGTTCGGTAAAGGGGTCACGCACGAAGGTAGTCAGATTGACCGAGCCGAGCAGGCAGGCGCCATAGGGCGGCAGGGGCTGTTCGCCGCAGGGGTTGGTGGCACGGATCTCCTCGCAGAACCAGTTGTTGTTCATCTGGTTCACCTTGTCGATCAGGATGAAGCCGGGCTCCGCATAGTCGTAGGTGGAGGTCATGATGACGTTCCAGAGCTTGCGCGCAGGCAGGGTCTTGTAGAGCTTGCAAGCCACCTGGCCCAGCTCGTTGATGACCACCCCCTCCTTGTTGGGCCAGTCCGCCCAGATCACCCTGGCGGGGTCATCCAGCGCTATGCCGTCCTGCTCCACCTCCTTGGCGGTGTAGGGGAAGATCAGTTGCCAGGGGGCATCTTCCTTCACCGCGTTCACGAACTCTTCGGTGATGAGCAGGGAGAGGTTGAACTGGCGCAGGCGACCATCCTCCCGCTTGGCCTGGATGAATTCGACGACATCGGGATGACGGATATCCATGGTGCCCATCTGGGCGCCACGACGACCACCGGCAGAGGAGACGGTGAAACACATCTTGTCGTAGATATCCATGAACGAGAGCGGCCCCGAGGTATAGGCCCCCGCTCCCGAGACGAAGGCTCCGCGCGGTCGCAGGGTCGAGAAGTCGTAACCGATGCCGCAACCCGCCTTCAGGGTCAGCCCCGCCTCGTGCACCTTGCCGAGGATATCGTCCATCGAATCTTCAATGGTGCCGGACACGGTGCAGTTGATGGTGGAGGTCGCCGGCTTGTGCTCGAAGGCGCCGGCGTTGGAGGTGATGCGGCCCGCCGGGATGGCGCCGTTGCGCAGGGCCCAGAGAAAGGGCTCATACCAGGCGTCAGGTTCACGCTCTTGCGCCGCCAAGGCACGGGCGACCCGCTGGTAGGTCTCGTCGATGGTACCGTCGATGGGCGTACCGTCCTTGCTCTTGAGGCGATACTTGCTGTCCCAGATCTCGAGGGACGTCTCCTGCAGGGGGATCTGGCGGGCGGCGGTGACACCCTCCAGCACAGGGATGGATTTGGCCATGTTCAATCAACCTCATATGAATGCAGCAGCATCTCGATGTCAAAAACACTACTAATAGTGAACATTTACACCACAAACACAATATATAGTAATTCTGTCGTGATAAGGGCGCAGATTCTATCCTAAAAAAATGCCCCGGCCAGCAGATTTCTGGGCCAGGGCATTCAACCGGTTCAATTTCCGAGAGATTTAACGCGAAGGGCTATCTCAGGGTTTCTTGACGTATACGCTCGGTGTCTCACCAGCCATATTCAGATAAAACTCGTAGACGCCATCCGCATCCGGTGAGAACTTCATGTCCTCATACTTGGAGCACGGGTTGACCGGTACAGGTTCCCCGCCGAGCACGGCAACGCCATCGCTCGGGCTCTTGTAACCAAAGTTGGTGCCGCAGCTCCAGCCGGAGTCGGCAAACTTGAACTTGTAAGGAGCCCACTCTTTCTTGAGTGTGCCCTTGGCCATGTAGAGCTTGTCGGCAACCTTGACCACCTTGCTCTCATCGGTCGCCATCCAGTCGTTCATCTCACCACGAAGGTAGATGGACTTGCCGCCGAAGTCGCTGTTGTCCGCCGCTGCCTGCTCTGCACCACCATTGGATGCGCAACCGCCTAATACCAGGGTTCCCGCCGCCAGCATCATCGTTACTGTTCTTTTGAACATGTGTCCATTCCTCAAATTATTGTGATTCCTTGGCCCAATCGAATGTGGGCAGACGAATTAAAGCAGAGCGGGACCGGCAAGAAAGGTAGGGGTATCACATTCTGTGCTTTTTATATCCAGCACACGGCGCCGATGGATAAATATCGAACAGAAAACCAGGAAGGTTATTGAATCGCAGATGGTACGCAGCAAGAGTGATGGGGAGTGCGAAGGGCCAAGACCAGCCAATCTGGCTGATTCTGAAACAATAAAAAACCCCGCTCAAATGAGCGGGGTTTTTCGTGTTGGGTGCCTGGCAGTGTCCTACTCTCGCATGGCGAATGCCACACTACCATCGGCGCTACAGCGTTTCACTTCTGAGTTCGGCATGGGGTCAGGTGGTTCCACTGCGCTATTGCCGCCAGGCAAAATCTTCAATCTGAAAAAGCTGATTTAATTATTCGTTCTCGGTATCTGCTACAAGCCTTCGAACACTTCTTGGGTGTTGTATGGTTAAGCCTCACGGGTAATTAGTATGGGTTAGCTCAACACGTCGCCGCGCTTACACACCCCACCTATC
>NZ_JBFODA010000035.1:0-19998 GCF_040908055.1 Aeromonas sp. R7-4
TCTGAAATTGATACCGAAGAAAGTGCGCACTAAAGTAGCGTAAACAAGACACCGGTTTGAGGCCGGTGTCAGGTGATAACTAGATCTGTACAGCACCTATTGAATGTATATTCACCTGCCACATCCATTATGTGACCCGTCCAGAGAATGGCATCTTGATGGCTCCTCCCCCTGCCAAGGGGGAGGCGGGGAGGGGGTCATGGCCCCATCCGTCAGCCGGCACGGCAAACCCCGGCCCTCCCCTCGCAAAGGGGAGGGGCAAAGCAGATGGCTCACCGGCTGCTTGGCATAGTGGCATCACTCGAACCCTCCCCTTGGGTTAGATGGTCAATTCCAGCCGGTTGCCTTCCGGGTCGAGGAAGGTGCTCTCGTAATAGCCGTCGCCGGTCCAGCGGGGACCGTCCAGGTGTTTCACCTCGGCGCCCTTGAGCAGCTTGAGGCGGGCGGTCATCTTGTCCACCTCCTCCACACTGCCGAGGGAGAAGGCAATATGGGCCAGTCCTTGCAGCGGGTGCGGCAGGGCGAGATCTGCCGGGCGCAGGGTGGGGATATGCATCAGCTCCAGGCTGGCGCCCCCCTCGAAGCGCACGAAGTAGGACGAAAACTGCTTGGTCGGGTTGTGGTAGCGCTCATTGGCCTGCCCGCCAAACAGGGTGCAGTAGAATGCCTTGAGTGCCTCCAGATCCTGCGCCCAGATGGCGACGTGATGGATGTGCATGACTGGTCTCCTGTGACTCGATGCCCATGATGCTATGCTGGGGCCCTGATCCTCGACATGGCTGAGCCCGTCCTGATGATGTCTGAAACTGCCAACACCGATCTTGTCGATGTCTCCCCCGACTGCCGCGAGCAGATCTGCTGCGACAGCCTGCTGCCGGCCCTTGGCCAGGAGCGGGTGTGGCTGGCGGGCTACTCGCGCCTCAAGACCCGTTACCGCATCGCACGCCGCTTTGCCGATGTGCACTGTTTTCTGCTGACCCTGGGGGGCGAGGGGGAGGTGCGGGTGGGGGATCGCTTCGAGCGGTTGCAGGCCGGGGAGTGGGCCCTGATCCCGGCCGGGGAGCCGCTTTGTTATCAGTTACCCGAGAAGCAGTTACCCGAGAAGCAGTTACCCGAGCAGCAGCTACCCGAGAAGCCGTTGCCAGAGCAGGGCGGACAGGAAGGCGGGGCCGCGGTGGATGGCGGCTGGGATCTGGTGTGGCTGCTGCTGCACAAGGGCGCGGCCTGGGATGCCTTCGCCAGCCGCCCTCGCCTGGGTTGCACCTCCCAGCAGGGGACTCTGCTTCGCACCATAGAAAACCTCTATGCGGAGCAGGAGCGGCACCAGGATCCGCTGCTCAGCGCCCTCCTGGTGGAGCAGCTCGGGTTCTACCTGCGCCGCCTGCTGCAAAAGGGGGAGGGGCAGAGTCGTGGCGAGCGGCTGGCCCTGCGCCTCGAGCTGATGCTGAAAGAATCGCTCGCCGAGCCCTGGGATGTCGCCCGCATGGCCGCCGCCCTGCACCTCTCCGAGCGCCAGCTCCATCGGCTCTGCCAGCAGCACTTCGCGCTGGCCCCCATGGCGCTGCTGCAACGGCTGCGCCTGCAGCGGGCGGCGCTCCTGCTGGCGAGCCGGGCCGATCCGGTGAAGCGGCTGGCCGAGCAGTGCGGCTTCAAGAACGAGTACCACTTCTCCACCGCCTTCAAGCGTCAGCACGGGCTGGCGCCCAGCCACTACCGTCGCCTGCATCACCCCGCCTTCAAGGAGCGCTGAGGACGTCCCAAAAAGAGCGGGGCCCGGGGTGTTCCCCGGGCCCCGCACGCAGCAGTCTGTGTCAGGTGCTGGATTTGATGCTGACAAACTCGGGGTAGGCATCGATGCCGCACTCGTGGGCATCCACCCCCAGCAGCTCCTCCTCTTCGCTTACCCTCAGGCCCAGGGTGGCCTTGAGCAGGCCCCAGACCATCAGGGAGACGGCAAAGACCCAGCCGAAGATGACGGCGGCCCCCAGCAGCTGGGCGCCGAAGGTGGCGCTCCCGTTGGAGAAGGGCACCACCATCAGGCCGAACAGGCCGCACACCCCGTGTACCGAGATGGCGCCGACCGGATCGTCGATCTTCAGGCGATCCAGGGCGACGATGGCGTAGACCACCAGGGCGCCGGCCAGGGCGCCGATCAGGCTGGCGAACAGCGGGCTGGGGGAGGCAGGGTCGGCGGTGATGGCGACCAGGCCCCCGAGGGCGCCGTTGAGGATCATGGTGAGATCCGCCTTGCCCCAGGTGAGCTTGCTGACCAGCAGGGCGCCGACCACGCCGGCGGCCGCGGCGGCGTTGGTGTTGACGAAGACGGTGCCGATGGCGGTGGCGTCGGCGGCGCTGGAGAGCGCCAGCTGGGAGCCGCCGTTGAAGCCGAACCAGCCCATCCAGAGGATCAGGGTACCCAGGGTCGCGAGCGGCAGGTTGGAGCCGGGGATGGGATGGATCTCCCCTTGCTTGCCATATTTGCCGCGACGGGGGCCGAGCAGCAGCACGGCGGCCAGGGCGGCGGCGGCCCCCGCCAGGTGGACGATGCCGGAGCCCGCGAAGTCGGTGAAGCCCGCCTCCTTCAGGAAGCCGCCGCCCCAGCTCCAGTAGCCCTCGACGGGGTAGATGACGCCGGTCATCACCACGCAGAACAGCAGGAAGGACCAGAGCTTCATCCGCTCCGCCACCGCACCTGAGATGATGGAGGTGGCGGTGGCGACGAACACCACCTGGAAGAAGAAGTCGGCGTGCAGGGAGTGGCCCGCGTCGTCCGCCTGGCTGCCCATCAGGCTGCCAAAGCTCGGCAGCCAGCCGCCGGCGGTGTTGTCCACGTACATGATGTTGTACCCCACCAGCAGGAACATGATGCAGGCGATGGCATAGAGCAGGATGTTCTTGGTCAGGATCTCGGTGGTGTTCTTGGCGCGGACCAGGCCGGCCTCCAGCATGGCGAACCCGGCGGCCATCCACATGACCAGCACGCCGGAGATCAGCAGGTAGAAGGTGTCGAGCGCATAGCGCAGCTCGCTGACGGATGTGATCAACTCTTCCATGTCGTATTCCTCGGTTCCAGTCGTATCAAAGGGCGTCTGTGTCGGTCTCGCCGGTGCGGATGCGCACGGCGGCCAGCAGGTCGTAGACGAAGATCTTGCCGTCACCTATCTTGCCGGTGCGGGCGGCCTGGCAGATGGCGTCGATGATCGGCTCGACGCTGTCGGCCCGGGTGGCGATCTCCAGCTTCACCTTGGGCAGAAAATCCACCTGGTATTCGGCGCCCCGGTAGAGCTCGGTGTGCCCCTTCTGGCGGCCGAATCCCTTGACCTCGGTGACCGTCAGCCCCTCCACGCCGAGCTGGGCGATGGCTTCGCGGACGTCGTCGAGTTTGAACGGCTTGATGATGGCGGTGATTAACTTCATGCGATCTCCCCAGTCCTTGGTGGTTCCCTCATACCAGGGGCAAATATTGGGCCAATAATTTTCTCCTATTTATTCAATGATTTATTTTGTGCCCACCCAAGGGAAGGGGGCATGGCGCCCAATATGGGCCGGGCTGCGCCAAGGCGGTGCACCGCCCTGGTGCAACCCGGCGGCGGAAAGTAGCGAGAGCATGTGACGGAGCTCAGGACTCACCGTGGAGCGGGCTGCTACTGTTATTCAGAGGCCCGGCGGCTGGCCGATACCCTTGTCATGGCGGGCGATGCGTGGCCCCTGACAACCCGGCAGGCCGACAACGGGTTCCCACAGTGGCGACAAGCGGGCCCGAGTCACCCGATCTGGCGCCAGGTAGCAGAACAAGGATGGTTCCCATGCTGCAAGACAATGACACCCTCACGATCCCGGATCTCAACGAGGCCGTGATGCGCGGCATTCTGGAGGTCGTCAGCGACGGTATCTGGGACTGGAATGCCAACACCGGCTACGTCTATCGCAATCCGGGCTGGTACCAGATGCTGGGCTATGAGCCGCACTCCCTCGACAACAACGTCTTCACCTGGGAGAACGTGATCCACCCGGACGATCTGGCGCGGGTGATGGAGCGCTTCGACGCCTATCTGAGCGGGAAATCGCCCGACTACCGGGTCGAGTACCGCTGCCGTTGCCGCAACGGCGACTATCTCTGGGTGGAGGACCGTGGCCTCATCGTCGCGCGCAACCCGGACGGTTCCGTGGCCAGGATGATAGGGGCGCACCGGAACATCCATGCCCAGCGGGAACTCTACGCCCGGCTGGAGCTGCACAATCGCTCCCTGGAGCAGCAGGTGGCGGAGCGTACCGCCGAGCTGGAGCGGCTCAATCTGATGCTGCAGCACCAGGTAGAGGAGAACCGCCGCCTGGCGGAAACGGACTCCCTGACCGGCGCGGCCAGCCGCTATCGGCTGGAACAGGCGGTCCGGCTGGAGTATGAGCGTGCCAGACGCTTCAAGGAGCCCTTCGCCGTGATCGCCATGGACGTGGACGACTTCAAGCAGATCAACGATCGCCACGGCCACGGGGTGGGGGACCAGACCCTGATCGACATAGTGCGCCTGACGCGCGGCTCCATCCGCGAGATCGATCTGCTGGCCCGCTGGGGAGGGGACGAATTCATGCTGGTGCTGCCCAACACCCGGTTGCCCGACGCCCTGCTGGTGGCCGAGAAATTGCGACAGCGGCTGGGCTACGCCAGGGTCAAGGGGGTGGAGCCGGTCACCCTGAGCTTCGGGCTGGTGGAGTCCGATCCCGACGAGCCGCTGCCCCAGCTGATGGCGCGGGTGGACAGGGCGCTCTACCGGGCCAAGCTGGCGGGCAAGGATCAGCTCTGCGGCTAGACCGGCGTCACTGGTCGGAGGCGATGGGCGGGTTTACCCCCCGGATACGGCTTGACCTTGGGATTTCCTTGACGCCAATCCTTCCCGCTGGTCTCATGCGCGCTCTTTCATTCCTGCGAGATGTATCTTAATGAAAAAGTGCCTTCTGATTGCCCTGACCGCCCTGCCTCTGGTTGCCCAGGCCGGCCTGATGGATTCCCTGACCGACACAGTGACCAGCAGCGTCACCAGCACCGCCAAAGAGATGGCGGGCAGCGCCATGGACACCGCGTCCAACGAGGCGATCAAGAAGGCCCTGGACATCAAGGAAGGTGGTTCCAACAAGCAGGCCATCAAGGACAAGCTGGGCGCCCCCGCCAGCACCAGGACCGATGCCGGTCTGGAAGTGTGGACCTATGATCTGGGTGCCCTGAACAAGGCCTCCCCGCTGCTGGCCGAGACCACCAAGTCCCTGCTGAAGGATTCCGAAGTGGCCCAGAAAGACGTGGTCATCAAGTTCGAAGGCGAGACCGTCAAGACCCTGAACCTGGCCAACAAGGCCTGAGTGCTGGTGACCTGAATGAGAAAGGGGCCCGAGGGCCCCTTTTTGCTGGCTGGCGTTCAGGCTCACACCTTGAAGCGGCGCACCAGGGTCAGCAACTGGCGATTGGAGCCCAGCAGGGTGGCGGCGCTCTGCTCCGTGTTGCTGCCGTTCTCCACCAGCAGGCCCAGCATGTCGCGGATGCTCACCATGTTGCGGTTGATCTCTTCGGTGACCCGGCTCTGCTCCTCGGCGGCGGTGGCGATCTGGCTGCTGAGATCGTGGATCTGCACCACGGCGTCGGCCATGCTGTCCAGCCCGCCCGTGACCTGGCCCGTGTTGTCGGCCGCCGCCTGGCAACTGCGCTTGGTCTGCTCCATGGCGAGCACGGCCTCGGCCACCCCCTGAGTGAGCCGTGACAGCATGCTGCCCACCTCGGCAGTGCTGTTCTGGGTGCGGGCCGCGAGGGCGCGTACCTCGTCGGCCACTACCGCAAAGCCCCGCCCCTGCTCGCCGGCCCGGGCCGCCTCGATGGCGGCGTTGAGCGCCAGCAGGTTGGTCTGGGCGGCGATGCCGCCGATCACCCCGAGCACGCTGCCGATCTGTCTGGCATCTTCCTGCATCTCCAGCACCTTGGCGGCGGCGAGATCCACCTCGTCGATGAGGGCCACCACGCTGGCGGAGGCCGATCCCACCACCCTGCGCGAGCTCGCGGCCTGGCCATTGGCGACCTCGATGAAGCTCGCCGAGTCGCTGGCGTGCCGGGCCACGCTGTCGGCGGTGGAGCTGAGCTCGGTGAGGGCGGTGACCACCTGATCCGTCTCGCTGGCGTGTTCCCCCAGGATCCGCCTGGCCTGCCCGGTCTGCTGATCGAGCTGGGCCAGCTCGCGGGTGATGAGGTCGGTGGCCTCGGTCACCTGCACCATCATCTGCTGCAGGAAGGCGATGAAGCGGTTCACCGACAGGGCGATGCCGTCCAGCTCGTCATGACCCTTGACCTGGATGCGGGCGGTCAGGTCGGCATCGCCTGCACTGAGGGCGTCGATGTTGAGCCTGAGGGTCTGCAGACGGCTGCCAAGCTGGCGGATGGCCAGCACCATGAGTACGAACAGCAGGCCCACCAGGGGCAGCTGGATGCTGGCCAGGGTGGCGAGCACGTCCCGGCTCTCCTGGGTCAGGGTACGGGTCGGCAGGGCGGTGGCCAGCAGCCAGGGGGTCCCTTCGATGGCCTCCATCAGCAGGGTCTGCTCCTCCCCCTGATCCTGGAAGGTGGTGCGCAGCAGCCCCTTGCTCGCATCCTGGCCGAGCAGGCCGGCGATGGCACCGGCGAAGGGATAGTCGGCGTGGGCGGCGAGGTTGCCGAGCACCACATCGCCGGTCAGGCGGGCATTCTTGCTCAGGATCTTGCCGTCAGCCTCGACGATCAGCACCTGGCCGCCGATCTCCTGCTCCTTCCTGGCCACCAGGTCGTTGAAGAAGCCCAGGGTCACGTCTATGGTCGACACCCCGTACAGGGCGCCATCGCGATAGATCCCCATGGCGCAGTTGGTTCTCGGCTGCTGGCTGGCGCCGTCCTGGTAGGCGACCGCCCAGGCACAGGTGCCGCGAGGAGCCCGCTGGCCGGCCTGGTGCCAGGGCTGCTCGAAGTAGTTGGGGGCCTCGGCCGAGTTCCAGTAGGTGTTGGGAATGAGGGCGTTGGCTGCATCCCTGTGGTAGAAGGTACTGAACTTGGCGCGACCCGCCTCCCGCTTGTCCGGCAGGGGCCAGATGCCGCCACCGAAGACCATGGCGTTGCCGTATTGATCGATGAGGGCGGGCAGCAGGGCGTCTATCTGCTCGCTCGGCAGTTGGGCCACCAGCTGGGTGATGCTGCGGGACTGGGTCTGCACCCCGTTGAGCTGGTCGCGGATATCGGTCGCTATCTCGCCGACCCGCAGCGCCACGTTCTGCTCACCGGCCTGCTGCAGCGCCGGCTTGATCCAGAGCTGGATGCCGATCACCGTCAGGGCGCACACCAGCGCCATGAAGCCCACGAAGACGGCGGTGTAGCGCCCCTTGATCGTGCCCAGATTCCATTCCATCTCGACTCCTGTCCACCGTTGTCGGGGCCTCGCCCGAAGTTGTCATGAGGCGCCATTATGAGTTATTTCGAAAGGGGAACGTTTGTTATCGCTCACATAACCGGGGTCAGGGAGACAGAAAAGGGGCATGGAGGCGGGAGAATCTCGGTCTGGGTGGTTGAGCGGAAACGAAAAACGGGGTGGCCAAGGCCACCCCGTCGTCAACTTGTCTGCCGGTTTGTGTCTTCTGGGTCTACCTCGGCAAACCGCCTTGTCACGTCGGCTTACTGGTTGGCCTCTGCGAACTGTTTCATCACCTCGGCGTGCTTGACCATGCCGTCGGCGCGCAGGGAGAGGTTCTTCACGAACTCCGCCTTCTTGGCCGGATCTTCAATCCTGTCGTAGCGCTGCTGCAGGTGGGCCTGGATCTGTTCCGGGGTCATGTTCTGCATGCGGGCCATCTTGTCGTGGCGGCCGCCGTGGTGCTTGCCGCCCATCATGCCGGCACCGTCCATGGGGCAGCCGGCCGCCATGGCCTGGGTCGGCTGGGCGGTGGAGACGGCCTCGCTGGCGGCATAGGCGCCCAGCGGCAGGCCGAGGATCAGGGTGGCGGTCAGCAGGGTCTTGGTCAGGTTTTTCATGGGTCACTCCTGTCTAATTGGGATGGATGCAGGCTGTTTCGCCTTGGTACCCAGTAAACACCGTGGAAGTGTCTGAACTTTGCCAGTACCGGACTATTTTGTAGCAGAGTGTGGCATCTTGGCGCTCTGGCACACTTTGACACAACCCGTCCGGTTGATTTTCGTATAATCGCCCCAGCTCGATAACGGGAGAGACAGTGATGAACCAAGGCAGCCCCCACATTCTGGTGGTCGACGACCACAGCGAGATCCGCGATCTGCTCAAGCGGTTCCTGGAGCAGCACGGCATGCGTGTCAGCTGTGCCCGGGATGGCAAGGAGATGAAGCGGCTGCTGGACGAGCGGGAGTTCGATCTGCTGGTGCTGGATCTCATGATGCCGGGGGAGGATGGCCTGACCCTGTGCCGCGAGCTCAGGGTGAAGTCCCGCCTGCCCATCATCATGCTCACCGCCATGGGGGAGGAGACGGATCGCATCATCGGCCTGGAGATGGGGGCCGACGACTACCTCTCCAAGCCGTTCAACCCGCGGGAGCTGCTGGCCCGCATCAAGGCGGTGATGCGCCGCACCCAGGCGGAGAGCCTGCCCGTGCCCGAGGCCCTGACCCGGGATCTGCGCTTCGACCGCTGGCTGCTCGACGTCAATCGCCGCGAGCTGGTGGACGAGGAGGGGGTGGGGATGAGCCTCTCCACCGCGGAGTTCGATCTGCTCAAGGTGTTTCTGGAGCGGCCCCAGCGGGTGCTGAGCCGGGATCAACTGCTGGATCTGGCCCGGGGCCGGGAGGCGGTGGCCTTCGATCGCGCCATCGACACCCTGGTGAGCCGGCTGCGCCGCAAGCTGGAGCGGGATCCCAAGAATCCCGAGCTCATCAAGACCATCTGGGGTGGCGGTTACCTGTTCGCCGCCGACGTGACCCAGGAGTGAGGCGATCATGATCAAGAGGCTCTTCGCCAGGCTGCTGCCCAAGGGGTTGACCGGCCAGATAGTGCTGGTTGCCCTGGCGGGGCTGGTGTTGATCCAGTTGCTCAGCATCCAGATCTACCGCTCTGACCGGGAGGAGGCCCTCGGCTACGTCAACAGCCGCAACGCCATGCAGCGCATCGTCTCGGTGGTGCGGCTGCTCTCCCTCTCGCCCCCCTCCCTCTATCACGAGATCCTCAAGGCGAGCCGCAGCGAGACCCTGCTGCTGCGCCTCTCCGACGAGCCGCTGCAGCCGGACAACCGCAGCCCCCGCTTCGAGCGGCTGGTGCGGGCCAAGCTCGACTACCCGCCCCAGCTGGCGGTGGAGATCAGCGCCGAGCTGAAGCAGGAGTTCCAGCGCAGCCGGGCCTGGCAGCATCACAGCCGCATGATGAAGGATCGCAGCGGCATGCCGCCGCCCCAGGACATGCGGCTCTATGGCTCCATCGAACTGCCGAACGGCGGCTGGCTGCAGTTCAGCTCCCTGGTGGACAAGGAGTCGGCGAGCTGGTCCTGGCAGACCACCCTCAACCTGCTGCTGGTGGCGAGCCTGGTGATCGGTCTGATGATCTGGCTGTTCCGCCGCGCCACCCTGCCCCTCAAGCAGCTGGCCGCCAACGCGGACCGGCTGGGGCGGGGGGAGGACATAGAGCCCCTGCGGGAGGAGGGACCCACCGAGATCCGCGAATCCATCCAGGCCTTCAACCGCATGCATACCCGGCTCGATCGCTTCGTGCAGGACAGGACCCGGATGCTGGCCGCCATCTCCCACGATCTGCGCACCCCCATCACCAGCCTGCGGCTGCGCAGCGAGTTTCTGGCGGACGGGGAGGACAAGGAGCGCTTCCAGCAGACCCTGCAGCAGATGGAGCAGATGCTGGCGGCGACCCTGAGCTTCGCCCGGGAGGAGGGGCAGCAGGAGGCGACCCGGGAGCTGGATCTGGTCAGCCTGCTGGAGAGCCTGTGCGACGACTATGCCGACATGGGGCAACCCGTCACCTGCCTGGCCGAGGGCAAGCAGGTCTACGCCTGTCGCGCCAACACCCTGCGCCGGGTGCTGCAAAACCTCATCGGCAACGCCATCAAGTATGCGGGAGGGGCCGAGGTGTCCCTGGTGCGCACCGACTCCGAGCTGCTGATCCGGGTCTGCGACCGGGGACCCGGCATCGCCGAGGCCCAGCTGGAGGAGGTGTTCAAGCCCTTCGTGCGGCTCGACGAGGCCCGCAACACCGAATCGGGCAGCGTGGGGCTGGGGCTCGCCATCGCCCGCACCCTGGTGCACCAGCACGGCGGGGAGCTCAGCCTCCACAATCGTCCCGAGGGCGGGCTGGAGGCGAGGATCAGCCTGCCGCTGTGAGTACAGGTCCCATGTTCGGGAGAGGGCGTCCAGGTTGGCGCCCTTTCTCTGTCTTCGGCCGGAGCTGATGGGGTGAAACGACAGCTGCCGGATCGCGGGCAACAAAAAACCCGCCGAAGCGGGTTTTTTCAATTCTTGCTGAGACGCTTGTCGATCAACGGCAAGCAGCTCGGGCGTGAATTACAGGCCGGTAACGTTGGCAGCGGCCGGGCCTTTCTGGCCTTGCTCGATGGTGAACTCAACGCGCTGACCTTCTTCCAGGGTCTTGAAACCGTTGGACTGGATGGCGGAGAAGTGAACGAACACGTCTTTGCTGCCGTCAGCCGGGGAGATGAAGCCAAAGCCTTTCTCGGCGTTGAAGAACTTTACGGTACCAGTCATTTTGTTGGACATGATAATTTCCTTGAATAGTGATATTGAAACGCCACCGGTGTGGCAATCCATGATTTTTCGTCAGCAATACGTATGGGGAGCACTAAAGAAGGAGAATTATCTGGCAAGAATTATCGGGGACAATTGCATGCACAAATCACTGCTTTAAGATGACTGCCTAACATAATCAGGTCTGAACTACCGAACCATCGAAAACGATTAGAACACGCACACTCCGCCATGGCAATCTTTATCTTGGTATTCTTTCTTCCCGAGTCGGTCCTCGCCAGCGTTTTATGTTGATGTGCGTGCCATCTCAGGCGCATCACGCCGCCAACCCCAATATGATGACATCATCCTCTACTGAAGAGTGGTTTTTTGGCGCAATCATCCGCATGCATTCATGCTGGCATCAGCGTCTGCCACGGAATTTGTTGCTGACGGACTCAGCCCAGTCGAAGGTGTCGGGCAGCACCTGATCCCTGGCCCGCTCCTTGGCCTTCTCCCTTGCCAGTGCGGAAGCCGCCTTGGCTGCCTTGGCGCGATCCGAGGCGATCTTAAGGCGCCCGGCCTCCCGGATCTTGTTGCGCTCCCCGTTGGTCAGAGGGTGATCGGCATTGGCCTGGGCCTTCTGCACCAAGAGGGCGATCTCGGCCTTCTCGGCCTCGGTCAGATCTTTCATTTCCAGCTTCTTCATGACGCGCTCCTGCGGCAGGTGAAAAGCCACCCTAACACACATCTGTGGGCGTCTCTCGTCCCATCTTGCGGCCGGTCTGGAAAATGTCGCCCGGGCGTCACTTCTGGGGGACAAGGTCCCGGCAGGCACTGGCTGGAGCGGCCTGCCGCAAGGCTGGATCCCGATGGAAGGTTGGGGGTATGCTGGAACCAGTGCGATCCTCGATCGTCACTGCTAGCGTACGATTCGGCTGACATGCTGGAATCTTCATTCCAACTGTCCTGGTAACCTTTTTGGAGTCTGATGATGAGCAACAAAGAACAGCATCACGGCAAAGATGCCAAGAAAAAACCGCAGATGTCACTGAAAGAGAAGCGCGAGGCCAAACGGCAGAAAGCCGAGCTGAAAAATGGCAGCGCGATGAAGTAACGCTCCCCACACTGTCGTTCCACCGGAGCCAGTATCAAGCCAGTCCTCATGGGCTGGCTTTTATATTTTCCGCTGATGAGGTGGTGCCATAGGCGGCAAAGATCCGTTCATAGCGGCCGTCGGCCTTCATCCGGGTCAACTGCCTGTCGAACAACCGTTGCAGCTCGATCTCCCGAAAGGCGAAGTGGTAATGAGTGGGTGGGAAGAGGTCGTGCTGCCTGACTCTGTCCGAGGGATAGCGCTCGTCATTCTTGTCTTCCCCGATCAGGTGCGTCATGTAGTAGTAGAAGACCCGCTGATCCAGGATCACGGCATCGGTGCGTCCCAGCAGCAGCCGCTGTACCTGGCCTTCCTGCCTCGCCACCTCTTCATAGCGGGGATTTCGGGCGACGATGTCAGCGAACTCTGTTCCCAGGATCTGCCGCGCCCGCTGGAAGGCGCTGACTCGCAGCGTCTGCAGATCCTGGAGGGAGTGAAACGCCGTCTGATCGAGGGTAAAGACACGGTTGTGGAAGGTGATCACGCGCTGGGATAGGTAGGCGTTGTCCACCATGCCGGGTTTGACGTTGATGATGGCATCCAGCTTGCCCTCCTCCAGCATCCGGAAGGTCCGCTCCAGAGGCAGATAGATGACCTGCAGCTCATGATCGCTGCCGGCGAAGGCCTCGCGCATGAGATCGAGCTCTATGCCCCTGTCCTCGTGCGTGAGCACATAGGGCGGAATGGCGAAGCTCACGCCCACCCGCAGCGGCGCCGCCGCCAGGGGGGCGGCAAACATCAGCAGGGCGAGATACAGCAGGCGGTGGAGGTGACTCATGCAACTTCTCGTAGGAGTGATTCGCTCCGATGATAGCCACAAGTGAGCGCGTTGGAGAGGGGGAGGGCCGGAGCGTCGTGACAACATGGTGACCGGGGGGGATGAATGCGTCAGAAACAGGCAAAAAAAGGCCCTGTGTGATCAGGGCCTAGTGACATTCAAAAAGGGATGTCGTCGTCGAAATCCATCGGCGGTTCGTTGTAGACTGGCGGTGCGGATTGCGGCTGCTGGGCCGGACGACCGTAGCCCCCCTGGGGCTGCATGTTCTGCTGCGGGGCGGCAGGGCGGTGCATGTTCTGCTGCGGCGCAGCCTGTTGCGGTTGACCCCAGCTGCCCTGGGACGACTGACCCCCCATGCCCTGGCCGGCGCCCTGCGGACGACCACCCAGCATCTGCATCACGCCGGTGAAGCTGTCTACCAGCACTTCGGTGGTGTAGCGCTCCTGGCCGCTTTGATCCTGCCACTTGCGGGTCTGTAGCTTGCCTTCCACATAGACCTGGGAACCCTTCTTCAGGTATTCGCCGGCGACTTCGGCCAGCTTGCCCATGAAGACGACGCGGTGCCACTCGGTCCGCTCTTTCTGCTCGCCGGTCTGCTTGTCGCGCCAGGTGTCGGAGGTGGCCAGGGTGATGTTAGTCACGGCACCGCCGCTCGGCATGTAGCGCACTTCCGGGTCTTGCCCCAGGTTACCGATCAGAATGACTTTGTTGATGCCTCGACTGGCCATAATCTCTCTTCCACCCTTATGTATACCGGCCAGGCCAGATGCCTGGGCCCATTCAATAATGCGTTTGTTTGCAACAAGATGCGCGCCGCGGATGGACGTCATCCACACTCAGTGTCGTGGCCGGGCCGGCGCTTGCCAGCGGGGACACCGCTCACGGCCACGGCGTTTGTCCGCCATAGTACCAGTTGGCGGGCATGAGCGCACACCTTCCTGCCTCGGCGGGCGTCAACACCTCGCCACAGCCTGAGTAAATTACCCGAGGTCCGGGGCCACCAGCAAGCGGATGACGACGGAGTGTGCTGCATCGACGGCAAAGGCCTGCTATGGTGCTGGCTGGCACCACTTTACCCCCCATATGGGGGGCGTGTGCTAGTCACTTGTATTGGTTGGAAAATTGCTGGGCTTCAAAGGAGCCACGGCGACGTCTAATACTTTTTTAATGCTGCAGCCTGAAAGGGGATTGGTACTCTTTCTTGCCAAAAAAGCCCTGACTCGAATGTGCAAGGAAGTCTTCTTGATGACGCCCGAATACCCCCTAGTGCTGATCACCGAAAACAACGCACAAGCCACCAGTTTCCAGCGTCACCTCAGCGAACAGCTCGGCCTGTCCATCCTGCTGGTGGGAGAGCTGGACGCCCTGCCGGATCCCGCCGTCACCGGTGCCCAGCCACTGCTGCTGATCGATCTGGACTACCTCAAGTCGACCCAGCAGGAGCAATGGAGCAAGGCCATCTGTCACCGTTTCAGCGAGGCCAGCGCCGTGCTGCTCAACGCCCCGACCAGCACGGACAAGGAGCTGCTGCTGATGTGGCCCCATACCAGCGGGCTCTTCTTCCGCCAGGACAGCCTGGATCGCCTGGTGATCGGTATACGCAAGGTGTTGCAGGGGGAGTACTGGATCCCGCGCCACCTGCTGTGCGATCTGGTGGATTACTACCGCAAGGGGAATGGGCAGCCCCTGCGCCAGCAGACGCTGCTGACCGCCCGCGAGCAGGAGATAGTCCGCCACCTGATGACGGGGGCCTCCAATACCGAGATCGCCGACAACCTCTTCGTGAGCGAGCACACCGTCAAGTCCCACCTCTACAACGTGTTCAAGAAGCTGAACGTCAAGAACCGCCTGCAGGCGGTGAGCTGGGCCAAGGAGTATCTCTGAGAGGTGGGAGGATGATAAAAGACTGTCTATTCATCCAGTAGTCTCTATGCCATACTGACCCGCTCTGGTTCCCGTATCGAGCGCGCAACAAGATGGAAAAAATCGTGATCCGGGGTGCCCGCACCCACAATCTCAAGAACATCAACCTGACCCTGCCCCGCGACAAGCTGATCGTGGTGACCGGTCTCTCCGGTTCGGGCAAATCCTCCCTGGCGTTCGATACCCTCTATGCCGAGGGCCAGCGCCGCTACGTGGAGTCCCTCTCCGCCTACGCCCGCCAGTTCCTCTCCCTGATGGAGAAGCCGGACGTGGATCACATCGAGGGGCTCTCCCCGGCCATCTCCATCGAGCAGAAGTCCACCTCCCACAACCCGCGCTCGACCGTCGGCACCATCACCGAAATCTACGACTACCTGCGTCTGCTGTTTGCCCGGGTCGGTGAGCCGCGCTGCCCGACCCACGCCATCCCGCTCGCCGCCCAGACCATCAGCCAGATGGTGGATCAGGTGCTGGCCCAGCCCGAGGGCGCCAAGCTGATGCTGCTGGCCCCCGTGGTGCGCAATCGCAAGGGGGAGCACACCAAGCTGCTGGAGAACCTGGCGGCCCAGGGCTATATCCGGGCCCGCATCGACGGCGAGGTGTGCGATCTCTCCGATCCCCCCGCGCTGGAGCTGCACAAGAAGCACACCATCGAAGTGGTGGTCGACCGCTTCAAGGTGCGCGAGGATCTGGCCCTGCGCCTGGCCGAGTCGTTCGAGACGGCGCTGACCCTCTCCGGCGGCATCGTATTGGTGGCACCCATGGACGGGGAAGAAGGCGTGGAGCCCATGACCTTCTCCGCCAACTTCGCCTGCCCGGAGTGCGGCTACTCCATGTCTGAGCTGGAGCCGCGCATCTTCTCCTTCAACAACCCGGCCGGCGCCTGTCCCACCTGCGACGGCCTGGGGGTGCAGCAGTATTTCGATCCCGCCAAGCTTATCCACGATCCGGGCCAGAGCCTGGCCGGCGGCGCCATCCGTGGCTGGGACAAGCGCAGCTTCTACTACTTCCAGATGCTCAAATCCCTGGCCGAGCACTACCAGTTCGACCTGGAGACCCCCTGGGAGGAGCTGCCTGCCAAGACCCAGGAGGTGATCCTGCGGGGCTCGGGTCGCACCGAGATCGAGTTCCGCTACATGAACGATCGCGGCGATGTGGTGGTGCGCAAGCACCCCTTCGAGGGGATCCTGCACAACATGGAGCGGCGCTACCGGGAGACCGAGTCCAACTCGGTGCGGGAAGAGCTGGCCAAGTACATCGCCAACAAATCCTGTACCAGCTGTGGCGGCAGCCGGCTGCGGGAGGAGGCGCGCCATGTCTTCGTCGACAACCGCAACCTGCCCGCCATCGCCGAGCAGTCCATCGGCGACGCCCTGGCCTTCTTCGCCGGCATCCAGCTGACCGGCCAACGGGCCCAGATCGCCGAGAAGATCCTCAAAGAGATCGTCGAGCGGCTTGGCTTCCTGGTGAACGTGGGCCTCAACTACCTGAGCCTGTCCCGCAGCGCCGAAACCCTCTCCGGCGGCGAGGCCCAGCGGATCCGGCTGGCGAGCCAGATCGGCGCCGGTCTGGTGGGGGTCATGTATGTACTCGATGAGCCCTCCATCGGCCTGCACCAGAGAGACAACGAACGGCTGCTCAAGACCCTCACCCATCTGCGGGATCTCGGCAACACCGTCATCGTGGTGGAGCACGACGAGGACGCCATCCGCCTCGCCGACCACGTGCTCGATATCGGCCCGGGGGCCGGGGTGCACGGCGGCGCCATAGTCGCACAGGGGACGCCGGAAGAGATCATCGCCAATCCAGAGTCGCTCACCGGTGACTACCTCTCCGGCCGCAAGCAGATCGCCATCCCGGTCGAGCGCACCCCGCTCACCGGCAAGTGGCTGAAACTCAAGGGGGCGAGCGGCAACAACCTGCGCAACGTAAACCTGGATCTGCCCATTGGCGTGATGACCTGCGTCACCGGCGTCTCCGGCTCCGGCAAGTCGACCCTGATCAACGACACCCTGTTCCGCATCGCTCACCGGGAGCTGAACAAGGCCACCGAGTCCACCCCGGCACCCTATCGCAGCGTGGAAGGGCTGGAGCACCTGGACAAGGTGGTGGACATCGATCAGAGCCCCATCGGCCGCACCCCGAGATCCAACCCGGCGACCTACACCGGCCTGTTCACCCCGATCCGCGAGCTGCTCTCCGGCACCCAGGAGGCGCGCTCGCGCGGCTACCAGCCGGGCCGCTTCTCCTTCAACGTGAAAGGGGGGCGCTGCGAGGCGTGCCAGGGGGATGGGGTCATCAAGGTGGAGATGCACTTCCTGCCGGATGTCTACGTACCGTGCGACGTCTGCAAGGGCAAGCGCTACAACCGCGAGACCCTGGAGGTGAAGTACAAGGGCAAGAACATCCACGAGATCCTCGAGATGACGGTGGAAGATGCCCGCGCCTTCTTCGATCCGGTGCCGGCGGTGGCGCGCAAGCTGCAGACCCTGATGGACGTGGGCCTCTCCTATATCCGGCTTGGCCAGTCAGCCACCACCCTGTCGGGCGGCGAGGCACAGCGGGTCAAGCTGGCGCGGGAGCTCTCCAAGCGGGATACGGGTCAGACCCTCTACATTCTCGACGAACCGACCACCGGGCTGCACTTCCACGACATCCAGCAGCTGCTCAAGGTGCTGCACCAGCTGCGGGATCGCGGCAACACCATCGTCATCATCGAGCACAACCTGGACGTCATCAAGACCGCCGACTGGATCGTCGATCTGGGGCCTGAGGGGGGCGCCGGTGGTGGCCGTATCCTGGTGACCGGCACGCCGGAGGAGATGAGCCGCTGCCAGGAGTCTCACACGGCCCGCTTCCTGGCGCCACTGCTGGGCAAGTAAGGGAAAGTCATGCAAACGAGGGGCTCGCTCAGCAGGCCCCTTTTTTGTCGGAGTAAATGGCCCCGTCGGGCGAGCGCGGCAGCGCCGGCGATATGAAGGCTCAGTGGGCCAGCATCAGGAAGGCGAGGGCAAACAGGAAGCCCAGCAGAATGAACAGGAAGGAGCCGATGCCCCAGATGGCTGCCAGGATGCCGATTATTTTGTCTTTGCGCGTTTGTGGTTTCATAAAAATTAAATTACAGCGTGGCTACATCGCATTAATAAAATACGCTGACGGACATAATTAAACAACAATGAAAAGGAGATATGAGGGGCGTTAAGGTGTATTTGTTTGGTATTTTAAGTTGTCCGCTGATGCCTAAAATTATCGCTTGATGTTGTATTTAAATGGTTTTTTGTTTTGTCTCGCCGGAATTGTGAACATGGAAAGCTGTTGTGTACATCCATCTATTTCTTGATAACTATTGAGCCAAATCAATAACCGGTCATTCACATCCTTTTATAGTTTTCGGGCTTACAACATAGAAAGAAAACAAAAAGGAATAATGTGATGAAAAAGATCCTTCCTCTGTTAATCGCAGCCGCTTTTGCTTCCCCCGTCGCCATGGCACACCAGGCCGGTGACATCCTGGTCCGTGGCGGCCTGGCCTTCGTCTCCCCCCAGACCAGCAGTGACGACGTGCTGGGCACCGGCGAGCTGGAGATCGACAGCAACATGCAGTTGGGCCTGACTCTCTCCTACATGCTGACGGACAACTGGGGCGTCGAGCTGCTGGCCGCAACCCCCTTCTCCCACTCTGTGTCCACGGCCGGGCTGGGCGAGGTCGCCAAGGTCAAGCATCTGCCGCCGACCCTGATGGCGCAGTACTATTTCGGGGATGCCAACAGCAAGGTGCGTCCCTATGTCGGCGCCGGCATCAACTACACCACCTTCTTCGACGAGGAGGGGCGCGGTGCCCTGGCCGGGACGGATGTGAGCGTCGACTCCTCCTGGGGGCTGGCGGGTCAGGTGGGCCTGGACATGTAACGGTTCACCCAGACCAGTTGACAGGTAAAAAATGAGACGATCGTCCGGTGATCCACTATTGCCTCTTGCGTGATCCTGTCAGCTTGGCACCATCAGGGGCATGAGCACATCCATGACCCCACCGGCCGCTTCGCCGCTGACCCTTGAGCAGGCTAATGAACTTATTCAGAAGCTGATGGCGCGCATCGCCGAGCTAGAAGACCGACTCAACCAGCACAGCGGCAATTCCTCCAAGCCTCCTTCCAGTGATGGGCCAGGCTCACCACCACCTGCTCGGCCGCGCCTTGCCTCAGGTAAAAAACGCGGCGCCCAACCGGGCCACAAAGGCGCTCGGCGTGAGCGTCATCCAGCGGATGAACGGCTGACGGTAATACCCCATTACCCTGCCAGACAGTGCGCCTGCTGTGGGGGCAATGTGGTATTTCATGACAAACCCTACCGCGTCCATCAGGTCTTTGACCTGCCCGAGGTCAGCTACAGGGTGACCGAACATCAGCTCTTTAGCGGCACCTGTTGTCATTGCATCGAGACCAGCCCGGCTCCGTTGCCCGAGACGGTGAGCAGCAGCCAGATGGGGACCAACCTGCTGAGCTACATCGCCCTGCAAAGTGGTCTGTTTCACCAGAGCATTAGCCAGATACAACAACAGCTTAAACAGCACTTCGGCCTGAGCTTCAGTCGCGGCGCCATCAGCGAGGCGCAAGGGCGAGTCAGTGCCATGTTGACCCCGACGCACCAGGCCATCAAACAACAAGTGCAATCAGCCTCCTGTATCCATGCCGATGAAACACGGCATCAGCGTGGTGGTGAGCGGCGCTGGATGTGGCTGGCACTGAGCAAGGTGGCCGTCTGTTTCATGACGGCGTTTGGCCGGGGTCAGGATGCGGCCAAACGGCTGCTGGGCTCAGAATTGGATGGCGTGTTGGTGACAGACCAGTACGCAGGATACCGTTTCATCGACAGCAGCCAGCGTCAGCTGTGCTGGGCCCATGTACTGCGCAATGTGGCAGCGATTGCCGACAGCGGCGAAAAGGTCAATCAGCCCATTGGGGCCCGACTGGTGCTTCTCGCAAATAGCGTATTCAGGGTTCGACATGGCTATGAACAAGGCGTGTTGAGCCAGAAACAATATCAGCGAAGGCTTGAGCGATGTCGGCAAAGCTGGCGAAAAGAGCTGGGGCGAGGCAGTTTGCTGTGCAGCAAGCGCTACCGAGGTCGCTGTCGGCTACTGCTCAAGGATGATGAAATGCTGTGGCGTTTTCTGGAAAACGACGAGATAGCCTTGACCAATAATGAGGCGGAACGGGCGCTACGCGGGTATGTGCTGTGGCGCAAGGGGAGCTATGGCGTTTGGTCACATCGGGGAGAGCTGTTTCGGCAGCGCATCTTGTCTTTGATAGAGACAGCCAAGCGGTTAGGTCGCTGTCCGCAGGAATGGCTGAGGGCCGTGGTCGGTGCCTGCATAGAGAAAACAGACTACCCGCTCCCGGAAGAGTTGTTGTCAACATCCTCCCGGTGAACGGTTAC
>NZ_JBFODA010000036.1:0-22245 GCF_040908055.1 Aeromonas sp. R7-4
ACTCGCCGCTGACGGTGCCGCTGACCGGGATCGGCTGACCCGCTTCGGCGGCGTTGATGACGTCGTCGGCGGTGATGTCGGCATCCAGGGTGATGCGGGCTTCCGGTGGTGTGGTATCCAGCAGCGTGGTGTCGTCGGTGGCGGTGGCCCTGTTGCCCGCCCCATCGGTCACGCTGGCATCCACCACCAGATTGCCATCCGCCAGGCCACTCAGGTCGGCGGTGGTGCGGTAGTTGCCATCGGCATCGGTGATGGCCGTGACGGTCACCTTGTCGCCGTTGGCATCGGTGATCACCAGGGTCACGGTGCGGTTGGCACCGACATCGGAGGTGCCGCTGATGGGCGCGTCGGCCACATTGGCCGCGTTCACGTCCTCCAGGCTCACCGTGATGGTGGCAGTGGTGTCCACGCTGCCGCCATCGGTAGCTGTGCCCCTGTTGCCAGCAGGATCGGTCACGCTGGCAGTCACCTCATAGCCGCCATCCGGCAGAGGGGTGAGCACGTCTGTGCTGTAGCTGCCATCCGGCTGCACAGTTGAGGTCAGCGTCTGCTGGTTGCCGTTGGCATCGGTCACCGTCAGGGTCACTGTGCTGCCTGGCGCTGCGTTCGTGCTCCCCGTGATGGTCGGCGTGCTGTCGCTGGTGTTGTCCGGGGCATTCACCGTCACTGAAGGCGCCGTGGTGTCCACGCTGCCATCGTCGCTCTCCGTCCCCGTGTTGCCGGCGGGATCGGTGACGGAGGCGGTCACCTGATAGCCCCCCTCGGCCAGCGGCGTGCCGACATCCACGCTGAAGCTGCCATCCGGATTGACCGTGGTGACCAGGGTCTGCTGGTTGCCATTGGCGTCGGTGACCACCAGAGTGACCGTGCTGCCCGCCGGGGCATCCGTGGTGCCAGTCAGGGTCGGCGTCCGGTCATTGGTGTTGTCGGGGGCTGAGACTGTGATGACGGGAGCGGTGAGATCGAGCAGTTCATCCTCGTTGCCTTGCGCGTCCACCAGCGGCGCCACCGCCTCCGGATTGGCGGTATCGAAGCCGGCAGTGGAGATGGTGGCATCGCCGGTTCTGTCGATGGTGATGAAGCCGCCATTGCCGCTGGCACCAGCAACGCCCCCTACGTTGCCCGCAGCGGGTGCCCCGCCCGCCGCCGACGCCTCAAATGTCTGGGTCGGGTCTATCCCTTCCAGAATGGCCTGCTGCAGGGCCGCAATGTCGTCAGGAGCCCCGGCTTGCGCCCGTTGTGCCAGCTGGGGCTCTTCAGACTCGGGAGTGTTGCTCGGGCTCAGGGTGAAGGTGGTCTCCCCACCCTGGAAGCTGGCCCCTTCCGGAGCAAGCAAGACCGCATCCTTGGGCAGCGCATCGCCTTCTACAAGAAGCGTCTGGCTCCCGTCAGCGGCAACCAGATAGACTTTTCCTTGCAAGTGGCTAACGACGACGGCCTGATCCAATACGATGCGCTTGTTGCTCATGGTTTCTCCTGAAATATCGATGGGCATATGGCTCCAGCGTGCAATTTGCCTGTTAATCGGGCCAGAAACCAGTGAGAAAAATCGAACGAACAGACCGAAATGAGGCCTAGTTCCGCGATGAAACCGAAGGGATGTGGGAAGTAAATAAAATTAACTAAATCAATAGCATCAATTATGACAGCAAGAAGATGGGAGCCGTAATGGCCCCCATTTTTTCCCCCATCAGGCACCGGCCCACAGCAGGATGGCCAGCAGCTGGGGAGAGATGATCCGCAGGAACATCACCAGTGGGTAGACGGTCGCGTAGGAGAGCGCGCTGGCCCCGCTGGTGGGGTGCATGCCGTTGGCGAAGGCCAGGGCGGGAGGATCCGTCATGGAGCCAGCCAGCAGGCCGCACAGGGTGAGGTAGTTGACCTTGCCATAATGGCGCGCCAGCATCCCGACCACCAGCAGCGGGATCAGGGTGATCGCCACGCCGTACATCATCCAGGCCGGGCCGTCGCCGTTGATCAGGGTGTCGATGAACCCGGCCCCCGACTTGAACCCCACCACCGCCAGGAACAGCACTATGCCGATCTCCCGCAGCGCCAGGTTGGCGCTCGGCGGCATGAACCAGTAGAGCTTGCCGATGCTGCCGATGCGCGACAGGATGAGCGCCACCACCAGGGGCCCCCCTGCCAGCCCGAGCTTGAGGGCCGCGGGGAAGCCCGGCAGATAGAAGGGGATGGAGCCGAGCAACACCCCCAATCCGATGCCGATGAAGACCGGCAGCATCTGCACCTGCTGCAGCTTCTGCTGCACGTTGCCGACCACGCTGGTCACCGCCTCGATGGCGTCCAGCCGTCCCACCAGGTTCAGGATGTCGCCAAACTGCAGGCTGGTCTGGCTGGTCGGGACCAGCTCGATGCCGGCCCGGTTGAGGCGCGAGATGACCACGTCGTACTTCTGCTTGATGTCGAGATCGCGGATCCGCTTGCCGAGCACCTGCTCGTTGGTGACCACCACCCGCTCCACCCGCAGCTCGGTGCCCCGGGTGGAGAGGGACGTATCCACCTCCTCCCCCAGCACCAGCAGCACCTTGTGCAGGGCGTGGCGCTCTCCCACCAGGTGCAGCAGATCGCCGAGCTCGATGCGCGAGTCGGGTCTGGGCACCATCAGCTCGTCGCCGCGCTTGAGGCGCGAGCAGATGACGTCGGCCTCGTCCAGGCTGGGGATCTCGCTCAGCATCAGGCCGTGCATGTTGGGGTTGCGCACCGCGATGTTGATGGTTTGCAGGCTCTCCTTGGTCTTGCCCGCCTGCTGCTCGAATGCGGCCGCCTCCTCCTCGATCTTGATGTGGAAGAACACCCGGATGAGCCACATGGTGAGCAGGATGCCGCAGATCCCGAACGGGTAAGCCACCGCGTACCCCATCCCCATCAGGCCGGTGGAGCCCGGATCCGCCCCGAGCTCCGCCAGGATCTGCTGGCCCGCCCCCAGGGAGGGGGTATTGGTCACGGCGCCGGAGAAGACCCCGAGGATCACCGGCAGCGGCACGTCGAACAACTGGTGCAGTGCCGCCGCCACCACGCAGCCGAGCACCACCAGCAGGGCGGCAAAGCCATTGAGCTTGAGGCCCGAGCTGCGCAGGGAGGAGAAGAAGCCGGGACCGACCTGGATGCCTATGGTATAGACGAACAGGATCAGGCCAAATTCCTGAATAAAATGAAGTGTTTGCTCATCCAGCTTCAAGCCGGACAGGCCGGCGAAGTGGCCCACTATGATGCCGCCGAACAGCACCCCGCCAATGCCCAAACCCACGCCATAGACCCGCCAGTTTCCCAGCCAGAGCCCCAGCACCGCCACCAGCGACAACATGCTGATGGAAAGCGCGATTTCACTCATCGTTTGCATCCTTTCCAAGCTGAACTGGCCCTAGCTTGTCAGCAAACGAAGGGAGCAACTGTGGAGTGCCGCACGAATTCGGGCTTTGATGAGCGCAAAGATACCAATTAAGGGCTAGATCCGGTCATTGCTCGCCACCATCTTCTGTGGCCGTACGACTCCTGCGACAGGGCCAGGGCCTGTGGTTAGACGTAGCCATAGATGGCCGCGAAGTGGCACAGGCTGCCCCCCAGCACGAACAGGTGCCAGATGGCGTGGTTGTAGGGGATGCCCCTGGCCACGTAGAAGATCACCCCCAGGCTGTAGATGAGTCCGCCGAGCCCCAGCAGCAGGAGCCCGGCACCGTCCAGATGCAGGTAGAGCTGGTAGACGACCACCAGGGACAGCCAGCCCAGCATCAGATAGGTGAAGAGCGACAAACGCCTGAAGCGGTTGATGAAGAGCAGCTTGAACAGCACCCCGGCCAGGGCCAGCCCCCAGATCACCACCATCAGCCCCTGTGCCAGCGGCGTATCGAGCGCCACCAGCAGGAAGGGGGTATAGGTGCCGGCGATCAGCAGATAGATGGCGCAGTGATCGAACAGCTTGCACCTGCGCCTGGCCCGCTCCGAGGTCATGCTGTGATAGAGCGTCGAGGCGAGATAGAGCAGCACCAGGCTGGCCCCATAGAGGCCGTAGCTCAGCAGCACCCTGGGTCCCTGATCCCACCCCTTGTGCAGCAGCAAGGCAAGACCCAGTCCGCCCAGCAGCAACCCCAGCCCATGGCTGAGGCGATTGGCCCACTCTTCCCGAGGGGAATACCCCGTCACATCCGTCATCACCACCTCCTGACCTGAACCGGTTCACTCTAGCGGCCGACGTTTCAGGCTACAAGTGTTAGCTCAAAATAAAGAACCAACGGTCGGGGGACCAGGAGATGGCTGTGCCCCCCGCCCCTTTGGTGTATGCTCTGCGGCCGACGCCGCCGGGACGGATGGCCGCGTCTGCCCGACAATCTGGTCTGGAGAACCCGATGAAGCTGACTGAACTGTTTACACAACCGGATCCTGACTTCGGCCAGGCCATGACGGCCCTGCTGGAGACCTTCCATCACTCCGACGACAGTCAGGCTCCCTATGAACGCGACAGCTTCGTCCACCAACTCGACCAGTCGTCCATGCCTGCCACCGGCATCAGCACGCAAGCCTATCTGGAACGGCTCGCCACCCTGGTGCCCGGCGCATCACACCTGACCTCCCCGCGCTATATGGGGCACATGACGGCGCCCCTGCCAGCCTTCACCGCCGAGCTGTCGCGCCTCTTGGTGATGCTGAACCAGAATCCCATGAAGATGGAGTCCTCCCGCCTGCTGAGCTTCCTGGAGCGGGAGGTGCTGGCCAAGTTGCATCGCCTCGTCTATCGCGAGGACGATGCCTTCTATGCGGCCCAGATGCACGCCAAGGATGCGGCCCTGGGCGTCATGACCAGCGGCGGCACCATCGCCAATGTCACCGCCCTCTGGCTGGCCCGCAACCGGGCCTGTGGCGACAACCTGTTTTCGCTCTTTGAGCAGGGCTATCGCGGCGCCGTGATCCTGGGGTCACGGCTGATGCACTACTCCTTCGACAAGGGGATGGATCTGCTGGGGCTGGGGGCCCGCAGCGTCTGGCGCCTCGACACCGACGAACACAACCGGCTCAGCCTGGCCGCGCTGGAGCAGGCGCTGCGCCAATGCAAGGAGCAGAAGATCAAGGTGCTGGCCCTGGTCGGGGTCGCCGGCAGCACGGACTTCGGCTCCATCGATCCCCTGCCGGAACTCGCCGCCATCGCACGGCGCGAGCAGATCCACTTCCACGTGGATGCCGCCTGGGGTGGCCCGACCCTCTTCTCCCCCCGCTATCAGGGCCTGCTGGAAGGGATCGATCAGGCCGATACCGTGACCCTGGACGGCCACAAGCAACTGCTGGTCCCTCTTGGCACCGGCATGCTGCTCTGCCGCCAGCCGGATCTGATGATGGCGGTGAAGCGCGAGGCGCCCTACGCCATTCGCGCCACCTCCTTCGATCAGGGACGCTTCACCCTGGAGGGCACCCGTCCCGCCAACGCCCTCTATCTGGATGCCGCCTTCCAGATGCTGGGGCGGCAGGGGTATGCCGAGCTCATCGACGCCAACTACGACAGGGCGCGGCGGATGGCGGCGCTCATCGAGGCGAGCCCCGCCTTCGAGCTGATGTCGGCGCCGGTGATGAACCTGCTCTCCTACCGCTGCATCCCGCCCCATCTACAGGGCAAGGTCCTGGACGAGGCAGCCAACGACGAGATCAATGCCTTCAACGTGGCACTGCAGAAGGCACAGCGCGCCGAGGGACACAGCTTCGTCTCCCGCACCCAGCGGGCGGTGAGCCGCTACGGCGAGCAATCGCTCACTCTGCTGCGCGCCGTGCTGCTCAATCCGCTGATCGAGGAGCGCCATATTCGCGAGCTGCTGGCGGATCAGCAGCGGCTGGGGATCGAGGTGGCACGGCAGCTTTTTGGCTGAGGAACTGGGGGGCAAATGAGCGGTCTTATTCATTTGCCGTTGTCTGACGGACAGGTACACTGAGTGAAATTTTGAGGTAATGAGCCCAGCATGAAGCAGTTTATCGAGTTTATCCCCCTGATCGTCTTCTTCGCGGTCTACAAGTTCTACGACATCTACACCGCCACCGGCGCCCTGGTGGTGGTCACCGGTCTGCAGCTCGCCTACGGCTGGATCCGCTATCGCAAGGTCGAGAAGATGCAGCTCTTTACCTTCCTGCTGGTCGGCTTCTTCGGCGGCCTCACCGTCTTCTTCCACGACGACGCCTTCATCAAGTGGAAGGTGACCGTCATCAACGTGCTGTTTGCCCTCGCCCTGCTCGTCAGCCGCTACGGCTTTGGCAAGAACCTGATCAAGCAGATGCTGGCCAAGGAGCTGCAGGCTCCCGACCGGATCTGGGACAACGTCAACCTGGGCTGGGTCGGTTTCTTTGCCCTCTGCGGCCTGCTCAACCTCTATGTGGCCTTCAACCTCTCCCAGGAGATGTGGGTCAACTTCAAGGTATTCGGCCTGCTGGGCATGACGCTCGTATTCACCCTGCTCAGCGGCGTCTACCTCTATCGCCACATGCCGGCCGAGCAGAAAGCAGAGCAGAAAAAATAACCGCAACCAGAAAAGGAGCCTCTCATGTGGTATCTGATCTACTCCGAAGACGTCGCGAACAGCCTGCCACAGCGCAAGCTGGCTCGCCCCGCCCACCTCGCCCGCCTGCAGGCGCTGCAGGATGAGGGGCGCCTGCTGACCGCGGGCCCCAACCCGGCCATCGATGCCGAGGATCCCGCCGATGCGGGTTTCACCGGCAGCACCGTCATCGCCGAGTTCGGCAGCCAGGCCGAGGCCCAGGCCTGGGCCGATGCGGATCCCTATGTAGCGGCCGGCGTCTATGCCCGCGTCACCATCAAGCCGTTCAAGAGAGTCTTCTGACCTCATCGATGCTCATCGCAAACAAAAAGGCCGGACAATGTCCGGCCTTTTTGCATCCGATGCCCGGCTCAGGCCCTGGCCACAAACCAGGGGTTGAGGATATCCGGCTTGTTGTAACGCAGGGGGGAACCGTCCAGCTGGGTGACGCTGCCCCCCGCCCCCTCCAGCACCGCCTGGGCAGCGCCGGTGTCCCACTCGCAGGTCGGGGCGAGACGGGGGTAGAGCTCGGCCCCGCCCTCGGCAATGATACAGAACTTGAGCGAGCTGCCCATGGAGACCAGCTCGATGTCGCCCCGCTCCATGTCACCAAAGCGGGCCAGGTAATCCAGGGTCTCCCCGGAGAGGTGGTTGCGGCTGCCCACCACGCGCCACGCCTGCCCCTCTTCGTGGGGATGGGTCTGAATGGCCTCATGCCTGCCATCGACCACACGCCAGGCCCCCAGCCCCTTTCCCCCATACCAGAGCTTGTCCAGCACAGGGGCATAGACCAGCCCCCAGACCGGAGCGCCCTGTTCAATCAGCGCGATGTTCACCGTGAACTCGCCGTTGCGGGAGACAAACTCCTTGGTGCCATCCAGCGGATCCACCAGCCAGTAGCGGGACCATGCGAGCCTGGCCTGCAGGGTCGCGACGTCCGACTCTTCCGACAGCACGGGGATCGAGGGCGTGAGCCGGGCCAGCGCCCGGACGATCACCTCGTGGGCCCCCTTGTCCGCGGCAGTCAGCGGGCTCTCGTCCTGCTTGTACTCCACCGCGAAGGGTTGACTGTAGATGGCCATGATGGACTCACCGGCGGCGCGGGCGATGGGTTCCAGCTCGGAAATGGTGGGTAGATACATAGAAAAGACATCTCGCTCAAAGGGTTAGTCAGTGTAACCGAGCGGGCATCTTCGGCTTATAGCCGTTTGCACTGACTTATAAAGTGTCAAAACTGACAGACAAAAAGTGGCGCAACCCAACTAATGATGAATATGCCAATAAGGCAATATCATAAGGATGTGACACCATGATCAAAAAGCCCCTGATCGCCGCCCTGTTGCTGGGCTGCCTCCCTCTGCTGACTCAGCCCGTACTGGCCGCCGACAAGCCGACCACCAAGCCTGCCGCGACCGTCGCGACCACCACTGAGGCCGGCAAGATCAACCTCAATACCGCCAGCGCCGATGAACTTGCGTCCCTGAAGGGTATCGGCGAGAAGAAGGCACAGGCCATCGTCGACCATCGCGAGAAACAGGGCAAGTTCACCTCGGTGGATCAGCTGACGGACGTGAGCGGCATAGGGCCCGCCACCCTGGAGGCGAATCGGGACATGATTATCGTCAAGTAACCGGTTTGAATCCCCATCATCCCGAGGGCGGCCTGTGGCTGCCCTATTTTTCTTCGGGTATCATGAGCCCACTTCGTATTTTGGGACTCACTCCATGAAAAAGACACCGTTCGTTGTTCGCAAGGCCGTTCTCCCCGTCGCCGGCCTGGGTACCCGCATGCTGCCCGCCACCAAGGCCATCCCCAAGGAGATGCTGCCTGTGGTCGACAAGCCGCTGATCCAGTATGTGGTGCGCGAGGCCATCGCCGCCGGCATCAAGGAGATCATCCTGGTGACCCATTCGAGCAAGAACTCCATCGAGAACCACTTCGACAAGAGCTTCGAGCTGGAAGCGACCCTGGAGAAACGGGTCAAGCGCCAGTTGCTGGAAGAGGTGCAGCACATCTGCCCCAAAGACGTCACCATCATGCACGTGCGCCAGGGTGAGGCAAAAGGCCTGGGCCACGCGGTGCTGTGCGCCCGCCCGCTGATCGGGGATCAGCCCTTCGCCGTCCTGCTGCCGGACGTGCTCATCGACGAGGTGGCCAGCGATCTCAAGCAGGACAACCTGGCGGAGATGGTGCACCTGTTCGAAGAGAACCAGATCAGCCAGATCATGGTGGAGGCCGTCCCCGAGAGCGAGGTGGACAAGTACGGCATCGCCGACATCAAGGGCGAGGCGCTGAGCGCCGGCATGTCCCTGCCCATGCAGGCCATCGTCGAGAAGCCGCCCCGTGACGAGGCCCCCTCCAACCTGGCCGTGGTCGGTCGCTATGTGCTCTCCGCCAACATCTGGCCCCTGCTGGAGAAGACCCCGGCCGGTGCCGGCGACGAGATCCAGCTGACCGATGCCATCGCCATGCTGATGGAGAAAGAGCAGGTCAACGCCTACTTCATGAAGGGGCGCAGCCACGATTGCGGCAGCAAGCTCGGTTACATGAAGGCCAACGTGGAGTACGCCGTGCGCCACCGCGAGCTGGACGGCGAATTTACCGCCTGGTTGAAGCAGTTCGTCAAACAGTTGTAATCGCTGAATATTTGCACAACAAGCAGAATAAAAAACTGGGCATCATTCGATGCCCATTTTCATTTTATAAACAAATATTCAACCATCGATAGATAAAATATCGTCAAAACCTGTCATTGTAATTCAATCCTGCTTGTTTTATAAGGAATATGGCTTGTTCCTAGCCCTTGCATAAAATTTCTAAAAAAATATAAGACACAGGTGGAAGTTCCAATGAATAACCCGTCCAAAGGGACCTTTTTAGGTCACCCTAAAGGGCTTTTTTTGCTCTTTAGTACCGAACTCTGGGAGAGATTCTCCTACTACGGCATGCGTGCCGTGCTCGTCCTCTATCTGACCGACATGACCGCCAACGGCGGCATGGGCTGGACCCAGGCCGATGCCCTCAAGCTGTACGGCATCTACACCGGCCTGGTCTACATCACTCCGATCATCGGCGGCTGGCTGGCAGATACCTTCCTGGGCCAACGTCGCGCCATCCTGTTCGGTGCCGTGCTGATGGCCGCCGGCCAGTTTACCCTGGCCCTGCCCCACGCCATGTTCCCGGACATGGTCAACACCGTCTTCTACGCGGGCCTCGGCCTGCTGATCCTGGGGAACGGCCTGTTCAAGCCGAACATCTCCACCATGGTGGGTGACCTGTATCAGGAAGGGGATCACCGCCGTGACGGTGCCTTCACCATCTTCTACATGGGCATCAACCTGGGCTCCCTGCTGGCAGGGGTGATCTGCGGCGCCGCTGCCACCGCCTACGGCTGGCAGGCAGCCTTCGTCAGCGCCGGTATCGGCATGCTGCTCTCCCTGGTTGTGCAGGCCACCATGGCCCAGCGTTTCCTCGGCGACATCGGCCGCGTGCCGGCCGCCCAGCGCGCCGCCCTGCAGCGCTCCAAGGAGCAGAAGGCCCCGCTGACCAAGCAGGAAGTGGATCGCATCAAGGTCATCCTGGTGCTGGGTCTGTTCACCATCATCTTCTGGGCCGGCTTCGAGCAGGCCGGCGGCCTGATGAACCTGTACGCACAGGAATATACCGATCGCATGATCGGCAGCTTCGAAGTGCCGACCGCCTGGTTCCAGTCCCTGAACCCCTTCTTCATCATCACCCTAGCCCCCATAGTCGCGGCCATCTGGATCAAGCTCGGCAAGAAAGAGCCGAACTCCCCGGTGAAGTTCGCCATGGGTCTGCTGTTCCTGGCCATCGGCTTCCTGTTCATGATCGGTGCCGTGCTGGAGCAGGGGGGTGATCAGGCCGTCAAGACCTCCATGTTCTGGCTGGTCGGCGCCTACCTGTTCCATACCCTGGGCGAGCTCTGCCTCTCCCCCATCGGCCTCTCCATGGTGACCAAGCTGGCTCCGCTGCGCCTGGCCTCCCTGATGATGGGTGCCTGGTTCGGCTTCGTGGCCCTGGCCAACTATGCCGCCGGTTTCATCGGCTCCTTCGTAGGCGAATCCGGTGCCATGGCCATCTTCGGTGGCATCGCCCTGGCCGCCGTGATCAGCGCCCTGATCCTGCTGACCATGGCCAACCGCCTGGTCTACTGGATGCACGGTGCCGAAGGCCCCGCCAAGGAGCCGGAGCAGGAGAACAAGCTGCAGTCCGCCACCGTCTGATTCGGTCAGGATTGTGCAATGCAAGCAGGGCGCCCATGGGCGCCCTGCTTGTTTGTGCCGTCGTCGGCGTGCTCAGTGATGGCGTACCTGCATTTTCAGGGCGCTGCCGCTGTCGCTGCGAAACAGCAGCTCGAACGGCTCATGCCAGCTGCGCCTGTGCAGCGCATAGCGGCTGCTGCGCATCAGGCCGAGCGGCAACCCGCCACAACGCATCAACCAGTGGGGGGAAGTGAGACCGGCATTGGCGAAGACCAGTCCGTCCTCCTGATCGAACAGCAGCGCTGCCATGGCGAAGGAGTGGCGCAGGCCAGATTCCAGCAATTGCAGGTTGAGGTAGTCCAGCAGCCTGTGTGGCTGGGTCAGGAGTCGGCTCTCCTGCTGCTGGAACTGGCGATAGGGGCCGTTCATCAGGGAGCGCACCAGGGCCCCGCAGAAGGCGGCGTCCACACCGAGGATAGGCAGCTCCATCACCAGCACCAGCAGCTTGTCGTCCAGCTTGAAGGTATCGGGGATGAAGAGGTTCCCCATACCGGCAAAGGTCACCTGCCAGGGTCCCCACTCCTGCATGCCCGGCGGTGCCAGCCAGGCCAGCAGGCGACTGGAAGCCAGATCGTGTCCCCGGAAGAAGTCGATGTGTTCCATCAGCTCCAGTTGCTGGCTGTGTTGGCCGTTGTGCATCAGGCACTGATCGATGCTGCGCCGGATCTGCTCATAGTCATCCACCGGCTTGATGAAGAAGTCACGGGCCCCCGCCCGCAGCGCCCGCTCGATCGCAGCCATCTGATCCTGGCCTGAGATGACGATGACGGGCACCTCGGGGTAGCGGGCACTGAGGCAGGCGATCACCTCATGGCCATCCATGTTCGGCATGTTGAGGTCACACAACACGACATCGGGGTGATAGAGCGCCGCCGCCGAGAGCCCCTCTATTCCATCCTCGGCCTGGAAGACGCAGGCCCCGTCGTGCTCGAGATAAGATACCAGCGAGTGGCGAAAAACCGCTTCGTCTTCCACCACCAAGATCCGTAGTCCGGCTTTTGACATCTTGACAAAGCTCTTATTAGTCAAATGGTTATTTGAGCATTAAGACTAGATCATGGGGGTTGAATCCCGCCACTCCATCTTGCCGCCAACGGTCGCGATGTCTGCCAACCATTTGAAATGGACTGATTATTTTATCAACACTCCCTGTGCGGTCATGGCCGCCTTGACGAGCGGATGTCCCGTCCAGGGTCGTCTCGAATTGTGTGAGACCCCGCCATGAGGGATAATGCCCCCCACTCCAGATCGTGAAGCAGACCATGACGCCAGCCGAATACAGCGCCCTCGCCCATCCCAGACTCTCCCATCCGGCACGCAGCCTCTATACCCTGCAGCTGCGCCGGCTGGTGCTGGAAAATCGGCAGCAAAGGCTCAACTACCCTGAACTGGGTCGCGCCCTGGCGGTCGTCGATCCGGGCAATCCCGGCAGTTTCAGCTATCAGGTCAACGCCCGCCAGCTGACCGAGCTACTCGACGAGCTGATGGAGGCCGAACTGCTGCAGGTCGAGGCGCAGGCTGACAGTGAGCACTACCATCAGTGCCCCTTCCTGCTGCCACTGCTGAGCCAGCGGGTACGCAGCCCGCTGCCGGAGCGGCCGTTCCAGATGCACCTGCAGTGGCGGCCGGATGAAGAGCTGCCCGCCCTCGCCCGCCTGTGCGGAGTGATCGACGCCAGCTACAGCGAGGAGGATCTCGGCGAGTTCATCGCCTACTGGCTCGGCCGCCCCGAGGTGTTCGATTCCCAGCACCAGTGGATGCTGAAATTCATTCGCGCCCTTAAGGGTCGGCGCTATGCCCGTCGCCAACCGACTGTGGTAGCGGGATATCAGCAGATCACCCCGGCCCCGGCCGAGACGGGCCCGAGCAAGCGGGCACAGGAGATGATCGAAGTGGCCAAGCGTCTCGCTCAGGAGCCGGAGAATGATTGATCCCGGGTATTCGCCGCTGGCACCATTAGCCGTATCATCAGACGCTTGCCATTTCCCTCGCAGAAGGAGCCATTCATGACAGATCCGCACGACCCACTGCGCGAGGAGCTGCAGGAGATCGAGGCAAGACGCCAGAAGATCGCCAAGGCCAAACAGGATCAGCGCGTGCGCGATCCCGAGCTGAGCCGGCATGTGGGTGGCCTGCTCGAGCGCATCCGCCGCCTGCAGGCCCAGACCGGCGGCACTCAGTACGACTACGAGACCCTGCGCAAGGAGTATGACGCCAAGGCCAATGCCGAGGTGCGCGAGCTGCAGAAGGCGGCGCGCCAGGAACGGATCCAGAAGCTGATCGCCCAGGCCGATCTCAACCCCGACTGGATCTTCGACAAGATGGATGCCACCGATCCCGCACTGCAGTATCCCATCGAGACAGCCCGCTACTTCATCAGCGGTTTCGAACACTGGGAGAAGAGCGGCGGCGGTTGCATGCTCATCTATGGCGACTACGGCACCGGCAAGTCGACCCTGGCGGGCGCCGTGGCCCACGAGCTGATCGAGCGCCACCAGAAATCGGTGATCTTCCAGCAGTGGGCCTCCATCGTAGACAGGCTCTTCTTCAACGTCATCCAGGATCAGGAGGAGCGCAACCAGTACCGCCGCGCCTTGGAAGAGGTGGATCTGCTGATCATCGACGAGGTGGCGGCCAACCGTGCCAAGATGGCAGAGAGCCAGTCCAGCTTCCTCGGCCACCTGCTGCGCCGGCGCCGCAACCTGTCGAAAAGCGTCATCATCATCACCAACCACGGCCCCCAGAGCCTGCATCAGGCCATCGGCGACTTCAGCTTCGAGGCGATCAAGGCGTTCAACCCGGTGGACATTCACCTGAGCGGCCCCAGCCGTCGCCCCAGCATAGGCAACTATCAGGGTTGACTCCTCGGGCCGGCGTCCCCGACGTCCGGCCCGTCATTTCCCCTCTCGTCCTCACAAATAAAAACGGCTCTCATTTACAGGAGGGCTGCGCCCTCCTAGGCTAACCCTTTTCTTCAAAGGGAGCCTCTCATGCCAACCACACTCATCTTCGGTGCCAGCCGCGGGCTGGGCCGAGCCTTCACCGGGCAGGCGCTGCGCCAGGGTCACAGGGTCGTCGCCCTGGTGCGCCATGCCGACATGGCCGCCGAACTGCAATCTCTGGGTGTCGAGGTCGTCACCGGGAATGCCCTGGATCCACAGGCCGTGACCATGGCATGTCAGGCAGCCGGCAACGCGGCGCGAGTCATCTCCACCCTCGGCAGCTTCCGCCAGGCCGAGCCCGTCGACTACCTGGGCAATCGCCTGGTGATCGACGAGATGGAGCGGGCCGGGCTCAGCCGCCTGCTGCTGGTGACCTCCCTAGGTTGTGGCGATAGCTGGCAATACCTGCCCAAGCGGGCGCGGGAGGCCTTCGGTCACGAGGTGCGTCTGAAGAGTCTGGCGGAGAGCTGGCTGCAGACCAGCACCCTTGACTGGACCATATTGCGGCCCGCCGGCTTGCAGGATGGGGAGGCGACGGGACAGGCCGAGCTGAGCCAGAACAAGGAGCTACACGGCCTGGTGCGCCGCCAGGATGTGGCGATACGGGGTATGCAACTGCTCACCGACCCGCAGGCCCTTGGCCAGATCTACGCCATCGGCGATCCCGGCCTCAGCCGGGGGTGAGCCCGCGGATAAGGGGGGGACGAGCCTGCGAAAAACAAGACGGTCAGCCCTGTGGCTGACCGTTTTGTTGTTCACCTTGCGTTGATGGCCTCTAGCGAGAAGAAGGTTCACCCGCTCCCGCCGTGGCCGGCTCATCCGGCGTTCCCTGATGGCCCGCAGGGCGCGGCTGCCGCCGATGAAGCAACCAGCAAGCCAGTGTTCCATACAGCAGCGCCAACCCCCACAGCCGCCACCAGTAGGCAGAGACCTGGGCAAAGTCGGCCCCCATCTGGTTGAGGCGCAGGAAGCCTTCGATGGCTGCCGTGCTCGGCACCCACTGCCCCAGCCAGTTGAGCGGCGCCGGGATCAGCTCCAGCGGCCAGATAAAGCCCGCGAGAAACACCAGCGGCAGGGAGGAGAGCAGCACTATCTGGGTCGGCAGGTCGCGGCGACTGACCAGGGCCCCCAGCACCACCCCAAGCCAGGTGGTCGCGAGCAGGAACGGCAGGGTGAACAGCCAGAGCGCCCCCGGCGCCGCGGTGCGGGCAATGCCGTAGTGATCGAAGCAGAAGCCGAAGAAGTAGGTCACCGGCAGCACGAAGAGCCCCCCCACCACCAGGGTGCGGGCCAGCAGCAGCGCCAGCACGGGGGCACTCTGCCAGTAACCTGCCTCCCCACGGCGGCTGCGCTGGTTCTGGGTCGCCCCCAGGATGCCGGTGCCCATGAGTAGTACCTGGTGCAGGATCAGCACGAATACCGCCGGCACCACGTAGTTCACATAGCCCATGGTGGGGTTGAACACAGGCAGCACGTTGAGGGCCACCGCATTCCAGCCCATGGCGGCCTGGGGCAACACCTCCCCATGGCTCAGCAGCCGGGCCACCTTGATCTGGGCGGCAAGCGTCCCCCCCGCCTGGGCCAGCCCTTCGGCTATGGTGCCGTAGACCAGGAAGTAGGAAGCATCACCCGCATAGCCCAGGGTCACGCTCCTGCCCAGCATCAGGTCCCGATAGAAATGGCGGGGGATGTGCAAGATGCCGCTCGCCTTCCCGGCCACCATCATCTGGCGTGCCTCATCGAGGGAGTCTGCCCGCGCCACCAGTTTGACCTGCGCCGTGGCATCGGCCATGAACTCCAGCTGGCGCGAGAGCTGGCTGCCATCCTCGTTGACCACCACCACGGGCTCTTCCCGCGGCAGCTGGTGCAGGTAAGGCTGCGGATAGAGGAAGGAGTAGAAAAGCACGCCGCCAAACAGGGTCAGCATGATGGCGCGATCCGCCAAGAGGGTGCGCAGCTCCAGGCGCAACAGATCGACAAATCCCAGCATCACTCAGGCTCCTTCTCGGCGATTGCGACGGATTGACGGACCAGTTCCGCCTGCTGCCGGTAACGGCGCATCACCAACAGCAGGGGCAGCAGAAACAGCAGCAGTGCCCCGAGCTGGGGCAGTGCCGCCGCCAGCGGCTGGCCGTAGTTGCTCTGGCCTATCTGCAGCTCGACATAGTGAGAGATGGGCAGCAGGCTGCGCCAGAACTGGGCCACATCCCCCATGGCGCTGACCGGAAAGGTGACCCCCATGAAGGCGAATCCCGGCGCCGTGTAGGCACCAGCCAGAGAGAGCGCCCGCGCCGGATCCCGGATGATGGCGTAGAAGAAGGCCCCCATGGTGACGCAGGCGGCCGAGGCCACCCCCAGCCCCACCGTCAGCACCAGCCAGCTCCCCTGCATGGGGTACCCCAGCCCCTTGAACAGCAGCAGACTCCACCCTAGCCCCCACCCCCAGCCGATGAGCATATGGGGCAACAGGGTACGCCAGAGGCCGAACCAGATCCCTCTGGTGGTCCAGTCCAACCCGAGGCGATCGGTGCGGGCCAGGGCATTGAGGCCATAGAGCACCGCCAGGATCTGCCACACCGCCGGCAGCAGGGCGCTCAGCAGAAACTGGGCGTAACTGGAATTGAGGTTGTAGAGCGCCGTCACCTGGCTCGCGATTGGCACCGACTGCCCCAGCGCACCGGGCAGCGCCTTGCCGTCGGCCATGGCCTCCAGTACCCCTACCTGGCCGTTGAGAGTCCCCACCACCTGGGCCAGCGCCGAGTTGACCAGCTTGGCGATCAGGATGAACTGGCCGTTGTTGAACACCGTCACCCTGGGCTGGGTCCCCTCGCGGGCGTCCCGCTCCAGGTGATGGGGGATCACCACCAGGGCGTAGATGTCGCCCCCCCGCAAGGCGTTGGCCCCCTCGTCGATGGCGTCGAACTGCCGCGCTATCTTGAGCCCGGCGGAGCCATCCAGGGAAAACGCCAGCTGGCGGGAGAGGGGGCTGCGATCCAGATCCACCAGACCCACCTTGAGGTCGCGCGCCAACCCGGCCGAAAAGATCCAGCACAGGCTCCCTATCAGCAGCAGGGGCACCCAGCTCGCCAGCGCCCGGCCGAACGGATCCTGCCACAGCAACCGCCATTCGCGTCCCATCAGAGCTCGACCAGCACGCTCATGCCGACCCGCAACCCGTCGACCGGTTGCAGGGGGCGCGCCTCCACCTGGAAGCTCTTCATGTCGAACCCCTGGCGGGTATCGGTGGCACGCCAGGTGGCGAAATCCCCCATCACAGCCACATGGGTCACCTTGAAGCGCACGGTCTGGTCACCAAGGCCCGGGATGCGGGCATCAAACTCGGTACCGAGCGGGAAGCGGGGCAGCAGATCTTCGCGGATATGGAACTGGGCCCAGGCATCCTTCATGTCGAGCAGGGTCACCACGGGGAAGCCCTGGGGAGCCAGCTCGCCGCTGCGCAGCAGCACCTGGGTGACTTCCCCCTCATGGGGGCTGGCGATGCGGGTGTCAGCCAGATAGGCCTCCACTTCGGCCACTCCCCCTGCCGCCATCTTGGCCTGCTCGCGGGCCGCGACCTTGGTCTCTTCCCGCGCCCCTTCCAGCGCCATCTGGTATTGCTGCCAGGCCATACCCTCGCTGTATTTTGCCGCTTGCCAGGCCGTCCAGGCCTCGTCACGCTTTTGCAGCGACATCACGCCATCCCGGTGCAGGCTGGCGATGCGCTCATAGGTCTTGCCATGGAGCAGGGCGGCCGCCTTGGCCTGCTGCCACTGATCCTTGGCGGCGGCGATCTGCTGCACTCGCGCCCCCTTCTCGGCCTCCTCGGCCATGGCGCCGGCCGCCGCCTGGCCCGCCTTGGCCTGGCTCAGCTTGGCCTCGATCTCGGGGCTCGCCAGAGTGAACGCCAGCTGTCCCCTGGCCAGTTGATCCCCCTTCTTCACCAGCACCTCGTCGATACGGCCCGCCACCTTGGAGGAGACGGAGTACTGCTGCGCCTCTATCTGCCCCTGCAGCCGGACCGGTTCCGGCTGATAGGCCAGCCAGAAGCGCCAGCCGAGCCAGAGGACCAGCAGCACCAGGACCAGGGGCAGCAACCAGGGCTTGCCCTGGCTCATCTTCTTCTTGATGGGGGGATGACTCATGAATTCACCTCGGCAAACGGGCGACCCTTGGTGGTCGAAACGGACATGAATAACGGAGTGGAAGAGAGCGCGATCATGAGTTCACCTCGATGGCCTGGCCATGCTGATACTGGTTGAAACTGTTCATCTGGCCGGAGAGCGCCAGCAGGCGGGCCAGGGAGATCACATATTGGTAGGCGGCAGCGGCGCGCTGGGTCTTGACCCCGGCCAGCTGGGTCTGCGCATCCACCACATCCAACGAGGTGGAGAGCCCCTGCCCGAACGCCTTGTCACGCAACCGCACGTTCTCCTCGGCCAGCGCCTGGGTCGAGGAGAGGGAGTGGTACTCCTCCAGCCCCTGGGCCGCCTCGCGCCAGGTCTTCTCGACCAGCAGCTCCAGATCCTGGCGGGTCTTGGCTTGCAGCAGGTTGACCTGGAGTTCGGCGCTCTTGGCCGCCTGGACCGTCTCGGAACGGCCATCACGACTCACCAGCGGCATGCTGACCCCGACCCCGACCAGCCAGTCCGGTGTGGTCTTGGAGACGATGGAGTCATCCTCATAGAGGTTGTAGTTGCCGAACAGGAACAGCTCGGGGGCGTATTTGCCCTTCTCCAGCTTGATCATGCCCTGGGCCTGCTCCTTCTTGGCCGCCAGCAGCTTGAGGCCGGGGTGCACCGCCAGGGTCTCCTGCACCAGGGGAGCGAGCTGTGGCATCCCCTCGTTGATGAAGAGGCGGGTATTGGGCTCAGCCTGTTTGAGCTTGAGCAGGTGACCTAGGGCCAGCTGGGCGATCTCCAGACTGCGTCGCGCCTTCTGGGTGTCGATGCGTGCCCTGTCATAGGCCGACTGGGCCGAAAGGCGCTCCACCTTGGCGATCTGGCCCTGGGCCTCGAGTTTGTTGGCATGATCCAGGTGATGGGCAAGCCCCTCCTCGATCTCCTGCTTGGTTTGCACCACCTGGGCCGCCAGCACCACGCCGAAGTAGGTCTGGGAGAGGCTCTCGAAGGTGGACTGCTGTTTGAGCACCAGCAACTGCTCGGCCTCGCTCACCTGGGCCTGACGAATATCCTGGGCCGCATCGATGCGCCCGCCGGTAAAGAGCGGCCACAGCATCTTGACCGAACTGGTGACCACGTTCTGCTTGGTGAGCGGGGTGACGAAGTCGCTCGGGCTGAGATTGAGCGCCTGCATGACGGGCCCCAGCACCTTGCCGAACTCGGGGTGGTTGGCTATGGGGTTGAGATCCAGCATGTCCAGCTCCATCGGCTGATCGAGGTGGGTATAGCTGGCCCCCACATCCACCTTGGGCAGGTACATGGCCTTGGCCGCCTCCCGCAGTTGCTGGGCCCTCTCCACCCCGGCCTGTTCCGCCGCCAGGCCGTCATCCTGCTGGATGACCCGGCTCCAGGCCTCGCTGAAGCTGACCGTCTGCGCCTGGGCCGACCCCAGCACGACACCCAGCAGGCATGGGCAGAGCAATTTGATGAACCTTGCCGTCATACATCCCCGATCCGTTTGTAATGAAATTGTGTGGAGCTTTTGCTCGATTCAGGCCCGCTATCATAGCCTAAACCGGCCAAGGAAGGAGACTCACAATTCACCGCGCCCCTCACCCATTTGACACTGAACATGCTCCCAGACAATATGCCCGATTTTCAAGCACTCCTGAATTTGCAAGCCTTGGCGCGACGTTTTTTTCAGAAAAAAATGGCTGACGCTCAAATACTAACCTTTTCTCCTGACTAAAAAATGCGTAATATACGCCGCCCTAAGCCGATGGTAACCGTGTAATGCAGATAGGTCCCCACACGCTTGAAACTCCCCTGATCGTGGCCCCCATGGCCGGTGTAACAGACCGACCATTTCGTGAACTCTGTTTGCGGCTGGGTGCCGGCATGGCCGTTTCCGAGATGCTGCTGGCCAACCCGGATGTCTGGGATACCCAGAAAACCCGGATGAGAATGGATCACTCTGCAGAAGGTGGCTTGCGATCGGTCCAGATTGCCGGTGCCGACCCCGAGATGATGGCGTTTGCTGCCCGCTACAACGTGGAGCAGGGCGCTCAGATCGTCGACATCAACATGGGATGTCCGGCAAAAAAAGTGAATAAGAAGCTGGCAGGTTCCGCCCTGCTGCGCCAACCAGACCTGGTCAGATCCATCTGCCGGGCCGTGGTGGACGCGGTGGAGGTGCCTGTCACCTTGAAGATCCGCACAGGATGGGATCCGGATAACCGCAATGGCGAGGAGATCGCCCGAATCGCCGAAGATTGCGGTATCGCGGCCCTTGCCGTGCATGGTCGTACCCGTGCCTGCCTCTACAAGGGTGAAGCGGAGTACGACACTATCAGGGCGATTAAGCAGGCCGTATCGATTCCTGTTGTCGCCAATGGCGACATCGATAGCCCGGAGAAGGCCCGGTATGTCCTCGACTATACCGGTGTCGATGCCGTGATGATCGGCCGTGCTGCGCAAGGACGACCCTGGATTTTCCGGGAAATTCGCCATTTTCTTGAGACGGGCACCAAGCTGCCACCTCCCGACAGGGAAGAGGTTCGCACCCTGATGAACGAGCATGTCACCAATCTGCACCGGTTTTACGGTGCCTATCTGGGGGCGCGCATTGCCCGTAAACACGTGGGCTGGTATCTGGATGAAGAAGAGGCGGGCCGAGAATTCCGTAAGCACTTCAATGCCCTGGATTGTGCAGACGCACAGCTTGAGGCACTCGAAGCGTATTTCGATGGATTAGGTTAACGCATAACTAAAGAGCCGACCGAATATGTTCGAACAAACCCTGACTTCTGATGCATTGGTAACAACTACTCACAATCACGCTGCCGAGCCGACCCAACGCCCCCTGCGTGACTCTGTGCAACAGGCCCTGCGTAACTACCTGGCCCAGTTGAACGGTCAGGAAGTGATTGATCTGTACGATATGGTTCTCTCCGAAGTCGAAGCCCCCATGCTGGACGTGATCATGCAGTACACCCGTGGTAACCAGACTCGCGCCGCCGTGATGATGGGCATCAACCGCGGTACCCTGCGCAAGAAGCTCAAGCGCTACGGCATGAACTGATCTCAGTCCCTGTCCGCAGTGCGGAAAAAGGCGTATCCCAGCGATGGGATACGCCTTTTTCTATGGCCGGTCATTTCGACGCGGGCCGTCACTCGGCTGCCAACTTGACCCCTAACCCCACGAACAGCCCTCCCATCACGCGGTTCAGCCAAGTTGCTACCCGGGCGGGCAATCGCACCTTGCGGCTTGCAAACTCGGTGGAAAACGCCAGCAGATGGCACCAGATCATGCCGTTGAGGTTGAAGATGCAACCCAGCACGATGAAGGCCAGCGCCTTCTGCGGCGCAGCGGGATCGATAAACTGGGGCACGAAGGCGAGGAAGAAGAGCGCCACCTTGGGATTGAGCACATTGGTGAGCAACCCTTGCCGGAAGATCCGCCCATAGGAGAGCCTGGGCAGTGCCACAGCCTCATTCCCGGCGACCGCAGCGCCAGTCCTATGCCTGAGCAGTGATATCCCCAGATAGACCAGATAGAACGCCCCCATCAGCTTGATGACGGCGAACAGCTCGGCCGAGGTACTCAGCAGGGCCGACAGCCCCAGGGCTGCGGCTAGCACGTGCACCATGGTGCCCGTTCCTATCCCCAGCGCCGCCACCGAGCCGGCCCGCCAGCCTTGTGAACCGCTGCGCAGCATGATAAGCAGGGAATCCGGTCCCGGCATCATGTTCAACAGCAGACCGGAGACGATAAACAACGCCAGATCGTGGATCCCCAACATACACAGCTCCCTTATCGATGAGATTCACAGTCTAAGGATCCGGCAACGCTTGTCACTCCCTCCCGCCGCAATAGTGATCATCAGAAAAAGGAATGGTAACTCATTGCACCCAAGGTCATGAGCCCCCAGGGCGACTGGTAACCACCTTGGCAGGCAGACACTTTGTGCGGAGGAAAGGGGATGGCAGATGCAATAGAAGCCGGAGGAGTAGCGGAGTAAAGATAGGCAAGGCTACGCGGGAGCCGAATTTCAGGCAAATAAAAAACCCCGCTCAAATGAGCGGGGTTTCTCGTGTTGGGTGCCTGGCAGTGTCCTACTCTCGCATGGCGAATGCCACACTACCATCGGCGCTACAGCGTTTCACTTCTGAGTTCGGCATGGGGTCAGGTGGTTCCACTGCGCTATTGCCGCCAGGCAAAATCTTCAATCTGAAAAAGCTGATTTAATTATTCGTTCTCGGTATCTGCTACAAGCCTTCGAACACTTCTTGGGTGTTGTATGGTTAAGCCTCACGGGTAATTAGTATGGGTTAGCTCAACACGTCGCCGCGCTTACACACCCCACCTATC
>NZ_JBFODA010000037.1:0-57534 GCF_040908055.1 Aeromonas sp. R7-4
TGCCGAACTCAGAAGTGAAACGCTGTAGCGCCGATGGTAGTGTGGCATTCGCCATGCGAGAGTAGGACACTGCCAGGCACCCAATTAAACAGCGATGTGCAAAATAACATCACTGGCTGCGAGGATGACACCTCATAGAAGCGGCAAATGATTTAGCGAAAGCTAACCGAATGCGGAGCGGTAGTTCAGTCGGTTAGAATACCGGCCTGTCACGCCGGGGGTCGCGGGTTCGAGTCCCGTCCGCTCCGCCACTAATTTGAAGGCCTTCCCTGACGGGAAGGCCTTTTTGCTATCCGGCATTTGTGCATGGGAATCGGGAATCAAGGGACAGCAAACAGGGCTTCGCCTCGCCCACTCCTTGTCAAGCCCGTCTCTGCCCACAACCTCCTGAGCCTCGTGCCCTGCCTCTCGCTCACCGCCACTGACAAACCGCCAGAACGGGCGGATCTTGGATGCCCCTTTGGCGCACCGTATTCACTGGCCCGGTCTCTCGACCGGGCTTTTTCATGCCCGGTGTGGCGGTATCTGTGGACTATCTCGGTGGTGGAAAGAGGCCGGGAACAGGCGTCCGCACTCGGAAAAGGTTTGATATACAGTAAAGAGATAAGCAAAGCGCTTTTTCTTTCTTCATGGAATATGAATAAGCGGGCATGCTGTACTCAACCCAACGATATGGAGTATCACCATGAAACTGCGAATGACCGCTTTGACCCTTCTTTCCCTGCTGGCGCTTGGCCAGGCCAATGCTGCCGAAGTGCGCCTGCTGAACGTCTCCTATGACCCGACTCGCGAGCTGTTCCAGGAGTACAACGGCGCCTTCGCCAAGGAGTGGAAGGCCAAGACCGGCGATGATGTGGTGGTGAGCCAGTCTCACGGTGGTTCAGGCAAGCAGGCACGTGCCGTGGTGGACGGGCTGGAGGCTGACGTAGTCTCCCTGGCGCTGGCCTATGACGTCGATGCTGTGGCCAAGGCGGGTCTCACTGCCAGCGACTGGGAAGGACGGCTTGCCAACAATGCCTCTCCCTATACCTCCACCATCGTCTTCCTGGTGCGCAAGGGCAACCCCAAGCAGATCAAGGATTGGGACGACCTGGTACGCAAGGATGTCGCCATCATCACCCCGAACCCCAAGACCTCCGGTGGCGCGCGCTGGAACTATCTGGCGGCCTGGGGCTATGCCCTGAAGAAGAGCGGCAGTGAAGAGGGGGCCAGGCAGTTCGTCGGCGATCTCTACAAGAACGTGAAGGTGCTGGATTCCGGTGCCCGTGGCGCCACCACCAGCTTCATCGAGCGCGGGCTCGGGGACGTGCTGCTGGCCTGGGAAAACGAAGCCTTGCTGGTACTCAATCAGCCGGGGACCAGCGACAAATTCGAACTGGTAGTGCCGTCTGTCTCCATCCTGGCGGAGCCGCCGGTCGCGGTGGTGGACAAGGTGGCCAAGAAGCACGGCACCGAAGCCGTCGCCAAGGCTTACCTCGACTACCTCTACTCCGACGAGGGGCAGCGGATCATCGCCAAGTATCACTATCGCCCGAGCAACCCGGCGATCCTGAAGGAGACGTCTGCCCAGTTCCCCACCCTGAACCTGTTCACCGTCAAGGATCTGGAAGGTGACTGGGACAAGGCGCAGAAGAAGCACTTCGCCCAGGGCGGTCTGTTCGACCAGATTTACCAACCGGGCGGCTAAGGCTGGCCGGCCCCTGTGACAACAGCGAGGAACACCAAGATGAACAAGATCCTTCTGGTTCCCGGTCTGCACAACAGTGGGCCGGATCACTGGCAGAGCCGCTGGCACCAGCAGTTTCCCCAGTGGCAGCGGATGGTGGGTCTGCCCTGGGACAAGCCGGATTTAACGGTCTGGAGCGCCAAGCTGGCGAGCAAGCTCAGGAGCCGGCGCAGCCGGGTACACCTGGTGGCCCACTCCTTCGGTGCCCTGACGGCGATCGCCGCCGCCCGGCTGCAACCGGACAAGGTCTCCTCCATCCTCATCGTGGCGCCTGCCGATCCGGCTCGTTTCGGCATTCCGGACGAGGCGCTGTCGGGATCCATAAAGGTCTCTGCCCAGCTGATCGCCAGCCGCAATGATCCCTGGATGAGCTTCGAGCGAGCCGAGTATTGGAGTCGTCAGTGGCAGGTGCCGCTGTTCGATGCCGGCGAGGTGGGCCACATCAATGCCCAATCCGGTCATGGGGAGTGGAGCCAGGGGCTCAACCTGCTGAGCACCCTTCATCGCCGGGCCGAGATGGTGGTGGAGCCCGCGTCGACCGAGTGGGATAGGCGGGCGGCCCTCAGCTTCCGTTGATATTCCATCGATATGACAAGGAGAGTTCCCGCAAGATGTCAGACAGGCTCGCCACCCTGATCCCATAGTGACGCTCTTTGCAGTTCCGGTTTCACCGCTCCGTTTTGTTAGGTCTTTTATTTATATAAAAGACCTTTTTTTATATTTATCGCTCTAAAAGCCTTGTTCCACCGTGGTTAGATAAAAAAGTGCTTAGCAAAGGCGTTATTGATGTTTGTTGTCCCTGGCCCCAGTGAGCAAAATCGCCATATCTAAAGTTATTTATAACAAACGGATGTGTTATGCGATTAAGTTCTTATTCCGTCCTGCCGGGTCTGGGGCCCACGCTGGGCTTCAGTCTGCTCTATCTGGGCATACTGGTGCTGCTGCCGCTCTCGGCGCTGGTGCTGTTCACCGTGAACCACCTGACCGCCGCCGAGTTCTGGCAGGTGATCGGCTCCCCCCGGGTGCTCGCTTCCTTCCGTCTGAGCTTCGGGGCCGCCTTCATCGCGGCGCTGCTCAACAGCCTGTTCGGCCTGATCCTGGCCTGGGTGCTGGTGCGCTACACCTTCCCCGGCCGCCGCCTGGTGGATGCGCTGATCGACCTGCCCTTCGCCATGCCCACCGCCGTCTCCGGCATCGCCCTGTGCGCCATCTTCGCCCCCAACGGCTGGATCGGCCAGTGGGTCGCCCCGCTCGGCATCGAGCTGGCCTACAACCCCATCGGAGTGGTGATAGCCCTGACCTTTATCGGGCTGCCCTTCGTGGTGCGCACCCTGCAGCCCGTGCTGCGGGAGGCGGAAACCGAGCAGGAGGAGGCCGCCGCCAGCCTGGGTGCCAATCGCTGGCAGACCTTCGCCCGGGTGCTGTGGCCGACCCTGGTGCCGGCATTGCTGACCGGTTTCGCCCTGGCCTTTGCCCGGGCGGTGGGGGAGTACGGCTCCGTCATCTTTATCGCTGGCAATTTGCCCATGGTCTCCGAGATAGCGCCGCTGATGATCATGAGCCACCTGGAGGAGTATGACTACGCGGGGGCCTCCGCCATCGCCTCCGTCATGCTGCTGATCTCGTTTGTCTTGCTGTTGATCATCAACAAGTTGCAGGCCTGGAGCTGGGCCCGCATCGGAGGGAGCCGTATATGAGCGCATCCAGTGCAAGTCTCGATCTGGCCCCGGGTGCCGTCACTGTGACCCAGGTGCGCCAGCCCCCGGTCATCCGTGAGCCGGCCTGGGTCAAATGGCTGCTGATCACCATAGGTCTGGGCTGGTTTGCCGCCCTGCTGTTGTTGCCGCTGGCCACCGTCTTCATCCAGGCCCTGCGACCTGGGCTGGCCTTCTTCTGGCACGCCATCAGCGAGCCGGATGCCCTGAGCGCCCTCGGGCTGACGGCCCTGGTGACGCTCTGCGCCGTGCCCCTGAACCTGCTGTTCGGTGTGGCGGCGGCCTGGGCCATCGCCCGCTTCCGCTTCCCGGGGCGGCAACTGCTCATCACCATCATCGATCTGCCGTTCTCGGTGTCCCCCGTCATCGCCGGCCTGATGTTCGTGCTGATGTTCGGCAGCCGCGGCTGGTTCGGCGAGTGGCTCGGCGAGCACGACATCAAGATCATCTTCGCCACCCCGGGGATCATCCTCGCGACCACCTTCATCACCGTGCCCTTCGTGGTGCGCGAGCTGCTGCCCCAGATGGAGGCGCGCGGCCCGGAGGAAGAGGAGGCCGCCATCATGCTGGGGGCGAGCGGGTTGCAGATGTTCTGGCGCGTCACCCTGCCCGGCATCCGCTGGAGCCTGATGTATGGCCTGCTGCTCTGTACCGCCCGGGCGGTGGGGGAGTTCGGCGCCGTCTCCGTGGTCTCCGGCCATATTCGCGGCCAGACCAACACGCTGCCACTGCACATCGAGATCCTCTACAACGAGTACCAGACCGGCGCCGCCTTCGCGGTGGCAAGCCTGCTGGCGCTGTTCGGGATCTTCACCCTGCTGGGTGAAACCCTGCTGGCCAGGCTGCGCAGTCAGCCGACCCAGTCCCATTGATCTCGAATTAACGGTTATCAAGAGAGGCATCCATGAGCATTCAGGTGCAAGGACTCAACAAGCATTTCAATCAGTACGCGGCCCTGGCCGATATCAACCTCGACTTTCACGACGGTGAACTGGTGGCCCTGCTGGGCCCCTCCGGCTGCGGCAAGACCACCTTGCTGCGGATCATCGCCGGGCTGGAGCAGGCCGACAGCGGCAGCGTCATCATCCGCGGAGAGGATGCATCGGATCTCCACGTGCGCGATCGCAACGTCGGCTTCGTGTTCCAGCACTACGCCCTGTTCCGCCACATGACGGTGTTCGAGAACGTGGCGTTCGGCCTGAGGGTCAAGCCGCGCGCCGACCGACCGAACGAGGCGGCCATCCGCGCCCGGGTCAAGGAGCTGCTGGATCTGGTGCAGCTCAGCCACGTGGCCGGGCGCTATCCTACCCAGCTCTCTGGCGGCCAGCGTCAGCGGGTCGCCCTGGCCCGCGCCCTGGCAGTGCAGCCCAAGGTGCTGCTGCTGGACGAGCCCTTCGGCGCCCTCGACGCCCAGGTGCGCAAGGAGCTGCGCCGTTGGCTGCGCGAACTGCATGACGAGCTGCACGTCACCAGCCTGTTCGTGACCCACGATCAGGAGGAGGCGCTGGAGGTGGCGGATCGGGTGGTGCTGATGAACGCCGGCAAGGTGGAGCAGATAGGCACCCCGGCCGAGGTCTATGACCAGCCCGCCAGCGCCTTCGTGCACAGCTTCCTCGGCAGCGTGAACCTGTTCCGCGGCCGGGTGGCCGGGCAGGGGCTCGGCATCGGCGAGCAGCAGCTGGGGGGCCCTATCCCCTCCCACCTGGCGGAGGGGAGCGCGGCCATCGCCTATGTGCGCCCCCACGAGCTGGAGATACTGCCGGCGGACGCCCCGGGGGGCATTCGCGCCACCATCACCCGGCTGCTGCCCATGGGGCCGCGCATCCGGGTGGAGCTGCGTGGTGACGGGGAGACGGGAGGCGCCCACTACGAGGCCGAGCTGAGCAAGGAGGCCGCCCGGGCCTTCGCCCCCGGCCAGGGGGTACGTCTGGTGGCTAGGCAGGCACAGCTCTACCCCGACTACCAGATTTGAGGGCGCGCCGCCCGGCGCGGCCCCCCTTTCAGGCTTGCAACCGGGCAATGATCCCGGCAATCCATAACAAGAGGACGGTGGCCCGAGCCACCGCCACTCAGCGCAGGAGGCGATGAGGTGAACTTTCAGCAGTTGCGTATCATTCGGGAGGCGGCCCGGCGGGATTACAACCTGACCGAGGTGGCCAATGCCCTGTTTACCTCCCAGTCCGGGGTCAGCCGCCATATCCGCGAGCTGGAGGAGGAGCTGGGGCTGGCGCTCTTCATCCGCTACGGCAAGCGGCTGCTCGGCATGACGGAGCCGGGCAAGGAGCTGCTGGTGATCGCCGAGCGCATCCTGGGGGACGCCGACAACATCCGCAAGCTGGCCAGCACCTTCGCCAACCGCGACTCGGGCCGGCTGCTGGTGGCGACCACCCACACCCAGGCGCGCTACGCCCTGCCCCGGGTGGTGAAGGCGTTTCGCGAGCAGTTCCCCCTGGTGCAGCTGGAGCTGCGCCAGGGCAGCCCGGAGGAGATAGTGCGGCTGGTGCAGACCGGCGAGGTGGACATCGGCATCAGCAGCGAGCAGCTCGACAAGAGCGAAGGGGTGGTGGCCTTTCCTTACTACCGCTGGCACCACAACATAGTGGTGCCGGAGCAGCATCCCCTCACCGCCGAGCGGGATCTGACCCTGGCGGCCCTGGCCCACTGGCCCATCGTCACCTACCAGGCCGGCCTCACCGGTCGGGCACGGGTGGACGAGGCCTTTGCCGAGGCGGGCATAGTGCCGCAGATCCTGCTGACCGCCCAGGACTCCGACGTCATCAAGACCTATGTCGAGCTGGAGATGGGGGTGGGCATACTGGCGGACATGGCGTTCGACCCCCAGCGGGACAAGGGGTTGGTGCAGCTGGACGGCAGCCGGCTGTTCGCGCCGCACACCGCCTGGATCGGCCTCAAGCAGGGGCAGTTCCAGCACAACTTCACCTGGCAGTTCATCCAGCTCTGCAACCCCGAGCTGGCGCTGGCGGAGATCCAGGCCAGGGCCATGAGCAACGAGCCGCTGGTCGACTACCAGATCTGAGCGCTTTGCCGCGTCCGAAAAAACAGGGAGCCATTGGCTCCCTGTTTGCTTATCCGCCTCTTCCCGGTTCCAGAGACAGGCTAGCGGCCGCTCTGGGGGCCCAGCATGCGATACAGGGTGCGATCCCCCTTGATCCTGTGGTGGTAGAGGGCGGCCGCCACGTGCAGCAGGACCAGCGCCGCCAGCGCCAGGCAGCCGACGCGATGGACGCCGAAGAAGAAGGCGTTGACGTCGGGGTCATCGATGGGGTTGGCGACCGGGTAGAGCCAGAACAGGGAGTAGCCCTGCTCCAGCATCAGGAAGCCGCTCAGCAGCACCACACACATCAGGCTGTAGAGCAGGGCGTGAGCCAGCCGGGCGGCGGGGTGGTACCGGGTCCGCTCCTCGGGCAGGGGGGCCCGCCAGTGCCGCCAGCCCCAGCGCAGCAGGAAGAGCGGGGTGATCAGGGTCGCCATCGACATGTTCAGCTCAGACAGAAATTGAAACAGCCTTGGGTGGCTGTCGATCACCAGGTGCATCAGGTAGCCCGCCAGGGTGGCGTAGAGGATGACGGCGGCCATCAGCCAGTGCAGCAGGCGGCTCAGGGGGTCATAGTAGTCTTTCGTCATGGGATGTTTCCGAGAGGGCCACGGCGGCACGAGGCCGCGGCAGCCAGGATGACAGGCACAAAAAAGAGGCCGCTCGGGCCTCTTCTGCTTGCGGGGATCAGTTCACCAGGGTCCAGGCATCCTGCCAGTTGGTGCCCACGCCGGGCTCATACTGGGTCGCGGTACTGGTCCAGATGGTGCACCAGCCGCTGTAGGGGTAGGGCTTGCACTGATAGATCCTGCCGTCCTTGGGCTGCAGCACCTTGGTGCCGGCCTGATAGGAGGACAAGCCTTCCGGGAAGCGGTACTGGTAGTCGCCACCGCTGGCCGGATCCTTGAACATCAGATCCAGGGTCTGCTGCAGAGGGGCGCCGCCCGCCTTCGGCTTGCCCTCGATCACCAGCTGGTGATGACCCGCGCTCAGGCCGCCGACCTCCATGGTGAAGCTCTGGCTGCTGTCCTTGATGTCGGCGCTGGTCTGGCCCTTGGCGGCGCCGCCGTGGTCATACAGGGTGTTGGTGACCGCGAGATCCCCCTCGGCCGTGACGGTGAAATTCAGGGTGACCTTGCCGTTGTCGAGCAGGTATTCGCTCTCCAGGCCGCTCACGCTGATGCTGTCGCTCACCGGGGGTTGCTGCTGCTCGAGCTGGACCTCGACCCGCTGCAGGTTGCTGCCCGCCTTCAGATAGACGGGATTCTGGCCGTAGACCGGGTTGAACTGGCCATCGCTGCCCTGCTGGCCGGCGCGGATCTGGCTCTGCTCGGCGTTGATCCTGGCGGCCAGATCATGGGCCCAGTTGTTCTTCTGACCCTGCTCGGCGGAGCCTATGGTCAGCACTGTCTGCAGATCGGTGCGCTCGCCGTTGGCGTCGAATACCCGGGTCCTGGCCTTGTCGCCGACCGCCAGATCGGTGGAGGGGTAGATGGTCCCGCCCTGGCTCCAGGTCAGCGGCGGCTGGGTGCCGCCATCGAACTGGGCGTCGATGAGGTTGTAGAAGCTGTTGGCAGTATCGCCCACCTCCCAGACACCGAGGATGACCTGGTAGCCGGTGCGAGCCGGCAGGGTGCATTGATGGGTGACCTGCTTGGGCGGCTGCACCATGCCCCCGTCGATGACGCAGAACGGATTGAGATCGAAGGAGTCCCGGGTCAGCGGCTGGTTCGGGTTCCACTCCTGCTTGGTGAGGTAGTAGCGCCAGTTGCGGGTGACGTGGTTGGCGGTGAAGGTCCAGCCGATGGTGAAGGGACCGGCCTGCACCTGGCGCTTGGTCCAGCGGTCGCTGGTCTGGGCGTTGAGCTCACCAAATTGCGGGTGGCCGGCCGAGGCGAGCTGGCCGTCGGCGGGGCCGCCATTGGGGAAGCCGGACGGCGCCTCCAGGCTCTGTGGCTCCCACTGGATGGCGCCGCACTGGCTGTTGCCACCCGTCTTGCACAGATAGTTGCGCGACTCCGGCTGGCTGATGTAGCCGTGGGCGAGCACGCCGCCACTGGCCAGCAGCGCCAGCGCCGCCGCGAGGTGATTGAGTTTGATCGTTGCTGCCATACATTCCTCTGTTCGGTGATGTGGGCAGTCAAGTTGGCAGGGGGAATACCCCGTGACACACCTGAGTGTGGCAACCCCGCTATCCTGGACGTCATGTCTTTAGACCGGAGGCTTTGCGTCCTGGCCTTTCAACCAGTTTGCCAAATGACTACAAAAAGGGTCATGTGCCGCCAATGGCGACCCCTCATCATGACTATATTTTGTTAAAAAATTAAGTGTAAAAATTGACAGGTCTGTCTCATCGGAGCAGCGCAATCCGGGATGCCGTCTTCCCGGGGGCTGTTCTTCGGGGCTTGGGGGAGACAGCCCGTAGCGGGCTCTCAGGGGGGATGATGAGGGTCTGTCCCCTGTCAGCCAGGCTGACAGGGGACGACGAGGTGCCACGTCAGTGGCGTGGCTGAGGGGTGACCCGATGTGCGGACGAGGAGCCCTGAATCGGCCGTGGCGCCAGATCCGGGGCTGTGCTGCCCAGTCTGAACAGGGCCAGGCGCTCGTCCAGACTGCGGGAGAGTCCGGCCAGCAGTTCGCTTTCCCGGGCCAACTGGGAGGCGGCCTGGGACATCTCGAGCGCCGAGTCGTTGATGCCGCTGACGTTGCGGTTCATGTCCTCCGCCACCATGCTCTGCTGCTCCGCCGCCGTGGCGATCTGGGTCGCCATGTCGCTGACGTGCTGGATGTGGTTGACGATGAGGGAGAGATCCTGACCCGCCTTCTCGGACTGGTTGACGCTGCTCTCCGCCAGCTTGCGGCTGGCGTCCATGGCGCTGGCGGCGGTGACCGCCCGTTGCTGCAACTGGGTGATGGTGCTCTGGATCTCCTCGGTGGAGTGACGGGTCCGACTCGCCAGCTGGCGTACCTCGTCGGCCACCACGGCGAAGCCGCGTCCCTGTTCGCCGGCCCGGGCCGCCTCGATGGCGGCGTTGAGGGCCAGGCCAGCAGGTTGGTCTGCTCCGAGATGGCGCTGATGACCGCCGTCACCTCGCCTATCTGCATCACCCCCTCCTTGAGCTGGTTGACCTGCAGGGTGGCCTGCTCCACCTCGGTGGCCAGCGCCTGGATGCCGTGCACGCTGGCATGGACATCCTGGTTGCCGAGCCCGGCCTCGCTGGTGGCGTCCTGGGTGTCCCGTGCCGTGTTCTCGGCGTGGCCTGCCACGTCGGCGATGGTGGTGCTCATCTCATTCATGGCGGTGGCGAGCTGGGCCAGCTGATCCCGCTGGCTGTTGACCGCCTGGTTGGTCTGCTCGGCGGAGGCGGCGATGCGCAGGGCGGCATCCGCCACGTTGCGGGCGCCCTGGCTCGCCTCCAGCAGGGCGTGGCGAATGGCATCCAGCCCCTGGTTGGTCGCGCTGGCGACAGCCCCCAGTTCATCCTTGCCGTGCACCGGGATGCTCACCACCAGATCCCCGGCGGCCACCCGGGCCATGGCCCGGTTGATCTCGGCGAGCGGGGTGACGATGGAGCGGCTGATGGCCAGGCCCAGCAGCCCCATCAGCAGGATCACCAGCAAGGTGGCCCCACCCATCAGCCGGTACTGGGACCAGATGGTGGCCTGGATGTCCTGCAGCAGCACGCCGGAGCCCAGGATCCAGCCCCAGGGCTGGTAACCGGCCACCAGCGACATCTTCTGAGCCGCCTCGCCGGAGGGGGAGAGCCACTGGTACTCCAGGCGCCCGCTGCGGCCACCCTTGCCCAGATCCACCATGCGCTGCCAGTGGGATTCGGCGGGCGTCCCGCCCATCTGCTGGCCGACCAGCTCCGGCTTGGCGGGATGCACCACCACATGGCGGTTCTCGTCCAGCACGAACAGGTAGTTGTCCCCGTCAAAGCGCATGCTGTCGAGCATGGCCTTGGCCTGCGCCTGCGCCTGCTCCGGGGGGAGGGTGGCGGCCAGGGTCTGGATCCGGCTCATGACCAGATCCAGCACAGCCTGCAGCCTGGCTTCCCGCTCGCTCATCAGATTGCGATGCAGGGCACTGGCCGAGATGAGCAGCAGTGCGAGGAAGCCGATCAGTGCCAGTGAGAGCAGCAGCATCAGCTTGCGACTCACGGCGATATCACCGAGCTTGAACATAGTCTTTTCCTTACTTTCCCATGCGGGTCTGGTTATGGCCGGTCTGCCGGCCGGACCTGATCGTTTTTATTGTTAACATCCATTTAACTTTCAAAGTGTTGTGATGGCTGGTTGCCAATTGGGCGTGCCGGCAACCAGTATAGTCAGCAGACAGCAACCCCCGCTTTTGGTAGCGTGATGACGCGCATCCCGTCGCACAATTTGTCCGCTCTATTTGCAAGAAGTGTGAATGAGTCGGCATCTCACCAAAAAGGAGTGGGCGCCCCCGCGGCTGCCCCATAACAAGAGGGAAGTTATGAGTTCCATTGCCAGGAATTATCTCAACCGGCTCAACGCCGACTACCTGCAGGTGCACAGGCGCAAGGAGGATCTGTTCTGGTCCGCCTACATGGGCACCAGCGACGATCAGGCCGGCTTCACCGCCGCCGAGCAGGCCTACAAGGCGTTCTGCGCCGATCCGGCGCGCCTGCCGGTACTGCGTGAAATGCTGGCCCAGGCCGAGGAGGCCGAGCTCAGGCGCGGTCTGGGGGGCTGGATCGCCTTCTTCGAGTGCAACGTCATCGAGGATCCTCAGGCTGCCGCCCTGATGGACGAGCTGGTGGCCGCCGAGGCGGAGCTCTTCGCCCGTCGCAAGGGGTTGAGGCTGACGCTGCTGGACGAGCAGGGTCGCCAGGTGCCCGGCAGTCTGCCCGCCGCCAGCACGGCGTTGGCCGCCAGTAGCGACGAGGCGGTGCGCCAGAGTGCGCTCGCCATGTTCCACACCCTGGAGCAGTGGGTGGTCGGCAACGGCTTTCTCGAGGTGGTGGCCCTGCGCAACCGCTTCGCCCGGGCCATGGGCTATCGGGACTATTTCGACTACAAGGTGCACAAGAACGAGCAGATGAGCCCGGCGCAGCTGTTTGCGGTGCTGGACGACTTCATCGCCCGCACCGAGGAGCGGCTGCACCAGAGCTTGGCCGAGCTGAAGGCCGCCAAGGGGGAAGAGGCCCTGCTGCCCCACAACCTGCGCTACAGCGTGAGCGGCGACGTGACCCGCCGGCTCGACCCCTATGTGCCCTTCTCCCGGGCGCTGCAGGACTGGGTCGAGAGCTTCCGCCGCCTCGGCATCCAGTACCGCGGCGCCACCCTGACCCTGGATCTGCTGACCCGGGAGGGGAAGTACGAGAACGGCTTCTGCCACGGCCCGGTGCCGAGCTTCTGGCAGGAGGGGGAGTGGGTCCCCGCCGTGGTCAACTTCACCAGCCTGGCCAACCCGGCCCAGGTGGGCAGCGGCTGGAGCGGGCTCAACACCCTGTTCCACGAGGGGGGCCATGCGGCGCACTTTGCCAACGTCACCGGCAACGCCCCCTGCTTCTCCCAGGAGTTTCCACCCACCTCCATGGCTTATGCCGAGACCCAGTCCATGTTCTGCGACAGCCTGCTGGACGACGCGGACTGGCTCAAGCGCTACGCCAGGAATGCGGCGGGTGAGCCCATCCCAGACGACCTCATCCAGGCCATGATCGCCGCGCGCCAGCCGTTTCGTGCCTTCAACGAACGCCAGATCGCGCTGGTGGCCTACTTCGAGCGGGATCTCTACGCCATGGCGGAGAGCGAGCGCACACCCGATGCCGTGCTGGCGCTGGCCCGCCGCTGGGAGCGCCAGATCCTGGGGGTGGAGAGCCCGCGCCCGCTGCTGGCCATTCCGCACCTCCTGAACCAGGAGTCGGCCTGCGCCTATCACGGCTACCTGCTGGCGCTGATGGCGGTGGAGCAGACCCGTGCCTACTTCCTCAAGCGCGACGGCTACCTCACCGACAACCCGCGCATCGGGCCGGATCTGGCCGCCCACTACTGGGGGCCGGGCAACGGCATGACCCACGACGAGACACTCAGGAGCCTGACCGGCGAGGGCTTCAGCGCCATCCCGCTGGCGACGGTGTGCAACCAGACAGTGGCCGAGGCGTGGCAGCAGGCAGAAGCCTGCATGGCGGCGGCACGCCAGCGTCCGCCGGCGGGGGAGGGTACCCCGCTCAACGCCCATATCCGGGTGGTGCACGGGGCCGAGCTCATCGCCGACAACCGCGAGTCCGAGGCACGCATGCTGGCGGACTTCGAGGCCTGGATCCGGCGCCAAGAGGCGCCCGCCGGGCAGTCATGACGAGACGAAGCCCCGCCACTGGCGGGGCTTCGTCATTGGGGGCCCGCGTGGCGAACGGGGCTCTCGCCAGGCTGGTCACAGATATGTTTCTCCCGATATATTGAGAATTCATGGCGATCCCATATCATGGCGCTCGCTCGCCACCAGAGAGTGGCGACATTCGGATGATTTGCTAACAAGAGAGCCCTGAAGGCTCGCAGAGGGATGGAAATTGAGAGCCGTATTGCTGTGTTTGCTGGGGCTGTGGCCCGCATTGAGTTTTGCCACCCTGTCTGCCGATATGGTGGTGGTCAAGAAGTCGAGTTATAGCCTGACCCTGATGAAGGATGGCAAGGAAGTCAAACGCTACTGGGTCGCCCTGGGCCCGGCGCCCATGGGGCACAAGCAGCGGGAAGGGGATCAGCGCACGCCGGAAGGCCGCTACACCCTGGACTACAAGAAGAGCAACTCCGGCTTCTACAAGGCGATACACATCAACTACCCGAACCTGGACGACATCAAGCGCGCCAACGAGCTGGGGGTGAACCCGGGCGGCATGATCATGATCCACGGCCAGCGCAACAGCCTGGGGGATCGCAGGGTGCAGCCGTCCAACTGGACCAATGGCTGCATCGCGGTGCTCAACCACGAGATGGACGAGATCTGGAACGCCATCGAGCCCGGTACCCCCATCATCATCGAGCCCTGATCCCGCCCTCCGACGCCCGCAGCCATGCGGGCGTTTCATTTTTGCCGCAGACCATGGCGTGACAGCCAATCCCGCCCCGTGCTAGCTTTTCCGGCTCGCATTGGCAGTGACAAGGATGATCCCATGACGTCAGGAACCCGCCTCCCCGCGCCCGAGCGCACGGGGGGGCTCTGGTGGCGCGCCACCCTGGACATACTCCCGCTCTCCATCTCGGTGATCCCCTGGGGGATCCTGTGCGGCGCCCTGGCGCTGCAGGCGGGGCTGAGCCCGCTGCAGGCCCAGCTGATGTCGCTGCTGGTCTATGCGGGCGCCGCCCAGCTCTCGGCCACCACCTTGTTCGGGGCGGGCACTCCCCTGCTGCCCATCATGGGCTCCACCGTGGTGATCACCTCCCAGCACCTGCTCTATGGCTTCACCTTTCGCCGCGACGTGCTGCCGCTCTCCCTGCGCTGGCGGGCCAGCCTCGCCTTCTTCCTGACCGACGAGATGTTCGCGGTGGCGCTCAAGGAGAGAGAGCGCAGCGGCACCTTCAATCCCGCCTACGCGCTCATCGCGGGCTTCGTCTTCTACCTGTTCTGGAACCTGGCGACCCTGCTCGGCATCGCCGCCGGCCAGTACATCGACGGGCTGGACAGTATGGGGCTGGACTTCGCCATCGCCGCCACCTTCATCGCCATGACCATACCCGCCATGAAGAACCTGCCCATGGTGGCGGCCACCCTGGTGAGCGGCGGCACGGCCCTCGTCACCAAGCCGCTGCTGGCGGAGATCCACATCATCGTCTCGGCCCTGGCCGGCATGGTGGTGGGCTATGTGCTGCACCGGATGAGGAGGTGATCATGGGCTGGCTGATGATAGGCCTGCTGGCCCTGATCACCTTCTTCAACCGCTTCGCCTTCTTCTCCCGGCTGACCCGTTACCAGCCCGGCGCCGAGATGGGAGCCTTCCTCAGCTTCTCGGCCCAGTCGGTGCTGACCGCCATCTGGCTGCCCATCGTCTTCAGCTACGAGCCGGGACACGGGCTGGACTGGGATCCGGACTACCTGGCCGCCACCCTGCTGGTGACCGCGCTGACCCTGCTGCGGCTGCCGACCCTGGTGGTGGTGGTCGTCGGCATGGGGGGCTTCTTCCTGCTGCGCTGGCTGGGGGGCGTGGCCGCGATCCTGCCCTGGCTTTGCTAGGCCCGTGATCCGGCATGGCGGATGTCGTTCTTGGATATCCGCCATGTTGGGAATGTCACTTCAAAAAAGGCCTCCAGAGTGTGAGGATTCTGGCATTCCCCTGTGAGGAGCGAGCCATGTCTTTCACCGACACCTGCCAGCGCATCGTGCGCGACCCCCTGCTCTCGCCGGCCCAGAAGCGCCATGCCCTGGCGCTCGCCGCCGAGAATGCGCTGCCCTATCCCGAGCTGCCCGCCACCGTCCAGGAGGCCATGGCGCGAGGGGTGCTGTGCGACATGTTCGAGGGGCACGCCCCCTACAAGCCGCGCTATGTGCTGCCGGACTATGAAAAGTTCCTGCGCCAGGGCTCGGCCTGGCTGGAGCTGGCGCCGCCAAGGGATTTCGATGAGGCCCTCGACGCCCTGCGCATCCTCTACCACCATGTGCCCTCCGTCACCGGCATGCCGGTCTGGCTGGGCCGGCTCGATCAACTGCTGCTGCCCTTCGTCGGCGCGCTGGATGACGAGACCCTGCATCACAAGCTGAAGGCCTTCTGGATCTACCTGGACCGGGTGCTGCCGGACGCCTTCATGCACGTCAACATCGGCCCCGATGACAACCGCCTCTGCCGCCTGATCCTGCGCATCGACGGCGAGCTCCAGCAGGCGGCGCCTAACCTCAGCCTGTTCCACGACCCGGCGCAGACCCCGGACAGCCTGCTGCTGCAGGGGGTCGAGAACATAGCCCTGTGCAGCAAGCCCCACATCGTCAACTACCCGCTGCACCGCGACACCTTCGACAGGCGCGGCTTTGGCATCGTCAGCTGCTACAACGCCCTGCCGCTCGGGGGCGGCGCCAACACCCTGGTGCGACTCTCCCTCAGGGCGGTGGCCGAGCAGAGCGCAGGGGTCGAGGATTTCATGGAGAGAATGCTGCCTCACCACTGCGAGCAGGCGTCCCTGCTGATCGAGGCGCGGGCCGCCTTCCTGCACCGGGAGTCCGGCTTCTTCGACAGCTTCCTGGTGCAGGAGGGGTTGATCGAGGAGGGGCGCTTCGTGCCCATGTTCGGCATCTTTGGCATGGCGGAGGCGGTGAATCTGCTGATGGAGAAGGCGGGGCTGGCGGGGCGCTATGGCCACGACGAGGGGGCGAACCGGCTCGGCCATCGCATCTCGGCCCGGCTTGCCGAGCTGGTGACCAGCCGGCCCCAGTCCCACGCCTGGGGCGGGCGCGCCCTGCTGCACGCCCAGGGGGGACTCAGCCTGGATCAGGGGGTCACCCCAGGGGTGCGCATCCCCTATGGTGAGGAGCCGGATCCCGCCAGCCACCTGCTGGCCCTGGCCCCCCATCACGGCTTCTATCCCTCCGGGATCAGCGAGATCCTGACCCTGGATCCCACCATTCGCCAGAATCCCCAGGCGCTGCTGCAACTGTGCAAGGGGGCCTTCGCCCTCGGCATGCGCGAGTTCAGCGCCAACGTGGCGGACAGCGATCTGGTGCGGGTGACCGGCTACATGATCCGCAAGCGCGATCTGGCCCGCTTCGCGACCGAAGGCTCGCGACTGCAGACCACCTGCCTCGGGGTCGAGGCGAGCGAGCTGACCGGTATCCGCCGGCGGCAGCCCAGGGTGGTGGCCGTCGAGGCGCTCCTGGATGACCATGGCGTGCGATGAGGAGGGCGTAAGAGGGACGGTCAGCCGCTGGCTGCCCTTCTCCTGCGTGGACGGGCCCGGCAACCGGCTGGTGCTGTTCCTGCAGGGCTGCAACTTCCGTTGCCCCGGCTGCCACAACCCGCACACCATAGGGGGGTGCGATCACTGCGGCGACTGTGTGCCCGGCTGCCCGGGCGGGGCCCTGAGTCTGAAGGATGGGAGGGTGCACTGGCAGGAGGCGCGCTGTACCCAGTGCGATCGCTGCCTGGAGATCTGCCCCCGCAGCGCCAGCCCCAAGACCCACGAGATGTCGGTGGCCGAGGTGCTGGCCCTGCTGCGCCACTACGGTCCGCTGCTCAGCGGCATCACTGTGTCCGGCGGGGAGGCGACCACCCAGCTGCCGTTCGTGATCGCCCTGTTCACGGCCATCAAGGAGGCGCCGGATCTGGCCCACCTCAGCTGCCTGCTCGACAGCAACGGCTCCCTCGCCGAGACCGGCTGGCAGCGGCTGCTGCCGGTGCTGGACGGCGCCATGATCGATCTCAAGGGGTGGCAAGCGCCGGTGCACCGTACCCTGACTGGGCGTGATCGGGATCGGGTGCTGGCGTCGCTGCGGCTGCTGGCCGCCCGGGGCAGGCTCGCCGAGTTGCGCCTGCTCCATGTGCCGGGGCAGAGCGACTTTCTCGACGGGGCGGGCGAGCTGACGGAGGGGCTGGCGGCCTTCCTGGCGTCGCTGGGCCCCGTGCCCATCCGCCTCAACGGCTTTCGCCATCACGGGGTGCGCGGGGCGGCGCTGGCCTGGCCGCAGGCCAGGGGGGATGAGCTGGTGGCCCTGGCCACCGCCTTGAAGGCCAAGGGGTTTGGCCCCGTGATGCTGCCAGCGATCTGAGCCGGCCGGCGCGTCGCTGCCCTGAGACCCGATATGACGCAACTGTGAACTCTGTCTATATGGCACGCCGTCAGTGGCGGCTAGAATGGGAAAACAGCCCACCATCAACAGATACCCATGAGTGAAGCCAACGCCTTATACCGAGTGCAGTTTATTTGTCACAACGAGCGTTACGAAGTCTATGTCAGGGAAGTGAGCCAGGGTCAGCTGTTCGGCTTCATCGAGATCGCCCACTTCGTGTGGGACAACCACACGGCGCTCATCGTCGACCCCAGCCACGAGAAGTTGAAGAGTGAATTCGCCGACGTCAATCGCACCATGATCCCCATGCACCACGTGCTGCGGGTCGACCAGGTATGCAAGCAGGGGGCCGCCCGCATCACGGATCTGGGCAGCAACGTCGCCTCCTTCCCCAGCCCCATCTACACCAAGAAACCCTGATCCCCAGGCTGTCGGGCCTCATCGGGGGGCGTCCATCTCCCGGGCCAGCTGCAGGATCCGCTGGCGGAACCAGCGCAGGGCGGGATCGCCCCCCAGGGGGCCATACCACACTAGGCTGTGGGTGACGGCGCCGTAATCGAAGGGGACGGGGCGGCTCGCCAGCCCCTGGGGCGCGGCCTGATCGGCCCAGCCCTCGATGGCGGTGAGGATGAGATCGCTCTGGCGCAGCAGGGCCGCGGCGCTGCCAAAATCCGGCAGGGTGGCGGCGATCTGCCGGCGCACCTGCAACTGGGCCAGGCTCTGCTCGAAGAAGGGGTCGGCCAGCTCGTTGTCGCGGATGGCGATGTGGCGCCAGCTCAGGTAGGCGTCAAGATCCCAGGACCCGGCCAGCGCCGGGTGATCGTCCCGCAGCAGGCAGACCAGCCTGTCCTCCCTCAGGGTCTCCCACACCAGACCGGGTTGGCCTGGGCCGGGTTGGCTCTGGTCGTGGGGCAGGATCACGAAGTCCAGCTTGCCCGCTGCCAAGGCCGCCAGTCCCTGCTCCTCCTTGTTTCTGATGACGGGCACCAGCCCGGGCACCTCCTGCATCAATTTCCCCAGCACGGGCCCCATGGGCCAGATCATGCTGCTTTCGCGCATGGCGAGGGTCAGCTCCCCCTGCCAGCTGGCCGGTGCAAACCCCTCCTGGCCGGTGAGGCCGTTCAGCTCTCCCAGCAGGCGGCGCAGGCCGGGCCCGATCCGCTCGGCAAAGGGGGTGGGCAGGAGCTGGTTGCCCTGGCGGTAGAGCAACTGATCCCCGAGCAGCTCCCTAAGCTGGTTGAGGGTCTTGCTGACGGTGGAGGGTGTGGTGCAGAGGCGCTCGGCGCTGCGGGTGACGCTCCGGCTGTCCAGCAGCAGGTGCAGGGTGACCAGGTGACGGCCGCCGAGACGGGAGAGGGAGATCAGATCCATGGCACCTCCGGGCAGGATGGCAAGGGAGAAACAAAAAGCCCCGCCTGAGCGGGGCTTGCGGGGATCACCCCTTGAGCACGGCCGCCATGGCGTCGGCCACGTAGTCCACGTTGCGGCTGTTGAGGCCAGCCACGCACATGCGGCCTGAGCGCACCAGGTAGACGGCGAACTCCTCGCGCAGTCTGTCCACCTGCTCCGGCGTGAAGCCGGTGTAGCTGAACATGCCGCGCTGGTTGATGAAGTAGCTGAAGTCGCGGCCCGGCACCTTGGCGCAGAGCACCTCGTAGAGCTTCTGGCGCATGGCCTTGATGCGGGTGCGCATCTCGCTCACCTCGCCGACCCACAGGGCGTGCAGTTCGGGCTGGCTCATCACCGCCGCGGTGATCTGGCCGCCGTGGGTGGGGGGGCTGGAGTAGTTGCGGCGCACGGTGGCCTTCATCTGGCCCAGCACCCGGCCCGCCTCTTCGGCATCCTGGCAGATGACCGACAGGCCGCCGCAGCGCTCGCCGTAGAAGGAGAGGTTCTTGGAGAAGGAGTTGCTGACGAAGAAGCTGACCCCCGCATCGACCATGGCGCGGATGGCGTAGGCATCCTCCTCCAGGCCGTCGCCGAAGCCCTGATAGGCGATATCCATAAAGGGGATGAGGTGCTTCTCGACCACCAGCGTGATGATCCTGTCCCACTGGGCGCGGGAGAGATCCACCCCGGTCGGGTTGTGACAGCAGGGGTGCAGCAGCACTATGCTCTTGGCCGGCAGGGCGCCGAGGCAGTCGATCATGGCGTCGAACTGCACGCCGCCGGTGGCCGCGTCGTAGTAGGGATAGTCGTGCACCTTGATGCCGGCCCCCTCGAACATCGCCTTGTGGTTGTCCCAGGTGGGGTTGCTGACCCAGACCTCGGAGGTCGGGAAGTAGCGCTTGAGCAGGTCTGCGCCGATCTTCAGGGCGCCTGAGCCCCCTATGGTCTGGATGGTGGCGATGCGACCGGCCTTGACCGCCTCATGGTCGGCGCCAAACAACAGGTGCTGCACCGCGGTGCGGTAGTTGGCGGCCCCTTCCATCGGCTGGTAGGGGCGCGGGGCCGGGGCGGCGGCACGGGCGGCTTCGGCCTGCTGTACCGAGGCCAGCAGCGGGATGCGTCCCTGCTCGTCGTAATAGAGGCCGATCCCCAGGTTCACCTTCTGCTCGCGGGCATCTTTGTGGAAGGTCTCGACTAGCGTCAGTATGGGGTCGCCAGCATAGGCATCGACGTGTTCAAACATGGGGGGTCCTTGCGAAATGGAATCCAGGGTATGGCGATCAATGATCGGCAGTCATGATGGCGTAAAGCGGGCGAGGGCTCAAGTCTGAAAGGGGTGGTGGACTGGAGCCGCTCTGCTGTAAAAGGGGGCCGCAGAGTGGGGGCTGCTTATCTGCCCCGCACCTGTCGGCGTTATTTCAGATAGGAACGCAGCACCCGCACCACCTGGTCCAGATCCTCCAGCCGCTCGGCCGGGGTCGCCTCCTCGGCACCCAGATGCTCGCGCATGTGTCCCTCCAGCACCTCCAGCATCAGGCCGTTGACGGCGCCGCGGATGGCGGCGATCTGCTGCAGGATGGCGGCGCAGTCGCTCCCCTGCTCCAGCGCGCTCTCCAGGGCGCCGGTCTGGCCCTTGATGCGGCGCACCCGCGCCAGTAGCTTCTTCTTGCCGTGAATGGTGTGTGACATGCAGGATCCTCTCGCGCAATAAAACTATACTGGGGTATAGTATATTGCATCCTCGTCTTCAGGAGAAATCCATGTCATCCCTCACCTCATGCCACTGCCACCAACCCGTCGTGCACCAGGGCAATCCCCTTGCGGAGCAGAAGACCCGCTGGGCCGTGCTGCTCACCGTCATCATGATGGTGGCGGAAATCGGCGGCGGCTGGTTCTACAACTCCATGGCGCTGCTGGCCGACGGCTGGCACATGAGCTCCCATGCCCTGGCCCTCGGGCTCTCCGTGCTGGCCTATCGCGCCGCCCGCCACTTTGCCCGGGATCACAGGTTCAGCTTCGGCACCTGGAAGATCGAGGTGCTGGGGGGCTTCAGCAGCGCCCTGCTGCTGGTGGGGGTGGCGGGAGTGATGCTGTTCGAGTCGGTGGCCAGGCTGCTGAATCCCAGCCCCATCCACTACCAGCAGGCGATCGGCATCGCCCTGCTGGGCCTGCTGGTCAACCTGGCGTGCGCCTGGCTGCTCAGGGACGATCACGGCCATCACCACGGCCATCACCACGGCCATCACCACGACCACCATGATGATCATCACCACGGCCATGACCATCATCAGGGTCATCAGGATCTGAACCTGCGCGCCGCCTACCTCCACGTGCTGGCGGACGCGGCCACCTCGGTGCTGGCCATAGTGGCGCTGGTGGGGGGCATGCTGTGGGGGGCCGACTGGCTGGATCCCCTGATGGGCATAGTGGGGGCCGTGCTGGTGGCGATCTGGGCCCGGGGGCTGCTGCGGGACACGGGGCGCGTGTTGCTGGATGCGGAGATGGACGCCCCCCTGGTGGCGGAGATCCGCGAGGTGATAGCCGAGCTGCCGGGCGCCGAGATCCGCGATCTGCACGTCTGGCGGGTGGGGCAGACGCAGTATGCCGCCGCGATGTCGTTGCAGATGACGACCCCCTTGCCGGCAAAGGCGATCCGCGAGCGGCTCGCCATCCACGAGGAGCTGGTGCACCTGACCATAGAGGTGGCCGGAGGCTGAGGTCCCGCCGGGCTCAGCGCTGTCCCTCGCTGCCCCCCAGATCCTGCCAGAGGGAGCCCAGCATCAGCCTGAGCAGCAATCCCGGGGGGTCATCGAGCAGTTGGCCTGGCTCCAGCAGCAGGTGGCCGTCGGCGCGAAAACCCAGGCTGGCGTGGACCTTGCCCTCCTCGCCGCACACCTGGATGAGGCCGTTCAGGGCCCCCCGTTCGCCGGGCTGGCAGCGCAGGCGCAGCTCCCGCGGCTCTCCCAGCAGGGTGAAGGCGCGGGAGAGGGGCGGACTCTCCTCGTAGTCCGGCCAGTTGAAGAAGTGGTAGCGCTCGGCGAGCGCACCGGCCTGCTGGCAGAATTGATCGAACAGCTGGGCAATCCCCTGATACTCCTGATCCAGCCGCCTCGCCTGCTCCTCAATCCGTTTCATCTCTCATGGCTCCCTCTATCCGCTTGATTAGGCATTGATTTCGCCCGTGTTCCCCATCTCTCTGCTGGTATGGGCCGAAAGTGCCTGCCGGTCTGTGAGCGCGATCCAATTTTCGTTATGAAAACGTTATCTTGTTGAAACGGGTTGGTTTTTTTTGCCCATCCGCTCACATTTACGACAATCTCCGCTGATTAATATGACACCGCTCGGCCACGACCGGGCACCTCGAGTATCGAGACCAACTACAGCGGGAATTATAAAAAAATGGATATGAAAAAGACCAAGGTGGCGCTGGTAACAGCCTCACTGCTCGCGCTTTTGTCAGGCTGTAACGACAACAGTTCTTCACCCTCCACCCCGACTCCCCAGGATGAGCCCGTCGCTCGCCTTCCCAATGTGCAACCCCCGGCCGAGCAGCTGGTGGCCGGTCCCAATGAGGCGGTCATCGCCCTGGTCGACACCCAGAGCAGCGCGGCCCGTGGCGTCGACGGCCCCTTCGCGGGTCACAGCCTGCACCTGTGGAACAACGACGCCTGCAACTCCACCGCCGACGGCGGCCTGAACGCGAGCTGGGACGACAAGAGCAAGACGCCGTCCGCGGCGGACAGCTTCGGCCCGAGCTGGGTGGTGCCCCTCAGCAAGATGGAAGGCTGCATCAACTTCATCGCCCGCAACGGCGATCTGGCGAACCTGACCGGCGCCGACATGAAGGTTGTCTTCAGCGATCACCCGGATCGCACCGTGGCCATAGTCGCCGGCAAGAACGAGATCTTCGGCAGCCGGGCCGACGCCTTCACCGCCGCCTTCGGCGTGGCGGGGGCCAGCGCCCACCTGATCGACGGCAATACCCTGATCTGGCAAGGGGGCAAGGACAAGCCCCACGTCCGCCTCTACTACACCGAGTCCGGCACCATCACCGCCAACGCCGAGGGGGTGTTCGACTTCCCCTACCTCAAGCTGACCCCGACCAGCCTGACGGCCGAGCAGCAGGCCAAGTACCCGCATCTCAAGGATGCCGCCGCCTTCGCCCTGCCGGCGGGGCAGGATCTCAAGCCCCTGCTCAAGGGTGAGCTGGTGGCCATCGGCACCGATGCCGACGGCATCCTGCAGGGCGCCACCCTGGTGCAGAGCGCCGGTGCCCTCGATGCCCTCTATAGCGATGCCGCCACCAAACTGGCCTACGGTGCCGTGGTCGAGGGGGGCAATGTCACCTTCCGGCTCTGGGCACCGACCGCCAAGTCGGTCAAGCTGGCGCTGTTCGACGAGCAGCACAACGCCATCGGTGAGCGTGCCATGACCCTGGACGAGGCCAGCGGCAGCTGGAGCGTACAGGGGGGCAGCGATCTGGTGGGCAAATACTATCGCTACGACATCCAGGTCTATCACCCGGTCAGCCGCAAGCTGGAATCCTATCAGGTGACCGACCCCTACTCCCTGAGCCTGGCCATGAACTCCGAGTTCAGCCAGGTGGTGGATCTCGACGATCCGGCCCTCAAGCCGGACGGCTGGGACAGCCTGAAGGCGCCCCACAGCCAGCAGAACCCCGCCGACATCACCATCTATGAGGCCCATGTCCGGGATCTGACCGGCAACGACGCCTCGACCGATGCAGAGAAGCGCGGCAAGTTCCTCGGCCTGACCCAGCCCGACAGCGTGCCGGTCAAGCACCTGCAATCCCTGGCCAAGAGCGGCGTCAGCCACCTGCACCTGCTGCCAGTGTTCGACATCGCCACCGTCAACGAGGATCCGGCCAAGGTGGCCAACATCGGCGACGACTTCAGCAAGCTGTGCGAGGTCAATGCCGAGGTCAAGAACTCCAAATTTGCGAGCCACTGTGGCGGCGGCCAGACCATCGAGGCCGTGCTGGCAGATCTGCAAGCCAGCGACAGCAAGGAGAACCCGGTCGTGCAGGAGCTGTACGGCTATCTGCGCGGCGTGGACTCCTTCAACTGGGGTTATGACCCCTACCACTACACCACGCCGGAAGGCTCCTACGCCACCGATGCGGAGGGGACGACCCGGATCAAGGAGTTCCGCGAGATGGTCATGGCCATCAAGCAGAACATCGGCATGAACGTGGTGATGGACGTGGTCTACAACCACACCAACGAGGCGGGCCTGGGGCCGAAGTCCGTGCTCGACAAGATAGTGCCCTGGTACTACCAGCGCCTGAACCCGGAGACCGGCTCGGTGGAAAACTCCACCTGCTGCTCCAACACGGCACCTGAACACGCCATGTTCGCCAAGCTGATGGATGACTCCCTGGTCACCTGGGCGCGGGACTACAAGATCGACGCCTTCCGCTTCGACCTGATGGGTCACCACCCCAAGGATCAGATGGTGCAGGCCCTGGCCGAGGTGAAGAAGGTCAACCCGGACATGTACTTCTACGGCGAGGGGTGGAACTTCGGCGAAGTGCAGGATGACAAGCGCTTCGTGCAGGCGACCCAGAAACACCTGGCCGGTACCGGCATCGGCTCCTTCTCCGACCGGTTGCGGGATGCGGTGCGCGGCGGCAGCCCGTTCGACGGCGGCGACGCCATCCGCAAGACCCAGGGCTTTGGCAACGGTGCCCTGGTGGATGCCAACGAGGTGGACGGCGTCGATCTCGCCACCGCCCTGCACCAGTCAGACCTGGTGCGCCTCGGTATGGCGGGCAACCTCAAGGAGTTCGTGCTGACCGACAAGGACGGCGTGCCGAAGAAGGGGTCCGACATCGACTACAACGGTCAGCCCGCGGGCTATGCCCAGGATCCGACCGAAATCCAGAACTATGTCGACAAGCACGACAACCAGACCCTGTTCGACAACCTGGTCTACAAGGCGCCGGCGGGGGCCGATCTGGTGCGGATGCAGGGGGTGTCGCTCGCTACCGCCATGCTGGGTCAGGGCATTCCCTTCACCCACGCCGGGGTGGAACTGCTGCGCTCCAAGTCCATGGAGCGGGACAGCTATGACTCCGGCGACTGGTACAACCGGGTCGACTATACCCTGGGCGACAACAACTTCGACAAGGGCCTGCCGCGCAAGGACAAGGACGAGGCCAACTACGAGTTGATCGAGCAGGTGCTCGGCCAGCACGCCAAGCCGGGTTCGGCCGAGATGGTGCAGATGGTGAGTTTCTACCAGGAGCTGTCCGAGCTGCGTCAATCCTCCCGCCTGCTGCGTCTGGGCAGCGGTGCCGAGGTGATCAAGCGGGTTGACTTCCGCAACACCGGGCCGGATCAGACTCCGGGTCTCATCGTGATGACGGTGGACGATGGCAGCAAGGCCGGCGCGGATCTGGATCCGGCCATCGACGGCCTGGTGGTGATGATCAACGCCACCAGCCAGAGCCAGAGCATCGGCGACTTCCGTGACGGCGACGATCAGCCCATCGACCTCTCCGGTCTGGTGCTGAGCGGTGCCCATCGCGACGTCGACAGTATCGCCAGCGGCGCCGCCGTGGGGAACGGTGAGCTGACCCTGGGTGCCTGGTCCGCCGCCGTCTTCGTCAAGCCGCAGAACGGCGCCCAGGGCGCGGGTCTGCCGGTGAGCAAGAAGACGGATCTGAGCACCTTGCCACCCTTCGGTGATACCGAGGTGTTTGTCCGTGGCTTCTTGGGGGCCTGGGATCCGGTCAACAAGATGAGCTTCAGTGGCAACTACACCTATGAGTTCACCACCGAAGTGACGACGGATCAGCTGGGGACGACCCAGGTGAAGATCGCCGGCAGCGACTGGGGCGGCCCCGTCAACTACGGCAAGTGCAGCGATACCGACCAGCTGGCAACCGGCCAGGTCAGCTCGCTCTGCGCCAACGGCGGGGATCTGCCGTTCAATGTGGACAAGGCGGGCACCTACAAGTTCGTCTTTACCGCCATGAACAAGGACAAGCCGACCTTGAGCGTCAGCTACACCGAGCCGGTGCAGGGCTGCAAGGTGCTGGATACGGTGGCGGGCAACCCGCTCGGCTACAACCTGTTCGTCAAGGGTGAGCTGTCTGACTGGAATCCCCAGCCTCAGTACCAGTTGAGCTACAAGGGGATGGAGGGCGATCTCGCCATCTATCAGGTCGCGTTCAACTACACCGGCACCACAGAGTTCAAGGTGGCCAACGAGGACTGGAGCAAGGAGTACCTGATCAATGGCGGTGGTGAAGTTCAGGCCGAGACAGGCTATCCGTTTGCCTTCTCCCAGCCAGCCAGCGCCAACAACAAGATCACCCTGCCGCAGGGTCTGTGGAGCGTGCTGGTGAAGGTGGATCCGGCTGCGGCTAAGCCGGGCACCGCCGTGATCCAGGAGTGCAGCGCCAGGTAAGCCTTCCCATTGAGCCCGGGGCTGGCTCGGCAGCCCAGGGTTGAATTCCGCCTCGTCAAGGGCGGGATAGCACCGAGAGAGTAAGCAAAGCGCGACTGCCGACCGGCAGGCGCGCTTTTTCTTTGTCGTCGTGGGCGAGGCAATAAAAAAGCCGCCCCACTGGGGGCGGCTGTTGGCTGTGCCGTTAAGGGCCGGCTTAGCGCTTGCGCAGCAGGCGCAGGGCGTTGGCGGTGACCAGGGCGGTGGCGCCGGTATCCGCCAGCACCGCTATCCACAGACCCGTGATGCCGAGCAGGCTGGTGACCAGGAAGATAGCCTTGAGCCCCAGCGCCAGCGCTATGTTCTGGTGGATGTTGGCGAGCGCCGCGCGCGAGAGCCTGATCATGGCGGCCAGGCCGCCGAGCTGATTGTGGGTCAGGGCCGCGTCCGCGGTCTCCAGCGCCACGTCGGTGCCGCCCCCCATGGCGATGCCGATGCTGGCCCGCTTCATGGCCGGGGCGTCGTTGATGCCATCCCCTATCATGGCCACCCTCTGGGTCTCGGCGAGTCTGGCTATCTCCTCCACCTTGCCCTGGGGCAACAGGCCGGCGCGCCAGCCCATGCCGAGTTCGGTGGCGATGGCCTCGGCGGTGCGCGGGTTGTCCCCGGTCAGCATGATGCTCTTGAGCCCGAGTTCGTGCAGCTCGCGCAGTGCGACGGCGGCCTCGGGCCGGATCTGGTCCCGCAGGGCCAGCAGGGCCGCCGGGGCGGTGTCGGGCTGAGCGAGCACCACCACCGTCTTGCCCTGCTGCTCCAGGGTGGCAATCCTGGCCTGCACCGCCGCATCTAGGGCGGCGACCCGGCTCGGTGCCAGCAGCTGCCAGAGGGTGCCATCGATGCGACCCTCCACCCCCATGCCGGGCAGGGCGCGCAGCGCCTGGGCCGTGGCGAGGCTGAGGCCACGTTCGCCGGCCGCCGCCACAATCGCCTTGGCCAGCGGGTGATGGGAGCCCTGCTCGATGGTTGCCGCCAGGGCCAGCAACGCGTCCTCGCCCCGGTCGTTCAGGGCGATGACGTCGGTCAGCTGCGGCTTGCCCAGGGTCAGGGTGCCGGTCTTGTCGAAGGCGACGGTATCGACGTGGGCCAGCCGCTCCAGCGCCGCACCTCCCTTGATCAGGGCTCCCTGCCGCGTCGCCGCCGCCAGAGCGGACGTCACCGCCGCCGGGGTGGAGATGACCAGGGCGCAGGGGCAGCCGATCAGCAGCAGCGCCAGGGCGCGGTAGATCCACGGATCCCACGCCTGGCCGAAGGCGAGCGGTGGCACCAGCATCACCAGCAGTGCGATCAGCATCATGGCCGGGGTGTACCAGCGGCTGAAACGGTCGATGAAGCGCTCTATGGGGGCGCGCTGGCTCTCGGCCTCCTCGATCAGGTGCAGGATGCGGTCGATGGCGTTGTGGCCGGGCTCGGAGACCACCTCCAGGCGCAGCACCCGATCCGCCGCCAGACTGCCGGCGGGCACCCTGTCACCCCGGCGGCGCTCCACCGGGATAGATTCGCCGGTCAGGGCGCTCTCGTCGAAGGCCCCGAGCGGGTCGAGCAGCACGGCATCGGCGGGCAGTCGGGCGCCCGGGGCGATCTCGACAAGGTCGCCGGGACGCAGCTGCTCGGCCGCCACCTCTTCACGCAGCTCCCCTTCGGGGGTCTTGCGGAGGCGCAGCGCCTTGTCCGGCACCAGGGCCATCAGGGCGGAGACCCCGGCGCGGGCGCGGCCGGCGGCGTAGGATTCCAGATGCTCCCCCAGCATGAAGAGCAGCAGCACCATGGCCGCCTCGGCGGTCTCGCCGAGGAACAGTGCTCCCACGGCGGCGACCGTCATCAGGGTCTCGATGGCGAAGGGGGAACCGCTTTGGGTCAGTGCCCAGGCCTTGCGGGCGACGGGCCAGAGCCCCCAGAGGGTCGCCAGGACAAACAGCGGCTTGCCGAACTGGGCCGGCAACAGGGCGGCGATCCCCATCAGGGCCGCCAGCGACAGGGGTTGCCCATATTTGCTGAACAAGTTGCCCAGCGTCGCCAGCCAGGGGCTGCGCTGCTTGTCATCGGCTTTTATCGCCTGGGTGTTTCCCTTGAGCTGGAAACCGGCGGCCAGCACGGCGGCGGTGACGGGATCGGGGGAGAGGCCGGGGGCCAGATCCACCACCAGCTTCTCGGTGGCGAACAACACGCGAGCCTGGGTGACGCCCTCGACCCGGCTGACGGCGGTCTCTATCTTGCGGGCGCAGCTGGGGCAGTCCATCCCCAGCACCTGCCAGCTGTGGCGGCGGCTGTCGCGGGTGGGGGCAGGCAGGGGGCCGTCGGGGGCGTGTGCATGATGCGCAGGGGGCGGGCTTTTGGCCCCGGCGGGGGGATCCTCATCCCCGGTACATTCGCCTGTGCCGTGCTCCTGGTGATCCCGGGAGGCCTGACGCTGGCAACCCTGGGTCGGGGCGGCGTTGTCGCAGCAGTGGCTGTCGTGCTGGTGCTCGTGGGGGGCGGCCTTGACGATGCCCTTGATGGGGGCGGCATGGGAATGGCCGCAGCAGGATTTGCTCATGATGAGTCCCTCTTGAGTGGATCCCGCCCCTGCGGGATCCCCGATGTCTGGACCCAGTGTAAACCTTGGTCTTTAGTCCAAGGTCAAGCCCGGTTTATGGTCTTTGTCCGGGTGACTGATCCCAAGTCCCGTGGCTGGAAAGCGCGGGGGACGGGAGCAGGGCGCAAATCCCTCTTGTTAGCGGGTGTTTGTCCCCGCCCGGCAGGCCTATACTGTGGACCCTGGATCCCACATCAATCATCAAGGACCTAACATGAGCAATACCGTCACCCTGCAAGGCAACCCTGTCTCCGTTTCCGGTCACTTCCCCGTCGCCGGCGAGCAGGCCAAGCCCTTCTCCCTGGTTGCCAAGGATCTGTCCGATGTGACCCTGGCGAACTTCGCCGGTCAGCGCAAGATCCTGAACATCTTCCCGAGCGTCGACACCCCGACCTGCGCCACCTCGGTGCGCAAGTTCAACGAGCAGGCCAGCGCCCTGAACAACGCCGTGGTGCTGTGCATCTCTGCCGACCTGCCGTTCGCCCAGGCCCGTTTCTGCGGCGCCGAGGGGCTGGACAAGGTGGTGAACCTCTCCACCCTGCGCGGCGTCTCCTTCCTGCAGGACTATGGCGTGGCCTTCTCCTCCGGTCCGCTGGTGGGTCTGGCTGCCCGTGCCATCGTCGTGCTGGACGAGCACGACAAGGTGCTGCACAGCGAACTGGTGGCCGAAGTCGCCGACGAGCCGAACTACGCCGCCGCCCTGGCTGCCCTGTAATTCGCGCCCTCTCCTGATTGCCTGACGGCCTGCCCCGTGCACACGGGGCAGGCCGTTTTCATTGCATATCCCGATCCTTTTACTTATGGGACGGCTCTGGCTAGACTTCGCCCCCACATCCTCGTTCAGCCTCTATCTGCGTAGCCCCATGACCTTTGACGAACTCTCCCTCGCTCCCACCCTGCTGGCCGCCCTGCCCGCGACCCTGCACACGCCCACCCCCGTCCAGCGCCTGGCCATACCGGCGGCGCTGGCCGGCCGGGATCTGCTGGCCCTGGCCCGCACCGGCAGCGGCAAGACCCTGGCATTCGGCCTGCCGCTGCTGCAGCGGCTGGACGCGGCCTCCGATCGGGTGCAGGGACTGGTGCTGGTGCCGACCCGCGAGCTGGCCAGCCAGGTGAGCGCCGCCCTGCAAGGGGTGGCCGAAGGATTGGGGCTGCGGGTCCTGACCCTGTGCGGTGGCGTGGCGCAGGAGCTGCAACAGGCCGAGCTGGCCCTGGGGCCGCAACTGCTGGTGGCGACGCCGGGGCGGCTGCGGGACTTGCTGGCCCAGCAGGTGCTGGGGCTGGGCGCGCTGCGCTGCCTGGTGCTGGACGAGGCGGACCGCCTGCTGGAGATGGGCTTCTGGCCCGACATCCAGTGGCTGATAAAGGCGATGCCCGCCGAGCGTCAGACCCTGCTGTTCTCGGCCACCCTGCCCGCCGAGCTGGAGAGCTTGGCCACCGGCCTGTTGCGGGATCCGGCGCGTATCGAGGCCGAGCCCCTCCACAGCCTGGTGAGCGAGATCGAGGAGCGGCTCTATCTGGTCAACAGGAGCAGCAAGGTGCCGGCGCTGATCGCCCTGCTCAAGGCGCACGACTGGCCCCAGGTGCTGGTCTTCATCAGCGCCAGGGACGACGCGGACGGAGTGGCGAAGAAGCTCGCCAGGGCGGGCATTGCGGTGGCGGCCCTGCACGGGGACAAGGAGCAGGCGGTGCGGGAGCAGGCGCTGGCCGACTTCAGGACGGGCAGGGTGCGGGTGCTTGTGGCCACGGATCTGATGGCGCGGGGCATTCACGTGGAGGCGCTGCCCCTGGTGATCAACCTGGATCTGCCTGCCCATGCCCCCGTGTATGTGCACCGCATCGGCCGTACCGCCCGGGCCGGGCGCAGCGGGCTCGCCATCTCCCTCACCTGCCACGGCGACGGCGGGGCGCTCGAGGCGATACGGGCCCTGACCGGGCGGGCCCTGCCGCTGGCGGCGCTCGACGGCTTCCCGGTGACCGATCAGCCGGCGAGCGGGGAGGGCAAGCGGGCCCCCAGGGACAAGCAGGCAAACCGGCGCACCCAGGGCAAGCGCAGCATCAGGCAGTTCAAGGGCAAGGCCTAGGCGCGACGCTGCCCGGTTGGGCAGTATCAAAGGAGGCCTGTTTCGGTATGCTCCATGGACTGGACCATGGAGGATAGCGGATGACGACCCTGGTAATGGGGCCCCTGCTGGGGCTCGAATCTGAGACACAATACAGCATCTGTTTCCTGGCGGTGGCGGGCTTCAAGGGGGCCAGCGTCAAGGTCAATGGCAGGCTGCTGACCGCCAGCAAGCAGGCGGATACCCCCAGAGGGGCGTTCTGGCGCGCCGTCTGGTCGGCGACCCCGGAGGCCCGGGCCAGCACGGTCGATTACGAGATCCTGCTGGACGGTGTGGCCGCCCGGGATCTGGCCGGGATCAGCCAGTGGCAGTTTCATCTGCCGGGGCGGGAGGAGCGGGTGCGCATCGGGTATGCATCCTGCAACGGTTTCTCCGACTTCAAGCTGCTCACCTCCACCCCCCAGCCCTATGTGATGTGGGACAAGCTGGCCGCCGAGCACAGGGAGCATCCCTTCTCGCTGCTGCTGATGGGCGGGGATCAGGTCTATGCCGACTCCCTCTGGACCTCGGTGCCCAGCCTCAAGGCCTGGAACGAGCTGGATCGGGTGGAGAAGGTCAAACGCAAGGCGACCCGGACCATGGTGGAGCAGCTCGATCGCTTCTATTGCGAACTCTACTGCCGGCAGTGGAGCCGCCCCGAGGTGGCCGCCATGCTGGCCCGGGTGCCGAGCGTCATGATGTGGGACGATCACGACATCTTCGATGGCTGGGGCAGCTATCCCGCCGACTTGCAGGGCTGCGAGGTCTATCAGGCCATCTATGCCGCCGCCGCCAAGTATTTCCGGCTGTTCCAGCTGCGCTCCGCTGCCAATGCCTCCCTGCTGGATCCTGCGAACCTGGCCCATCACTCCTGGCGACTGCGTTTTCGGGACTACCAGATCCTGGCCCTGGACAACAGGGCGACTCGCACCCAGAGCCAGGTGATGAGCCGGGAGCAGTGGGATCAGATCAACGGGGTACTGGCCGATTGCGGCGAGGGGCACCTGCTGGTCATGACCGGGGTGCCCGTGGTCTATCGCGACTTCTCCTTCACCGAGGCGGCGTTCGATGCGACCCCCTGGGAGGAGGAGCTGACCGACGATCTCAAGGATCACTGGCGCGCCAAGTCACACGAGGGGGAGCGGGCCCGCCTCATCATGCGGCTGCTGGACAACGCCAAGAACCGTCGCCAGCGGGATCCTGGCTGCAAGACCCTGATCCTCTCCGGCGACGTGCACGTGGGCTGCCTCGGGGTGATCCAGGACAAGCGGGACGGGGTGCTCAACGTGCACCAGCTGGTCTCCTCCGGCATAGTGCATCCCTGCCCCACCCAGTTCCAATGGACGGGGATCCTCGCCATGACCAACGACGATCCCGAATACCTCGACGAGAGCCGGCTGATCCGCGCCGAGCTGATCAAGCCGTTCGGCGCCCCCGTCTATCTGCGCACCCGCAACTTCGCCACCCTGCAGATGGGCAGCGACAACAAGCTGTGGGCCAACTGGCACTGCGAGAACGGGCTGGCGGCCAGCTATCCGCTGGCCTGATGATCCGGCAAACATCAAGGGCCCTGACGGGCCCTTTCTCTTGTGGCGATCAGACTCCCCAGGCCGTCGCCGGTTCAGGGCCGGCCCTGCTCCTGGGCGAAGAAGTCGCGCCTAAACTGCCCGAGCACCACCTCCCTGTGCTGCTGCCAGCTTGCCTCGTCCATGTTGCCCCGGCTGGCCGCCAGCTGCTGCTCCAGCTCGGTCAGCTGCTGCTGATAGTGGCTGCGCTGCGCCAGCTGCTGTTGCCGGCTGGCGGCGAACTGCACGGTCGCCTCGGCCTGCCCGGCCGGCAGGAAGTGGCGGGCCAGGGTCGCCAGCTCCTCGTCCCCCCACAGCTGGCGCGCCTGCTGCAAGCGGGCATCCGGGTTGAACAGATCCGCCGCCAGATCCGGATGATCCGCCGCCCACTCATCCTGCAGCCGGGTGAGGGCCGTCAGCCGCTCGGCCAGGGTTAGCTGCTCGCTCTCCTGCGCCAGCTGCTCGAGTGCCAGGGCGTAGCGCCCCTGCAGCCGAAACAGGCTCTCCCCCTCGCTCAGCCATTGGGCCTCTATCGCCTCCAGATTGGCGAGCCGCTCGGCCAGCGGCTGCTCGCTGTCGCTGACCTCGCTGGCGAGCTGCCGATTCATCTCGTCCGGCAGATCGCGCCAGCTGGCAGGGGCCTGTGCTGGGCTGGCTGGCGCGGCGGTGGTGGCAATCGGGCCGGTGACGGGGGCCAGTGGCGGCTGTGTCTGCGGTGACTCGGCGGCGGCTGGCTGAGCGCTCTGGCTGGTGAGTGCCGGCTGCTCGGGCGCCTCCTGCCAGCCGAGGTGGAGCAGCAACAGCGCCAGCACCGCCAGGGCCAGGAACCCGTAACGGCGCTTCATCGGCTGATCTCTCCCTTGACCGGGAAGTGATCGGAGAGGTTGCTGGCGGGCCAGAGGCTGCCATCGCTGCTGCGCGGGATCCAGACGCTGTTGAGGTTGTGGCTGACGGTGCCGTACTCCTGGCTCACCACCAGATAGTCCAGATACTCGACGTTGGCGCCGCCTGAGAGGGGCCCGCCGGCGTAGGGGTTGATCCTGGGATCGAAGGTGGCCTCGGTGTAGCCGCCATAGGCGGGCTCATGGGCGTTGAGGTTGGCCAGCATGCCGGCGTAGTCGTCGGCGAACTTGCGCTTGTTGACGTTGAAGTCGCCACCGTAGATGACGGTGTCGCTGGCCGGGATCCCGAGGCTGGCGGCCAGGGTGCGGATCTGGCCGAACTGGATCTGGCGCAGCCGGCGTGCCTCGTCGGTGTCGAAGCTGGCGGTGTGGGTGGCAAACAGGTGCCAGGCCTTGCCCCCCTTGATCACCTCGGCGTACATCACCCCCTTGTCGGCGAAGCAGTCGGTGCCGGTGCACTGGGGATAGACCAGCTGGGCCTCGCGCACTATGGGGTAGCGGCTGACGATCACCACGCCGCCGTCGTGGATGTTGACCCCGGGCTTGTCGAGCACCTTGGTCTGGTAGGGGTACTCCTTGGCCAGCGCCTGCAGGAAGCCCTCGCGCCGACCGTCGAACACCTCCTGCAACAGCAGGGCGTCATAGCCCTTGAGATGATCGGGCAGCAGCGCCAGCCGCTCGCCTATGCTGGCGGCGATCACCGGCAGGGCCCAGACGTTGTAGCTGGCGACCTTGAGCTTGTCTTCTGCCGGTTCCGGCTGCTCCCGCTGTTGTGGTGGGGTGAGCATGTAGTGCAGATCGTCGTAACGGCCGGTGAACTTGGCGGCGAAGGCCAGCTCCTGCGGTCCCCGGGTGCGATGCAGGGCGCGATCGATCTGCCAGCCGGAGCTGGCGGTCGGCGTCTCGCCGCCGTGCTGCAGGGTGCTGTTCCACCAGGTGCCCTCCATCCGCTGGTTGAGGCGATAGGTGTCGCCGCCGGCGGTGGTGACACGGGTTTCGAACAGATAGTGCTTGCCCGCCTGCACTCCCTCGTAGCGATTGAAGCTGAGCACCATGGCGCTCTCCCAGGGGCCCAGCTCCGTCCTGTGCTGAATCCACTGGCTGCCTGCCTGCAGCTGGCCGCTGCCGCTTTGGCTGACCGTCAGTTGCAGGGGTTCCGGGCTGTTGTTGGTGAGGTAGACATCGGTGTCGGCCAGCGCCTGCAGCGGCAGGGCGCCGGCGAGCAGCAGGGCGGCATAGCTCAGAGCGTTGTGCATCATGAAGTCCTTTTGGTTGAGGCACGATGGAAAGTGACTGTTATGGCGGGCGTTGGAGTAATTCCGTTTACATTTGTGTTACAAATGTATGAAAGGCCCCATATGGGGGTGAGAAACGGAGGAGGGGAGCGCAACCGGGTAGGGCCGGCGTCTGGCATCAAGGGGTGGTGGCGGAGAAATCGCAGCGCGTCCGGAGACGCGCCTGGCTACACGGAGGGCAATTTCAGTCGTGGAACTGGGTGATCAGGCGGGAGAGGTTTTGCAGCCGCTCCACCAGCAGGGTGATGCCATCCAGCGCCTGTCGGCTGTTGTCCGCGGTGTGGCTCGCCAGCTGATGGATCTGCTGTATCCCCTGATCCAGGGTGCTGGTGACATCCGCCTGCTGGCTGACCGCCTGGGCTATCTCGTCGCTGGTGTGGGTCACCCGGGTCAGCATCTGGTTGATCTGGTCGAGCACCTCGGCGGTAGCCCCCATGTGCTGCTGGCAGCGCTCCGAGGTTTGCGCCCCCTGGGCCATGCCATCTGACAACTGCCGGGTGCTCTGCTGCAACGCCCCTATCATCTCGCTGATCTCGCCGGTGGAGCTGCGGGTCTTCTGGGCCAGGGCCCGGATCTCGTCGGCCACCACCGCAAAGCCGCGCCCCTGCTCGCCGGCCCGGGCCGCCTCGATGGCCGCATTGAGGGAGAGCAGGTTGGTCTGATCCGCGATCTGCCCGATGACCTCCAGGATGCCGCTGATCTTCTGGCTGTCCTGGTTCAGGCGGGCCAGCACCGCCTGACTGGCATCCAGCTCCTGATGCAGCTGGTTCACCGAGGCGCGAGTGGTCGCGAGCGCCTGCCGGCCGCTCTCAGACACCTGCTGCACCTCGCTCACCAGGGCGTTGGCCTGGTGGGCGTTGTCGGCCACGTCGCGAATGGAGTGGCTCATCTCGGTGATGGCCGCCGCCAGCTGCTCGCTCTGGGCCCGCTGCTGTTGCAGGTGGGTGTCTATGGTCTGGATATGGCCCCTGTCATCCTCCGCCGCCTGCAGGATCTGCTGGTTGGTGTCGGCGCTGCGCCCCACCACGGCCCTGAGCTCGGCCTTCTTCATGCGCAGCAGCAGCTCGAGGGCCCCCAGACCGTCCTGCCGCCGGGCGTAGAGCACCTGGCACAGGGGCGTGCCCAGCTCCTCGCCGGCCATGGCCAGCAGCCGGGCCAGCCGCTTCTGTTGGTGCCAGCCATGCCCCATCTGGGCCAGCAGGCAGAGCAGGGTGATGGCGCCCCATCCGGCCTGGCCCGTCACCAGGGCGGCCCCCATGCCCGCCAGGGCCAGCCCGCACAGCAGCAGGGTGAGCTGTCCCGGCTCCAGGGTGAGGCGGCTGAGCCAGGGTAGCGCCCTGCCGGCGCGGATCCGGGCATAGAGCTGCTCCGCCCAGGCGATGTCGTGATCCTGCGGACGGGTGCGGACCGACTGGTATTCGATGATCTGCCGCCGTTCGTTGAGGATGGGGGTGACATAGGCATTGACCCAGTAGAACTGGCCGCTCTTGGTGCGGTTCTTCACCAGTCCCATCCAGCTCTTGCCCTGCTGCAGCCGGCGCCACATGTCGGCGAAGGCGGCCTTGGGCATGTCGGGGTGGCGCACCAGGTTGTGGGGCACCCCCTCCATCTCGGCGGCGCTGTAGCCGGCCACGTCGCAGAAATGCTGGTTGGCGTAGGTGATGTGACTGCTGGGATCCGTGGTCGAAATCAGCGAGATGTAATCGGGGAAACGGATCTCCCCCTCTTGTGGGTTTGTGGTCATGTGCGCATCCTGAATGAGCCAAGTAACTGATAAATTTGTTTTTATTTTTTGTGACTGTTACGGCGTCATTGTAGATGCGGGGGGTGACACCACCTTGGCTTGGGTCAACAAATCCACGGGATGAAGACTGAAAAAAGTCGTAGATGGCGGGCCTGCGCGGCGGGATCAGCTTCGGGGGGTGAAGTCGTGGATCTCCCCCGTTCTCGGCTTGAAGCGGGGATCCCGGCCCGTATCCCCGTCGACCCAGGCCATGGCCTGGCAGAAGCTCTCCTCCTTGGCGAACTCGTCGCGGGCCTGATCGATGGCCCGCTCGGCGTTGCGTCGCTCCATCTTGCTGGCCTTGCGATCGCTGAACTGCTTCTGCTGGTCCAGCATCCATTCGAGGAAGGCCTGGCGGCACTCGGTTTCACTGGCGGCCTGGGCGGGGAGGGCGATCAACAGGGCAATCAGGGGCAGACAACGCATAGGGCGATCGAATCAACGGGCTGATGGACGAAGAGAAACGGCATTCTATGCCGGGAACTTGAACGGGAACAGTGCCAGGAGGGGGCCAGACAGGCTGGCCCCTCGATTGCTCAGTGCTTGACGAGGTAGAGCTGGCGGCTGTAGGCCACGTCTTCCGGGTTGTTGATGGGATAGCCCTTGAGCCAGGGCTTGATGAGCCGGGCATTGGTGTACTGGTAGATGGGGGCGATGGGGGCCTGCTCCTGCAGTATGGCTTCGGCCTCGTCGAACAGGCGGCCGCGCTCGGCGGGATCCTGGCTGGCGGCCGCCCTGGTCAGCAGGGTGTCGTAATGGGGGTTCGCGAAACGGGCCATGTTGCCGCTGTGGCCGGATCCCCAGAGGCCGAGGAAGGCGGACGGGTCGTTGTAATCGGCCACCCAGGAGGAGCGGATCACCTCGAACTGGCCGCTCTGGCGGCTGTCGAGGTAGCTCTTCCACTCCTGGTTGGTGAGCTCGACCCTGGCCCCCAGCTTCTGCTTCCACAGGTTGGCGATGGCCAGCGCCATCTTCTTGTGGATCTCCGCCGTGTTGTACAGCAGGGTCAGCTTGAGGGGCTTGTCCGGGCCGTAACCGGCCTCCTTGAGCAGCGCCCTGGCCTGCTCGTCGAGCGCCTGCTGGCTGCGGGTGGAGATCAGGTTGGGCTTGGGCGCGAAGCCGGCGGTCACGTCCGGGGTGAAGTGGTAGGCGGGCTTCTCACCTGTCCCCAGCACCTTGTCGGCAATCAGGCCCCGATCGATGGTGTAGGAGAGCGCCTTGCGCACCCGCACATCGTCAAGAGGCGGGCGTTGGGTGTTGAAGGCGTAGTAGTAGGTGCCGAGCTGATCCGGGGTATGGACCTCGCCCGGGATCTGCTGCATCAGCTTGTGATACTGCTCCTTGGGGAAGGACTCGGTGATGTGCAGATCCCCGGCCAGGTAGCGGAGGGTGGCCGCGCTCTCCTGGTTGATGGGGACGAAGGTAACCTTGGTCAACACGGTATGGGCGCGATCCCAGTAGTAGGGGTTCGGGGTCAGCTCCAGCTTCTCGTTCACCACCCGGTGACTCAGCACGAAGGCGCCGTTGCCCACCAGCTTGCCGGGCTGGGTCCACTGGCTGCCGTATTGTTCCATGCTGGCCTTGTGCAGCGGCGACAGGCTGGGGTGGGTCAGCAGGCTCAGGAAGTAGGGCACCGGCTGGGAGAGGGTCACCTGCAGGGTATGCTCGTCGAGGGCCTTCACCCCTAGCGCCTCGGGGGCCAGCTTGCCGGCTACGATGTCGTCCACCTTGTCGAAGCGGGCAAGCTGGGCGAACCAGGCGAAGGTGGCGGCTTCTTTCGGATCGACCAGTTTGCGCCAGCCGTAGACGAAGTCGGCGGCGCGCACGGGATCCCCGTTGGACCAGCGGGCATCGGGCCTCAGGTGGAATGTGAACTGCCGGTTGCCCCTGTTCTCCCAGCGGGCGGCCACCCCGGGCAGCACCTTGCCGTCCGGCCCCTGGGTCAGCAACCCCTCGTAGAGATCCCTGAGCACCTGCAGCTCCGGCAGGCCGACCAGCTTGAGGGGGCTCAGGCTGGCCGGCTCATCCTTGAGATGACGCACGACCGCCTGTTCGGCGGCGAGTTCAGTGCCGGGCGGTACATCGGCGGCCTGGACACTGACGCAACCCAGCAGGGCCAGCAGGGGGCTCCATCCTTTCATGGCGAATCCTTCAAATTGTGTGAAGCGGGGAGAAAAGTCGGCGAGAATGCATCGCCGGCAGACGGGAAATCATGATATCCCCTTTGCTGGTCAGACCGCCAGAGTGAGTCCCATGATATCCGGGGCGGCTGTCAACGTGCGCCCGTCTGGAGCGCGAGGAGGAGAGAGTGATGAGAGCATGGATCTTGTTGGCCTGTGTGCTGAGCCAGGGGGCCTGGGCGCTGGCCCCGTGCGAGAAGGAGAGCCCGGTGGGGAGCTGGTGCGAGGTGCGCATCGACCAGCTTCATCCGACCCAGGGCGGGGTGGGCCAGCTCCAGGTGGACGCCACGGCGCAGGAGCTGGCGGACAAGAGCGAGAAGCAGCTCGACAAGTTGATGAAAAAGAAAGAGATCCCCATAGTGATTGCCCCCGATGGCGGCTACTGGCTGGTGGACAGGCACCACCTGACCAAGGCGCTGTGGCAACAGGGGGTGAAGCAGGCCAGGGTCAAGGTGATCGCCCGGCTGCAGGACAGGGCCAACTTCTGGAGCCAGATGCAGAACAACCACTGGGCCTGGCTCAAGGATGAACGGGGCCGGCCCCTGACCCCGGAGCAGCTGCCCCGGCACATCGGGGATCTGCCGGACTACCCCTACCGCACCCTGGCGGGGCTGCTGCAGGATGCGGGCTACTTCAGCAAGGGGGAGCAGGTCTATTTCGTCGAGTTCGCCTGGGCCAGCTGGCTCGGCCAGCAGATGGGCTGGCAGCCGGTCAACGAGGCCAACCTCGCGGAGCGCCTCGCCGAGGCCAAGCGCCTGGCCTGCGGCGCCAAGGCCGGCACCCTGCCCGGTTATCCCGGCAAACAGTGTCGCGTCAACCAGCCAAGAGCGGCGGGCTGAGGGATCCTGCACAAAGGCTCGGGTTGATATTTATTCTCGATTGGCCATGATACAGGTTCCACTCGTGTCGGCAGAGGAGAGGAAGATGGCGAATCAACACTGGCAACGTTACATGCTGGAGGCGGAAAACGCCCTGGGCATGGGGGCACTTGGCACGGCCATCTGCCTCTATCAGCAGGCCCTGGGCGAGGTGTATGAACTGACGTCCGGGGATCTGGACGAGCTGGCCAGCATGCGGGTCGCCACCTGTCACCGCATGGCCGACTTCTGGCGTGCCATGGACGAACCCGCCTATGAGCTGCGCTACCTCAAGCTCGCCTCCGAACTGGTCACCGCCCTGGTGCCCCAGTGCCCCAACCGGGCGTGCGAATCCCTCATCAGCGAGCTGGGCTGCTGCCGCGCGGCCCTGCTCGCCTTCCTGAAGCGCCACCCCAACCCCGAGATCGCCCGACTGATCCAGGTGCAGGACAAGGTGCAGGGCTGCGAGCTGATCGGGCGTTTTCGCCTGAACTAGCGATTGGCCTCAGCGCCTGAGCCGGTGGGCGATGCGGCGCTGGGCCTCCTCCCCCAGCAGGGCCTGTGAGAAGGCGCGCGCCTCCAGATCGATGACGAAGTGCACCGCCTGCTTGAGCTCCTGCCTGAGCAGCGCCTTGCTCTTTTGCAGCGCCTTCGGCGGCTTGGCCGCCAGCCTCAGCCCCTGCTCCCGGGCGAAGGGGAGCAGCTCGGACGCCGCCAGCACCCGGTTGGCCAGTCCGAGGCGCAGCGCCTCGGAGGCATCCATGGGGTCGGCCAGCAACAGCAGCTCTGCCGCCTTCAGATGGCCCACGGCGCGGGGCAGCAGCAGACTGGAGGCAAACTCCGGCACCAGCCCCAGCTCCACGAAGGGCAGTTGCAGCCTGGCGTTGTCCGCCAGATAGACCAGATCGCAGTGCAGCAGCATTGTGGTGCCTATCCCCACCGCCGGGCCCGCGACGGCGGCGATCACCGGCTTGGGAAAATCGGCCAGGGTGTGGAGGAACTGCAGTATGGGGTCGTCGGCCTCCAGGGTCTCCTTCCCCACGAAGTCCGCGAGATCGTTGCCGGCGGTGAAGCAGTCGGACTGTCCCTGCAGCAGCAGGGCATGCACGTGCTCGTCCCGGGCCGCCTGGCGCAGCGCGTCGGCAAGGGCCTGATACATCCCGGCGTTGAGGGCATTGCGCTTGTCCGGCCGGTTGAGGGTCAGGATGAGCAGGCCATCCTGCTGTTCGGTCAGAATTGTGAGGGGCATGTCTGAATCCTTGTTGTCGGGGCTGCCAAAAGCTTGCCATAGGGGGTAAGCTTCGCTTCGTTTAACAACATCATAAAAGGATTTCAACCATGTTCAAACGTGCGTTTTACTCCAGCCTGGCCCTGCTCTTGGCCGCACCGGCCCTGGCCAAGGTCGAGGCCGTCGACGGCTATGTGCGCCTGCTGCCACCGGGCTCGCCGAACACGGCGGCCTTCATGGTGCTCAAGAACGATGGGGACAAGCCGGTGGCGCTGGTGGCGGCGGCTTCCCCGGAAGCGGGTCGTGCCGAGCTGCACACCCACCTGCACGAGAACGGGGTGATGAAGATGCGCCAGGTGGAGCGCATCGAGATCCCGGCCAGGGGGGAGGCCGTCCTCAAGCCCGGCAGCCTGCACATCATGCTGTTCGAGGTGCGCGAGCTCTCCCAGGGGACCCCCTTCCCGCTGACCCTGACCCTGGACGATGGCCAGAGCCTGGGCCTGAGCCTGCCGGTGAAGCCCATCGAGCCGATGAAAGGCATGCAGCACTGACATTTCTGGACGCTTGTTCAGCTTTTTACTCTAGGTATTCCGTGCACTCCGGGTAAAATGATGGCCTTTCCCGTCCATGATGGAGCCTTATGATGAAGAAGACCTTGATTACCGGTTGTGTACTGGCCCTGTTCAGCCACGCCGCCACCGCCGCCGATGACTGGCGGTTCGCCGCGGGTGCCGATCTGTGGAACGCCCAGGGCAGCGGCCAGGTCAGCGGTGTGAGTGCTGGCAGCTATGACGAGAACTACAACTGGAGCGGTTACCTGCAACTGGAGCACGGCATTCTGCTGCTGCCCAACGCCAAGTTCGAGATGTCCGACTTCAGCAGCAGCGGCGGCGCCTTCAACAACGATCTGCTGGCCTATGATCTGAGCCTCTACTATCGCCTGTTCAACAACGACCTGTTCCAGATCGATCTGGGTCTGACCGGTCGTCGTTACGACGGCGATTTCAACACCCAGCACTACTCCTATGACAAGGACGTGCTGATGGCCTACACCGGCGGTGAAGTGCGCATCCCGGGGACGGGCTTTGCGGCCTTCGGCGACATGCGCGTGCAGGATGCCGACAACTACGACTACCGTCTGGGCGGTTCCTACAAGTTCTCCACCGTGCCGCTCAAGATCCGTGCCGGCTGGCGTGAGGCCGAGATGGACTTCGACCGCGTCGACCAGACCATCGACGGCTGGTTCATCGGTGGCGAGTTCACCTTCTGATCTGACGCCCCGGGCGGCGCATCACGGCTAAGTGATGGCTGGCTCTGATGAGGAGAGAAGATGGGCCATATCATAGTGACTGGCGCGGGCTCCGGGCTCGGGCGTGCACTGACCATAGGGCTGGTTGAGCGCGGCCATCGCGTCTCCATGATGGGTCGCCGCTACCAGAAACTGCAGGAGCAGGAGCAGCGCCTCGGCAGCGCCGTGGTCGGCATCGCCGCCGATCTCGCGCACCACGAAGAGGTGGACGTCGCCTTTGCTGCCGCGGTGGAGTGGGGCGGCCTGCCCGATCTGGTGCTGCACTGCGCCGGTGTCGGCGAGTTCGGCCCGGTGGGCGTCTACACCGCCGAGCAGATCCGCCGGGTGGTGGAGAGCAACCTCGTCTCCACCATACTGGTGGCCCAGCAGACCGTGCGTCTCATCGGCGAAAAGGGCGGCGTGCTGGCCAATGTGCTCTCCTCGGCGGCCCAGGCTGGCAAGGCCAACGAGAGCATCTACTGCGCCTCCAAGTGGGGGATGCGGGGCTTTCTGGAGTCCCTGCGGGCCGAGCTCAAGGGCTCGCCCCTGCGGCTGGTGAACCTCTATCCGAGCGGGATCCGCAGCGAATTCTGGGAGAACTCGGATCACCTGGACCCGAGCGGCTTCATGACTCCGGAAGACGCGGCGGCCTACATGCTGGACGCCCTGGAGGCGCGCAGCAGCTGCCATGTGACCGATCTCTTTATCGGTCGCAATGGCTGAGGCGCCGTGAGCCGGCCCTGTCGCCAGATGACACGGAAACAAAAAGCGCGCCATTTGGCGCGCTTTTTTCATTGCTGTGCAGTGCTAAATTATCTTCTTGCCTGCCTGTCTTTACGCCGGGCCATCATGGATTTGAAGGCGGGTAAAATTAATGCCGACATGGCATGAATGATTGATGATGCATGTCGGCACACGTTATTTCCGAGCCGCATATTCCCGCAGGAAGGATGGGATCACCGGTTTTGGTTTCTTGCCAAGGGTCAGCAGCAATTCAAAATCCGGGTCGATAATGCCATGTCGACACGCCAGCTCTTCCAACAAGGCAAGCCAGAGGTGGGCCGTCACCTCGGCATCCGCCAGGGCGCGGTGAAACACCCCGTCATTGGGCAGGCACCGGTATTGCACCAGGGTTCCCAGCTTGTGATCCGGGGCATCGGGAAACAGGCGCCTCGACAGCAGCAGGGAACAGGCGAACTGCCCGCGGTATTGCGCCGGCAATCGCTCTAGTTCCGCATCCAGAAAGCGCTTGTCGAAGGAGGCGTTGTGGGCGACCAGATTGTCATCACCGATAAAGTCGACGAAATCCGCCATCACCTCGTTGCAGGGTGGGGCCTGTTTCAGCATGGCATTGCTGATCCCGGTATATTGCTCGATGAAGCTGCTCACGTTGAAGCCCGGATTCATCAATGCCGAGAAACGCTCGCTGATATGGCCATCCTTGATTCTGACGGCACCGATCTCGATGGCTCTATCCCCTTGTCCGGGTGAAAGCCCTGTGGTCTCGAAGTCGAGCACGACAACGGTATTGGCTGAGGCGATGGACATGACTTCTCGGGCAAGCTGGGTAAAGAGCGCCAGTCTAGGAAATCAGCCGTGCCGTGTACAGGGCAATACAGTTATCTCAATGGTTCGCGCTGGAGGCGCATTTTTGTGCATCATGGCTGAGAGCCATATAAAAAGCCCCGAGTGCCGTGGCTCTCGGGGCTTTCCTATGAAAAGCGAAAGGCGGTGTCGGCGTTATCAGCGACCCAGCTTGCCCTTGAGCAGGGCGACGATCTCGCCGATGGCCACTTCCTGCTTCTCGCCAGAGCGGCGGCACTTGTACTCCACCACGCCGTTGTCCAGACCGCGGTCGCCGATGACGATGGCGTGGGGGATCCCCAGCAGCTCCATGTCGGCGAACATCACGCCCGGGCGCTCCTTGCGGTCATCGAACAGCACATCCACACCGGCGGCCTTCAGCTCGGCGTAGAACTGCTGTGCCTGCTCGGCCACGCGCTCGGACTTGTGCATGTTCATGGGGACGATGGCCACTTCGAACGGGGCGATGGCGTCCGGCCAGATGATGCCGTACTGGTCGTTGTTCTGCTCGATGGCGGCGGCCACCAGACGGGAGACCCCGATACCGTAGCAACCCATCTCCATGGTGACGGACTTGCCGCCCTCGTTCAGCACGCTCGCCTTCATGGCTTCGGAGTACTTGGTCCCCAGCTGGAAGATGTGGCCCACCTCGATGCCGCGTTTGAGCAGCAACTTGCCCTGGCCGCAGGGGCTGGGGTCGCCTTCCACCACGTTGCGCAGATCGGCAACCTCGTAAGCGGCGATGTCGCGATCCCAGTTGGCACCGGTCAGGTGGAAGCCGGTCTCGTTGGCACCGCAGACGAAGTCCGCCAGGTGGGCGGCGCTGCGATCGACGATGATGCGACCGGCAAAGCCGACCGGGCCGATGGAGCCTGCGTCGCAACCGGCGGCCGCTTTAATCTGCTCGTCGTTGGCGAAGGTCAGCGGGTTGGCAACGCCAGAGAGCTTCTCGGCCTTGATTTCGTTCAGTTCGTGGTCGCCACGCAGAACCAGCGCGATGACGGCCTGCTTGCCGTGCTCATCTTCCTCTGCCAGTACCAGCAGGGTCTTGGCGATGGCGGTCGGTGCCACGTTCAGGAAAGCGGCCACTTCGTCGATGGTGTGGACGTTTGGGGTGGCAACCTTGGTCAGGGCTGCGGTGGCGGCAGCGCGCTCACCAGCCGGCGCCAGCGCTTCGGCCATCTCGATGTTGGCGGCGTAATCAGAGCTGTCGGAGAAGGCGATCAAGTCTTCACCGCTCTCGGCCAGCACCTGGAATTCGTGGGAACCGGTACCACCGATGGAGCCGGTATCGGCCTGTACCGGACGGAAGTTCAGACCCATGCGGGTGAAGGCGGCGCAGTAGGCGGCGTGCATCTTCTCGTAGGTCTCGACCAGAGATTCCTTGTCGATGTGGAAGGAGTAGGCATCCTTCATCAGGAATTCGCGGCCACGCATCACGCCGAAACGGGGGCGTACTTCGTCGCGGAACTTGGTCTGGATCTGGTAGAGGTTGAGCGGCAGCTGCTTGTAGCTGTTCACCTCGTAGCGCACCAGCGCAGTGATCACCTCTTCGTGGGTCGGGCCCAGCACGAAGGGACGGTTGTGGCGGTCGGTCAGGCGGCACAGCTCGGGACCGTAGTCATCCCAGCGGCCGGACTCCTGCCACAGCTCGGCGGGCTGTACCACCGGCATGGAGACTTCGATGGCACCAGCATTGTTCATCTCTTCGCGAACAATGTTCTCGATCTTCTTCAGCACCCGCAGGCCGGTCGGCAGCCAGGCGTACATGCCGGAGGCGAGTTTGCGGATCATGCCGGCGCGCAGCATCAGCTGGTGGCTGATGACCTCTGCGTCGGAGGGGGTTTCCTTGAGAGTGGAAAGCAGATATTGGCTGGTACGCATCGCGGTAGACCTTCGCTAGTTCGGGCGGCTTGGCCCTGGAAAATTTCAAGTGCGGAATTTTAACAGGCCGAGCCTCGTGGCCCAAGGGCTAAATTCAGTCTGGTGAGGGCGAGGCCGGGGGCGGCCTATGCTGGATACTTATCCAGTTATTCTTTATGCTAGTGGCCAATTTGGAAAGAGTCTGCGTGGCGAGGAAGAGAACATGATCGGTCGCTTGAGAGGCGTCATCATCGAGAAGCAACCCCCCGAGGTCCTGATCGAAGTGGGGGGTCTGGGGTACGAGGTGCACATGCCCATGAGCTGCTTCTATGATCTGCCGGAATTGGGGAAGGAGGCGGTGATCCACACCCACTTCGTGGTGCGCGAAGATGCCCAGTTGCTGTATGGCTTCAATCACAAGCAGGAGCGGGCGCTGTTTCGCGAGCTGATCAAGACCAACGGGGTCGGCCCCAAGCTGGCGCTGGCGATCCTCTCCGGTATGACGGCCACCCAGTTCGTGATGAGTGTCGAGCGCGAGGAGATAAGCTCTCTGGTCAAGCTGCCCGGGGTGGGCAAGAAGACCGCCGAGCGGCTGGTGGTGGAGATGAAGGACAGGCTCAAGGGCTGGGTCAGCCACGATCTCTTCTCCCCGGCCGAGATCGCCCTGCCTGCCAAGGAGAGCCCGCTGCGCGCCCCCGATGCGAGCGAGGAGGCGGCCAGCGCCCTGGTGGCGCTCGGCTACAAGCCGCAGCAGGCGAGCCAGATCGTCACCAAGGTGGCGGTCGAGGGGATGTCGGTCGAGGCCATCATCCGCGAATCCCTGCGCAGCCTGGTGTGAGTGTGACCATGAACAGAGCGGATCACCCCCTGCCGCGCGCCGGTGCGAGCGGGGATGCAGCGCGTGAGGTAGCCCATGATTGAAGCGGATCGTCTCATCTCGGCGGGGGCTGCCCGCGAGGACGAGATCATCGATCGGGCCATCCGGCCCAGGAAACTGGCCGATTACACCGGGCAGGATCACGTCTGCGACCAGATGGAGATCTTCATCGAGGCGGCCCGCCAGCGTGGGGAAGCCCTCGATCACCTGCTGATCTTCGGTCCGCCCGGCCTCGGCAAGACCACGCTGGCCAACATCGTCGCCAACGAGATGGGGGTCAACATCAAGACCACCTCGGGCCCCGTGCTGGAGAAGGCCGGCGATCTCGCCGCCCTGCTCACCAACCTGGAGCCGAACGATGTGCTCTTCATCGACGAGATCCACCGCCTGAGCCCGGTGGTGGAAGAGGTGCTCTACCCGGCGATGGAGGATTACCAGCTCGACATCATGATAGGGGAGGGCCCCGCCGCCCGCTCCATCAAGCTCGACCTGCCCCCCTTCACCCTGATCGGCGCCACCACCCGGGCCGGTTCCCTGACCAGCCCGCTACGGGATCGCTTCGGCATTGTCCAGCGGCTGGAGTTCTACAACGTCAAGGACCTCACCGACATCGTTTCCCGCAGCGCCCGCTGTCTCGGCCTCGACATGTCGAGCGACGGGGCACTGGAGGTGGCGCGCCGCTCCCGGGGCACGCCGCGCATTGCTAACCGATTGTTAAGACGGGTGCGGGATTTCGCCCAGGTGAAGTCCGACGGGCGGATTGACGGACCCATTGCGGCCCGCGCCATGGACATGCTGGACGTGGACAACGAGGGTTTCGACTTCATGGATCGCAAGCTATTGTTGGCCGTCATCGACAAGTTTATGGGGGGGCCCGTGGGACTCGACAACCTGGCCGCCGCCATCGGCGAGGAGAAGGACACCATCGAGGATGTGCTGGAACCCTATCTGATCCAGCAAGGCTATCTGCAACGTACACCCAGAGGGCGGATCGCGACCCAGAGAGCCTATGCGCACTTCGGCCTGGAACGGCCGGCAGAGCAGTAAGCGCCGCGATGTGAACGAAAAAACCGCCCTCGAGGCGGTTTTTTGTTGTGCGTGTAAAAAAAAGCCCACGGCGGATGCGGTGGGCAAAGACAATTCAGGATGGATGTTCACAGACTGTGAGGGCGTCTGCAGGCCGGTCGGGAAAAAACAAAGGAGCCGTCGCGAGGCCTCAGAGTCGGTTCATTTGATAGAGTTGAACGAAAGAAAGCTTGTAGTAACGGATGGTCTTGGCAACAAACTTTTTCATCATTAATCCCAACAAACAGGTTCGAAATGTTCATCGAATACGTACCGGGAACCCGGAATGACCGGCCTGTATCCAGAGGTATGCCCTCACTGCGAGGCGCATTGTAGGAGCTCTTGCCGGGAGGAACAAACAAGAAAATCTATGGGCTTTTGATTAGATAAAGTAATGATTTCATTGGGGCGGGATATACGCATAAACATGTGTTTTTACTGGTTTTAAATTGCTTTTATGATGAGCCGCATCATTTTTTAAATAATGGAATAATGAGCGCGATTTTTATGGCTTTCACTATTTGATTAACAGAATTGAAACTATTTTGTTTCTTTATAAAATTGATTTAAATCAATAATTTATGCTCTTGTATTTTTGTGATGCGGTTCGCACAATTAATATGAATTGGCTCGTAAGTTGCCTTGAAAAGGCATGTATTGACGGTGGTTTTACATTGATTTCAATCAAATAAAGGTGATATAAAACAGCGATCATTATAGGCGGGAATAGAACCATAGTTATTGTTTTAAAGATGTTAAACATTAGCTTTTTTTGTTCTCGTATATTGCCTTGTTGTTAATGTGGTGGCAGTCGAATCCGGTCAGTCCGCGAGGGGTGATCGACCATTCGGGGACTTCCAATGGAAGCTTTGTCCTTAAAACTCAAAATAGCCGTGCCAATAATCGGTGAGGAAACATCATGATTGCTGAGCATGTGGTAGACCTATCGCGGTTCCAATTTGCCGCGACGGCCCTTTATCACTTCCTGTTTGTACCCCTGACGCTGGGAATGGCCTTCCTCCTGGCGATCATGGAGTCCGTCTATGTGATGACCAACAACACTGTCTACCGGGACATGACCAAGTTCTGGGGCAAGTTGTTCGGGATCAACTTTGCCCTGGGGGTCACCACAGGGCTCACCATGGAGTTTCAGTTCGGTACCAACTGGGCCTACTACTCCCACTATGTCGGCGACATCTTCGGGGCCCCGCTGGCCATCGAAGGGCTGATGGCCTTCTTCCTGGAGTCCACCTTCGTCGGCATGTTCTTCTTCGGTTGGGATCGCCTCAGCAAGCGCCAGCACCTGGCCGCCACCTGGCTGATGGCACTCGGGACCAACCTCTCCGCCCTCTGGATCCTGGTCGCCAACGGCTGGATGCAGAACCCGGTGGGTGCCGAGTTCAACTTCGAATCCATGCGCATGGAGATGGTGAGCTTCGCCGACCTGGTGTTCAACCCGGTCGCTCAGGTCAAGTTCGTCCACACCGTCGCGGCAGGCTACACCACGGGCGCCATGTTCGTGCTGGGCATCTCTTCCTACTACCTGCTGAAGCACCGTGACGTGGCCTTTGCCCGTCGCTCCTTCGCCATCGCGGCGGCGTTCGGCATGGCCTCCATCCTCTCCGTGCTGGTGCTGGGCGACGAGTCCGGTTACGAGACCGGCGAGGTGCAGAAGGTGAAACTGGCGGCCATCGAGGCCGAATGGAACACCGAGCCGGCGCCGGCCTCCTTCACCCTGTTCGGCATCCCGAACCAGGAGGAGATGCGCACCGACTACGCCATCAAGATCCCCTATGCCCTCGGCATCATCGCCACCCGTTCCCTGGACGGCCAGGTGACCGGCCTCAAGGATCTGAAGAGCGAGCACGAACTGCGCGTGCGCAACGGCATGACCGCCTACGAGCTGCTGACCAAGCTGCAATCCGGTGACAAGTCCGAGGATACCCGCGCCCGCTTCGACGAAGTGAAGCAGGATCTGGGCTACGGCCTGCTGCTCAAGCGCTACACCCCGAACGTGACCGACGCCACCGACGAGCAGATCAAGGCCGCCGTGGATGATTCCATCCCGCAGGTGCTGCCGCTGTTCTTCGCCTTCCGCATCATGGTTGCCTGCGGCATCCTGATGCTGGTGCTGATCGGTCTGGCCTTCTATGACAGCACTCGCCACAAGATCGGCGAGCGCAAGTGGCTGCTCAAGGCGCTGCTGTGGGGCATCCCGCTGCCCTGGATCGCCATCGAGGCGGGCTGGTTTGTCGCCGAGTATGGTCGTCAACCCTGGACCATCGCCGAGATGCTGCCGACCTACGTCTCCGCATCCAACATTCCTGCGTCCGAGATCTGGTTCTCTCTGATCGGGATCTTCCTGTTCTACACGGTGCTGCTGATCATCGAGATGTACCTGATGTTCAAGTATGCGCGCCTGGGCCCCAGCAGCCTGAAGACGGGCAAGTACCACTTCGAACAGAGCAAGGTATAAGGAGAGTGACCCATGTTTGATTACGAACTGTTGCGTCTGGTCTGGTGGGTGCTGGTCGGCGTGCTGCTGATCGGTTTCGCCATCACCGACGGTTTCGATATGGGGGTGGGCGCCCTGCTCCCCTTCGTCGGCAAGAAGGATGTGGAGCGTCGGGTGATGCTCAACACCATGGGACCGCACTGGGAGGGCAACCAGGTCTGGCTGGTGACCGCCGGTGGCGCCCTGTTCGCGGCCTGGCCCATGGTCTATGCGGCGGCCTTCTCCGGCTTCTACATCGCCATGATCCTGACCCTGATGGCGCTGTTCTTCCGTCCGGTCGGCTTCAAGTACCGTTCCCTGCAGGAAGACGCCAAGTGGCGCTCCAACTGGGACTGGGCCCTGTTCGCCGGTAGTGCCATCCCCCCTGTCATCTTCGGGGTGGCGTTCGGCAACCTGCTGCAGGGGGTACCGTTCAGCTTCAACCAGTTCCTGATGATGACCTATCACGGCAACTTCTTCGGCCTGCTCAATCCGTTCGGCCTGCTGGCCGGTCTGGTGAGCCTCTTCATGATCATCACCCAGGGCGCGACCTGGCTGATGATGAAGACCGAAGGTGAAGTGCTGGCGCGTTCCCGCTCCGCCGCCATGATCTTCTCCCTGCTGACCCTGGTGCTGTTCGCCCTGGCCGGTGTCTGGGTGAGCGGCATGGATGGCTATGTGATCGTGGGCTCCGTCGCCACCGACGCCGTCACCAACCCGCTTCACAAGGAAGTGGTGGTGCAGGCCGGTGCCTGGATGCAGAACTACGGCCTCTACCCCTGGATGATCGCCGCCCCCGTGCTGGGTCTGGCGATGTGTCTGCTGACCGCAGTGGCGGCCAAGCTGGACAAGGGCTGGGTGGCGTTCCTGTTCTCCTCCCTGGCCATCGCCGGCATCATACTGACGGCGGGCTTCTCCATGTTCCCGTTCGTGATGCCCTCGAGCCTGGAGCCGTCCCAGAGCCTGACCATGTGGGATTCCACCGCCTCCTTCAACACCCTCAAGGTGATGACGGTAGTCGCAGTCGTCTTCGTACCGACCGTGCTGGCTTACACCATCTGGACCTACATCAAGATGTTCGGCCGGGTGAGTAACAAGCAAATCGAAGACAACCAACAATCGCTCTACTAAGAAGGTGCCCTGATATGTGGTATTTCACCTGGATCCTGGGGCTGCTGCTGGCCTGTGCGTTTGGCATCATCAATGCGCTCTGGCTGGAGCACACCGAGAACCTGGATCGTCAGATAGATGAAGACAAGTGACAGGCTTGCCCGGCTGGCTGCTCCCCTGGAGCGCCAGCCATGGCAGGGTCTGATGCTGCTGGCGGCGGCCCTGTTGGCCGTCGCCATCCTACAGGCACCGAACCTGGTCGCGGCGAATACCAGTGACCACGGTCTCTGGCTCGCGCCCTGGCTGATGTGGGCGGTCTGCTGCGGGGTCATGCACGGCCTGGGATTCCATCCTCGCAGCCTGGTCGGCCGCGTGCTGTTCTTTCCCTGGCTCGCCCTGCCGAGTCTGTTGTACGGGCTCTGGCTGACCAGCAGCTATTACCTGTCATGAATGCGGAGGGGGAGGCCGGCGTTTAGCCGCCTCCCCCTGTTTTTCGTCCCCTCGGGGGTGGCGGTGTTATCCCGGCTTCAGCCCGTCTGGTATGTTCGGCGGAGTCTGTCTGGGAACGGGTTATTTCCTGCCATAAAAAACGGGGGGAGATGGGATTTCCCTGTCTCCCCCTGCTTCTTTCCTATTCAGCCCTGCGCTATGATAGCCCCCCATCTGACTGTCGAATGGATCACAGATTTTTATGGGGGAAGTCTCTGAGTTTCCGGTGCGTGTCTACTACGAAGACACGGACGCCGGAGGCATCGTCTACAACGCCAACTATCTCAAGTTTATGGAACGGGCCCGCACCGAATTCCTGCGCGCCGGCGGCATCGAACAGGATGTCCTGCTGCAGGAGGGCATCGCCTTCGTGGTGAGTCGCACCGAGATCGACTTTCGCGCCGCCGCCCGCTTCAACGAACTGCTGACCGTACTGACGCAAGTGACTGAAGTGAAACGTGCCTCCATGCGCTTTTCACAGCAGATACTGGCGGCTGATGGGCGGCTGATCACCCAGGCCATGGTTCAGATTGCCTGTGTCAGCCATCCGCAAATGAAACCTGTCGCAATACCTGAAAAAATCAAGGGAGTGCTGTTAAGTGCACGCTGAAATTTCGTTTATTGGCCTGTTCTGGCAAGCCAGTCTGTTGGTCAAACTGGTCATGATGACCCTGATGGGCATGTCGGTCGTCTCCTGGGCGCTGATCATCCAGCGTTCCAAGGTCATCAAGGCGGCCAATCTCGCCTCCGAGCAGTTTGAAGACAGATTCTGGTCCGGGGTCGATCTCAATCGCCTCTACCAGGAGTCCTCTTCCCGTCGTGACGACATCGAAGGCATGGAAGACATCTTCTACTCCGGCTTCAAGGAGTATGCCCGCCTGCTCAAGGCTGGGGCTCGCGGCCAGGATGCGGTGATGGACGGTACCTATCGCGCCATGCGGGTCTCCCTGTCCCGCGCGGTGGACGATCTCGAGTCCAACCTGCCGGTGCTGGCGACCATCGGCTCCATCAGCCCCTATATCGGTCTGTTCGGTACCGTCTGGGGGATCATGAACGCCTTTATCGCCCTGGGTCAGGTGCAGCAGGCGACCCTGCAGATGGTGGCGCCCGGCATCGCGGAGGCGCTGATCGCCACCGCCATGGGCCTGTTCGCCGCCATCCCGGCCGTTATCTTCTACAACCGCTTCACCAACAAGGTCGAGCGGCTGGAAAACGCCTACGCCAACTTCATGGACGAGTTCACCACCATACTGAACCGCCAAATCGCACAGCAGGGTGAGAAGTAATGCAAACCTATCAGCGGCTCAAACGCAAGAAGGTCGCCGAGATCAACGTGGTGCCCTACATCGACGTCATGCTGGTGCTGCTCATCATCTTCATGGCGGTGACGCCGGTGATCACGCAGGGGGTCAAGGTGGATCTGCCCCAGGCGGAATCCGAGCAGTTGCCGGAAGATTCCAAGCCGCCTTTCATCGTCAGCGTGAACACCGAGAGCGAGTACGTCATCAAGGCCGGCGAAGCCGATGACGAGCCGGTGCCGAGCGGCACGCCAGAGGCGATGCAGCAATACATCACCGAGAAGGCCATGGGCTACCTGGCCATCAACCAGAACGCCCCCGTGGTGGTGGCCGGTGACAAGTCCGTGCGTTACGAAGAGGTGATCCTGCTGATGGTGGCCCTCAAGAAAGCCGGTGTGCCTCAGGTTGGTCTGATGACGGATCCGGTGAACTGACGGAGATGGATGTGAAGCGTGGTATTTCCGGTTATCTCGTCGCGTCGCTGCTGCTGCATCTGATCATCGGCATCATCCTGCTGGTCGGCGTCGACTTCAGCAAACCCAAGCGCCCCGAGTCCAAGGGACAGATCGTCAATGCGGTCATGATGGACAGCGAAATGCTGGAACAGCAGATGCAGCAAATCCAGCAGCAGAAGCAGGCCCAGCCCAAGGCGGTGCAACAGCAGAAGGACAAGGAAGACGCCGAGCGCGTCAAGCGCGAGCTGGCACAGGAGCAGGAGCGCCTGCGCATCGCCGAGACCAAGCGCAAGCAGGCCGAGGAGGCGACCCGCAAGGCCGAGGCCGACAAGCAGAAGAAAGAGGCTGAACAGAAGCAGGCGGAAGAGAAGGCCCAGAAAGCCGAGGAAGCCCGCAAACTCGAGGAGCAGAAGACCAAGAAGGCCGAAGCCGAACGCAAGGCGGCGGAAGAGGCCAAGGCGCTGGCGCTGAAGAAAAAGAAAGAGCTGGAGAAGAAGCAGGCCGAGGAGAAGGCCAAGGCGGAAGAGGCCAAGGCCAAGAAGGCGGAGGCCGAGAAGAAGGCCAAGGCCGAAGCGGAGAAGAAAGCGAAGGCGGAAGCAGAGAAGAAAGCCAAGGCGGAGGCCGAGAAGAAGGCCAAGATCGAGGCTGACAAGAAGGCAAAAGCTGACGCAGAGAAGAAGGCGAAGGCCGAGGCTGAGAAGAAAGCCAAGATAGAGGCGGAGCGCAAACGCAAGGCGGCCGAGGAGGCCAAGCTGCAAAAAGAGATGGAAGCCATGATGGAGCAGCAACTGGCGGCTGAAGCCAATGCGCGCAGTCAGGCTGCGTCTGCTGCCGCCAAGGGCGAGGTCGACAAGTACGCCGCCCTCATCAAGGCCACGGTCGAGCGTTACATGATTTTGGATCCCACCATGCGGGGCAAAACCTGTACTATCGGTGTCAAGTTGGCCAGCAGCGGCTTCGTCATCTCGGTGGACAACGGCCAGGGCGACCCGGCTGTCTGCCGCTCCGGCAAGGCGGCGGTGCTGAAGGCCAATCAGTTGCCGGTGCCGAAGGATCCGGCGGCATTCGAAATGATGAAGGAGTTGAGTCTTCAGTTGGCTCCGCAAATTTAAGTGATTACAAAGAAAGCACTGCTGCTTTGGTTAACAATATTTTGTTGGTCAGAGAGTCGAATCTCAAATTGGAACTGAGAGTTTAAGCCATGATAAGAAAAGTGTTTTTTGCTTTGGTTGGCTGCCTTCTGCTAGGCCAGAGCGCTCAGGCGGCCTTGGACATCGTCATCACCGGCGGTATCGACAGTGCGCGCCCCATCGCCATCGCCCCCTTCAAGTGGGAGGGCAATGGCCAGTTGCCGCAGGACATCGCCGAGGTGGTTTCCAACGACCTGATGCGCAGTGGCAAGTTCAAGCCCCTGTCCCGCAGCCAGATGCCGCAGACCCCGAGCACCAGCGGCGAGATCAACTTCGCGCCCTGGGCTTCCCAGGGGGTGGAGGCCGTGGTGGTCGGCTCCATCGCCGCCGTGGGTGACGGCACCTACAAGATCAACTTCGAGCTGGTCGATGTGCTGAAGGGCCAGCTGGCCAAGGCACAGGGCGGCGAGGCGAACGGTTACATCCTGGACAGCCGCATGGCGACCATCCCGGGTGCCCAGATGCGCCAGTTCGCCCACCGCATCTCCGACATCGTCTACGAGCGTCTGACCGGTGAGCGTGGCGCCTTCCTGACCCGGTTGGCCTATGTGTCGGTCCAGCAGGGCACCCAGTTCCCGTACCAGCTGCGCATCTCCGACTACGACGGCTACAACGAGAAGACCCTGCTGCGCTCCCGCGAGCCGCTGATGTCCCCGGCCTGGTCGCCGGATGGCAGCAAGCTGGCCTACGTGAGCTTCGAGAACCAGAAGTCCGAGATCTACGTGCAGGACATCTACACTCAGCAGCGCAGCATGATCACCAGCTTCCGCGGCATCAACGGTGCCCCTGAGTGGTCGCCGGATGGTCGTCGTTTGGCTATTGTCCTGTCCAAGGACGGGCAGCCGGATCTCTATGTTGTTGATGTTGCTAGCAAGCAACTCACTCGAGTCACAAATAACCGCACCATAGACACCGAACCCTCCTGGATGCCGGACGGTCAAACTTTGCTGTTCACCTCTGAACGTGGTGGCAAACCCCAGATTTATAGCGTAAATTTGGCGACTGGCGTCACTCGCCGGATGACCTGGGAAGGGGATTCCAACCAGGGGGCATCCATCACGCCGGACGGCAAGTCCATGGTGATGGTGACCCGGGTTCAGGGACAATATCGCATCGCTCGCCAGGATATGGAAAACGGAGCCATGCTGGTACTGACTCAGAGTGCTCTGGATGAATCGCCAAGTGTGGCTCCCAATGGCAGCATGATCATTTATGCCACCATCTATCAGGGTCGTAAGAGTCTTGCATTGGTGTCGACCGACGGTCGCTTCAAGGCAGTGCTTCCGACCAGTAGCGGTGAAATTCGTGCACCAGCTTGGTCGCCCTTCTTGAATTGATAAAAAAATCGCTTGTTTTTTGTTTTGTTATAAAGGTTTAAGGAAATAGCATGCAACTCAATAAACTGCTCAAGGGTCTGGCCATCGCACTGCCACTGTTCACCCTGGCCGCCTGTAGCTCCTCTTCCGACTCCGACGCCGCTGGCGCCGAGTCCGGCATGACCGACGGCATGGGCGGTGTACAAACCGGCGGCGCCAACGGCATGTTGTCCCCGGAAGAGCAGATGCGTCAGAAGTTCGAAGCGCTGCAGCGCGACAACGTGATCTACTTCCCGTACGATGGCTACGACATCCAGGGTCAGTACGCCGACCTGCTTGATGCCCACGCCAGCTACCTGCGTGAGCGTCCGAGCGTCAAGGTATTGATCGAAGGCCACGCGGATGAGCGCGGCACTCCGGAATACAACATCGCACTGGGCGAGCGTCGTGCCAAGGCCGTTGCCAAGTATCTGCAAACCCTGGGTGTGCAGGCCGAGCAGCTCTCCATCGTCAGCTATGGCGAAGAGAAGCCGCTGGATCTGTCCCACACCGAGGAAGCCTTTGCCAAGAACCGCCGTGCGGTCCTGGTTTACTAAGGTTTGAATCGAACGAAGTTCGTTTATATGCAAGCGGCCATTTCGATGGCCGTTTTATTTGCACTAAACGCCAAGGTTTGATCCGAATGAAATCTGTATCAGCGAGCGACTATGGCGCTGGCCGTTTTATTTGCACTAAACGCTAAGGTTTGATCCGAATGAAATCTGTGTACAAGCAAGCTGTTGTTGCGCTGGCGGTATTGATTGCTCTGAATGCGCAAGCGGCGGCACCGGTGAGCGATCTCAGTGGCGACAGCGGCAGTGCCGTGGCCCTCAGTGGCAACAACGGTGCCATAGTGCCGACGGGCAGTCTGGAAGACAGGGTCGCCCTGCTGGAACGCACCCTCAACGCCCGTCTGCGCCTGCAGGCCGAATTGCAGCAGCAGGTCGACTCCCTGCAAGGGGAGGTCTCCGAACTGCGCGGCCAGCTGGAGCAGCAGACCTACCAGATGGAGCAGTCCCAGGAGCGCCAGCGCCAGCTCTACCAGGAGCTCGACAAGGTGGCGAACAGCCAGCCTGCCGCCGCCCCGGCACAGCCAGCCGCCGCTGCTGCGACCCCTGCTGCGGCAGCCAATTACTCGACCAACCAGGACGAGAATCAGGCCTACGACGCGGCCGTGAACATGGTGCTCAAGGAGAAGAACTACGACAAGGCCATCCCCGCCTTCGAGGGCTTCATCAAGCAATTCCCCAGCTCCAGCTATGTCCCCAATGCCCATTACTGGCTCGGTCAGCTGATGTTCAACAAGGGCGACAGAGCCGGTGCCGCGAGCCAGTTCACCACGGTGGCAAACAAGTACAGCAAGTCGCCCAAGCGGGCCGACGCCCTGCTGAAGCTCGGCATGCTGGCCCAGCTCGATGGCAAGAAGGCGGAAGCCAAGGCCTTCTATGAGCAGGTGATCAAGGGGTACCCCAACACCTCGCCGGCCCAGTTGGCCAAGCAGAGCCTGGGCAAGCTGTAACATTGCTGCATGTCACTGTTTTAGTAACAGTCTTGTAAAGATGCTCTTGCTTTGTATGCGCAGTGAACAAACAGATTTAATTTAAGATTTTTCTATTGCGCCAGGATGATAAATCCGTAATATAGGCCGCCGTCAGAGCCGGTGCAGTAGTGCAGTCGGTCCTGGTCGTGGTGAGGGTCGTTAGCTCAGTCGGTAGAGCAGTTGACTTTTAATCAATTGGTCGCTGGTTCGAATCCAGCACGACCCACCATTTCTTCACAACGGGTGAAGACAGCATTCCCAGGTCGTTTAGCTCAGCTGGGAGAGCACCTCCCTTACAAGGAGGGGGTCACTGGTTCGAGCCCAGTAACGACCACCATGCTTTAACACT
>NZ_JBFODA010000038.1:0-39782 GCF_040908055.1 Aeromonas sp. R7-4
TGCCGAACTCAGAAGTGAAACGCTGTAGCGCCGATGGTAGTGTGGCATTCGCCATGCGAGAGTAGGACACTGCCAGGCACCCAATTAAACAGCGATGTGCAAAATAACATCACTGGCTGCGAGGATGACACCTCATAGAAGCGGCAAATGATTTAGCGAAAGCTAACCGAATGCGGAGCGGTAGTTCAGTCGGTTAGAATACCGGCCTGTCACGCCGGGGGTCGCGGGTTCGAGTCCCGTCCGCTCCGCCACTACTTAAAAAGCCCAGTCTAACGACTGGGCTTGTTTTCGTTTCCGGCACCACACTCATTTCCCGCTCGCATCAGCACTGTCATCATCCGATCATCGCCCCTGAGAATGGTTGCCGCTATAATGGCCGCCCTCAAGCAAGGTGGTGGTATGAAAGCAGAGTATCTACAGCGATTCGGGGGCATTGCCCGTCTTTATGGTCAGAGTGCGCTGCACTCCTTCAGCCTGGCAAGAGTCTGTGTGGTGGGGATCGGTGGCGTCGGTTCCTGGGCCGCAGAGGCGCTGGCCCGTGCCGGCATCAACCAGATCACCCTGATCGACATGGATGACATTTGCATCACCAACACCAATCGCCAGATCCACGCCATGCAAGGGACGGTCGGTCGTCTCAAGACCGAAGTGATGGCCGAGCGCATTCGTGCCATCAACCCGGATTGCGAGGTGATCGAGGTGGATGACTTCGTCACCGCTGACAACCTGGCCGAGCATATCAAGCGGGAGTTTGACTATGTGGTGGATGCCATCGACTCGGTCAAGGCGAAGGTGGCGCTGATTGCCTTCTGCAAGCGCAACAAGATCCCGGTGATCGTGGCCGGTGGTGCCGGCGGGCAGATGGACCCAACCCAGATCACCGTGGCCGATCTGGCCAAGACCATTCAGGATCCGCTGGCCGCCAAGGTGCGCTCCGACCTGCGTCGGCTGCACAACTTCAGCAAGAATCCGGCGCGCAAGTTCGGGGTGGAGTGCGTCTTCTCAACCGAGCAACTGAGTTATCCGGATGGCCATGGTGGCACCTGCCAGGCCAAGGCGGCCAGCGACGGCAATATGAAGATGGATTGCGCCTCCGGTTTCGGTGCCGTGACGCCGGTGACGGCGACCTTCGGTCTGGTGGCCGCGTCCCGGGTGTTGAAGAAGATTGCCGAGCGCGGGGCCCGCGCAGAGAAAGAAAGCGTAGGGTCGATTAGCGAAGCGTAATCGTCCGTCTCGCCATCAGGAGTTCGTTCTATTACGCCGACGCCAGATCCCGGATCCCCAGCACTATTGCCCTGAGCCCATTGCCCCGTGACGGGCTCAGGTGTTTCTCCAGCCCAAGCTCGCTGAAATACCCTTCCATATCAAAAGCCTGGATCGCCGCAGACGGTTGGTGGTTGAGCGCCGCCAGCACAATGACGATCAGTCCGCGTACGATGCGGGCGTCGGAGTCGCAGGCAAAGTGCCAGCAACCATCCTCGCTTTTCTCTCCCTTCAGCCAGGCCTGACTCTCACAGCCTTTCAGGCGGAATTCATCTCGTTGCCATTCGGCTGGCAGGGCAGGCAGCAGCTTGCCGAGTTGGATGATGAGCCGGTACTGGTTCTCCCAGCCGTTTGCTGTGGCAAACTGCTGACGGATGCTATTTGCGTCGGGCTCAACGCCTATCCGGGTATAGGTTGCGAGGCTGTTCATTGGATTGTCTGCCTTAGAAGAAGTCACTGAGTTTGTGCAGGGCGGCCAGCAGGGCGTCGACATCGTCCCGGTTGTTGTAACAGGCCAGCGAGGCGCGGATTGTACCGCCGATGCCAAGGCTCTCCATCAACGGCATGGCGCAGTGGTGGCCGACCCGCAGCGCTATGCCCTGCATGTCGAGCAGGGTGGCCGCATCCTGAGGGTGGATCTCCTCCAGCAGGAAGGAGACGGCGCCAGCCCGTCGTGTGGGCTCACCGATCAGGCGCAGGCCGGGCACCTGACACAGTCCCGCCACCAGATAGTCGGTGAGTGCCTGCTCATGGCGCACCAGCTCGGCCCTGTCTTGCGCCGTGACAAAGTCGATGGCGGCGGCGAGGCCGATGGCCCCGGCGATATGGGGGGTGCCGGCTTCAAACTTGAAGGGCAGGGTGTTGAAGGTGGTGCCGCCGAAGCTGACCCGGTCGATCATCTCTCCCCCCGCTTGCCAGGGGGGCATCCGTTCCAGCGGCTCGGTACGCCCCCACAGTACGCCTATCCCGGTCGGGCCGTAGAGCTTGTGGCCGGAGAAGGCGTAGAAGTCGCAGCCGATGGCCTGCACATCCACCTCGAGATGAGCCACCGCCTGGGCGCCATCGATCAGGGTCAGGGCGCCGACCGCCTTGGCGGCCGCCACTATCTCCTTCACTGGATTGACGGTGCCGAGGGCATTGGAGACGTGGGCGACGCTCACCAGCCGGGTGCGCGGCCCCAGCATGGCCCGATAGGCGGCCATGTCGAGATCGCCGTGCTGGTCGAGGGGAATGACCCGAATAAGGGCGCCGGTACGTTGGGCGACCAGCTGCCAGGGGACGATATTGGCGTGGTGCTCCAGGGTGCTGAGCACTATCTCGTCCCCTGGTTGCAGCTTGCTCATTCCCCAGCTCTGGGCGACCAGGTTGATGGCCTCCGTGGTGCCGCGGGTCCAGATCACCTCCTGGTTGCGAGGCGCATTGATAAAACGGGCGACCGTCTCGCGGGCGGCCTCGAAGGCGCGGGTGGCACGGCCGCTCAGGGCGTGTGCGGCGCGGTGTACGTTGGCGTTGTCGGCCCGATAGTAGTGCGCAATGGCATCCAGCACCGCTTGCGGCTTCTGGGTGGTGGCGGCGTTGTCCAGATAGATCAGGGGGTGACCGTTGACCTTCTGCGCCAAGGCCGGAAACTGGCTACGCAGCAGGGCGTGCTGTTGCTGATTCATGCTCCCCTCATCTCGTCTGGAAAAGTCGGTCATGATCCTGAAAATGGCGGGCAAACACAAGGCGAAGTGGCGGGATCCTGCCTGCGGTTTCGGCTGCCTGCGGGATCTCTGTTACAATGCCGCCCCTCATCATAAGCCAAGAGATCCGGCCCATGAAGCTCAACCCCAATCAGAACGAAGCGGTCAAGTATGTCTCCGGCCCTTGCCTGGTGCTGGCGGGTGCCGGATCGGGCAAGACCCGCGTCATCACCAACAAGATCGCCTATCTGGTGCAGCAGTGCGGCTACAACGCGCGCAACATCGCTGCCGTCACCTTTACCAACAAGGCGGCGCGGGAGATGAAGGAGCGGGTAGGCCAGACCCTGGGCCGCAAGGAGGCGAGAGGACTCATGGTCTCCACCTTCCATACCCTGGGGCTCGAGATCATCCGCCGCGAGCACAAGAGCCTGAACCTCAAGGCGAACTTCTCCCTGTTCGACGACACCGATCAGCTGGCGCTGCTGAAAGAGCTGACGGAAGCCGAGCTCGATAACGACAAGGACAAGCTTTCGGCCCTCATCAGCCAGATCTCCAACTGGAAGAACGACCTCATCCTGCCGGCCCGCGCGATGCGCATTGCCCGCGGGCCGGAAGAGGTGCTGATGGCCCAGCTCTATGAGCGCTATCACCGTCAGATGGTGGCCTACAACGCGCTGGATTTTGACGACCTTATCGTGATGCCGACCCTGCTGCTCAAGAGCAATCAGGAGGTGCGCGAGCGCTGGCAGAACAAGATCCGCTACCTGCTGGTCGACGAATACCAGGACACCAACACCAGCCAGTACGAGCTGGTGAAGCAGATCGTCGGCGAGCGGGCCCGCTTCACCGTGGTGGGGGACGATGACCAGTCCATCTACTCCTGGCGTGGCGCCAAGCCCCAGAATCTGGTGCTGCTGAGCGAGGATTTCCCGAGCCTCAAGCTGATCAAGCTGGAGCAGAACTACCGCTCCAAACGGCGCATTCTCAAGTGCGCCAACATCCTGATCGCCAATAACCCACACGTCTACGACAAGGCGCTCTTCTCCGAGCTGGACGAGGGGGTGAAGCTCAAGGTGCTGTTCGCCAAGAACGAGGAGCACGAGGCAGAGCGAATCGCCGCCGAGCTGATGGGCCACAAGTTCATGAACCGCACCCGGTTCAAGGACTACGCCATCCTCTATCGGGGCAACCATCAGTCGCGCATCTTCGAGAAGGCGCTGATGACCAACCGCATACCCTATCGCATCTCGGGCGGCACCTCGTTTTTCTCCCGTACCGAGATCAAGGACATCATGGCCTACCTCAAGCTGCTGGTGAATCCGGACGAGGACACCGCCTTCCTGCGGGTGGTCAATCTGCCGCGCCGGGAGATAGGCCCCACTACGCTCGAAAAACTGGGCCAATACGCCAACCAGCGCGGCAAGAGCCTGTTTGCCGCGAGCTTCGAGCTGGGGCTGGAGCAACACCTCTCCGGGCGCGGCTTGTCAGCCCTGCAGGCCTTCACCAACTGGCTGGTGCGGCTCGGCGATCAGGCGCTGCGCGGCAATCCGGTGGAGGCGGTACGAGACATGATCAAGGAGATCCACTACGAGGAGTGGCTCTACGAGACCTCCACCAGCCCGAAGGCGGCGGAGATGCGGATGCAGAACGTCTCCACCCTCTACCGCTGGATCAGCGAGATGCTGGAAGGGGACGAGCTGGAAGAGTCGATGACGCTCGCCCAGGTGGTCACTCGCCTTACATTGCGGGACATGATGGAGCGCAACGAGGGAGAGGACGAAGCCGACCAGGTGCAACTGATGACCCTGCACGCCTCCAAGGGGCTGGAGTTTCCCTATGTCTACATGGTGGGCATGGAGGAGGGACTGCTGCCCCATCAGACCAGCATCGACGAGGACAACGTGGAGGAGGAGCGGCGCCTCGCCTACGTGGGCATCACCCGGGCCCAGGCCGAGCTCACCTTTACTCTCTGCAAGGAGCGGCGCCAGTATGGCGAGTCGGTGCGGCCCGAACCGAGCCGCTTCCTGCTGGAGCTGCCCCAGGATGACCTGGAGTGGGAAAACCAGAAGAAGGTGAGCGCCGAGGAGCGTCAGCAGAAGGGGCAGATGGCGGTGGCCAACCTGAGGGCCATGTTCAAGAAGGATTGACGTCGGGGGGCGTGATGGCCGTCTGACCCAGCAGAGGGGGGATGTCCACGCCCGGCAACGGCGGGGAGATGTGGCGCCCCTGTCCGAGGGCGCAGCCAAGCTCGATGAGCTTCTGCAGCTGCTGCTGGTTTTCGATGCCCTCGACCACCAGGGTGAAGTCGAGGTCCTGACAGATGTCGCGCATGGCGCGGATCAGCGCCAGATCTTTGGGGGAGTTCATCATGCGGTGGGTGAAACTGTCATCCACCTTGATGTAGTCCACCGGGAAGTGGAACAGGGCATTGAGGGAAGAGAAGCCGGTGCCGAAGTCATCCAGGCTGATCTGGATCCCCTTGGCCCTGAGTTCGTGCAGCGAGGTGAGGGAGTCGGCACTCTGCCTGGAGAGCTCGCGCTCGTTGAATTCGAAGATGAAATAACCCGGGATGACCCCCTCCTCCTCCATGATGCCGACCAGCCGCATGATCTGCTCGCGGCTGGCCAGATGCTTGCCGGAGAGGTTGAGGGAGATCTTGAAGCGGCCGCCCCCCGAGACCGGCAGCCAGAGTCTCAGCTGCTGACAGGTGCGCCTGAGGATCTGGCGATCCAGATCCTGGATGAGGCCGCACTGCTCGGCCAGCGGAATGAAGTCGAAGGCATCCTTGAGCTCGCCCTCCTCGGTGATCCAGCGAGCCATCACCTCCAGACCGACCAGCCGGCTGTCGCACAGCCTGATCACGGGCTGGAAATAGGGCACTATCCTGCCTTCCCGCAAGGCTCTGAAGAGTCGTTCCTCCGGTGACCCCGCATGCTCCGTGCAGGCCTCGGAATAGACGACGATGCGGCTGCGGCCGTTGCGCTTGGCCTGATACATGGCGAGATCGGCCTGATGCAGCAGCTCGCTGACATCGGCGGTCTGTTCCGACACGCTGGCCACCCCTAGGCTGAGGGTAATGGTCAGCTCATTGCCCTGCAGCCGGAACGGGTGGGCGATACGCCCCAGGATGCGGTTGAGCACGGGGCTGATGTCCTCCTCCCGCTGGCTGTTGTCCAGATAGATGACGAATTCGTCCCCCCCGAGCCTCGCCACCATGTCATTCTGCCTGATGCAGCTCTGCAGGCGGCTGCCCAGCTCCTGCAGCAACTGGTCGCCGGTACTGTGGCCCAGGGCGTCGTTGACCTGCTTGAAGTGATCCACATCGGCGAAGATCAGCGTGAAACCCGCGGTCTGGTAGCGGCGATAGCGGGTCATGGCATGGTGAAGGTGATTCATCAGCAGGGCCCGGTTTGGCAACTGGGTCAGGGGGTCGTGCAGCGCATTGAACTGGAGCCGCCGCTCCAGCTCCTGGTAGTGCTTGAGCCGTTTCTGCAGTCGCAGATTGGTCTGGCGCAGTTGCTGGAGCCGCTGGTTGATGGACTCCTCCGAGTTGAGATCATCCAGTTGCTGTCTGATCTTTTTCAGCTCCAGCAGCAGGGTCAGCTGGTGGCGCAGGAAGTCGAGGAACAGCCGGTCATCGGCCTCCAGGGGCTGGGCGGTGTTGATGATGAGGTGGGCGAAATATTGCTGCTGCTGGCGCAGGGGCAGGCTGTACCAGTAGAAGCCGCCTTCATGGCGCTCGACGTTGTTGGTGCTGTGGCACAGGGCCAGGAGGATGTCGTCGTCGTAAGGGAGGTGTGTCGGGTAGAGCCGCTCCAGCCGCTGGTTCACCAGCCGGATCAGCAACATGTCGCTGATCGCGAGCATCTGGCGCAGCACCGCCTCCAGCTGGGCAAACAGGGCATGCTGCGGCAGATTGTGGGCCAGGCGCATGATGCGGCCGATCTTCTCGATCTTCTGCTGCCAATGGGGGTCCCGCTGCATGAGGGGAGAGGCCTGTCCCGCCAGCTGGATGCCGGTCTGGGTTTCGTGCAGGCGCTTGGCCAGACACTCCAGCAGCAGCCGCAGGGTCGGGGTCTGCTCCGGCGCCGTGCGGGCCAGCAGCCACTGCACCTCGATGTGCTCCACTGGCTGCACGCACCATCCCTGGCCTTCATCGAGTCGGGTGAGCTGCTCGGTGAGGCGGGGCTCTTCCCGTGCCAGCTGCTGCTTGAACGTCTCGGGCAGCTGGTATTCATGCCGCCAGCGCAGACCGCCGTCGACCAGCCCCAGCATGGCGAAGTGCTGCAGGGGGCAGAGTCTGCCCAGCTGCCCGACCAGTCTGGCGTAATCCTCAGGGGAGGCCATGCCGGGGGCAGGAAAATCCATGATGGAGGAGACGACCGCCAGCAAGGAGGGAGAGTCTGGCGGCGTGGTGGACTGGACTGACATGCAACACTCCCGAATAAACTTACCATCAAGCGTAGTCGGAAGTGATGGGATTGAAAGGGCTGCAATAGGAGCCCTTTCAAATACTTAGAGCTTGTCGATCATGTAGTGAATGGCGTTTTCGATCTCTTCGTCGCTACAGGCGGCGCAAGTGCCCCGCGGTGGCATCATGCCGGCCTTGCCGGTGAAGCCCTCGATGGCATGCTTGCGCAGGGTATCGAACCCCTGGGCGATGCGCGGCTCCCATGCCGCCTTGTCACCCCGCTTGGGGGCACCGGCCGCCCCAGTGTCGTGACAGGCGAAGCAGGCCGCCTTGAACACGGTCTCGCCGTCACGAGGACCGGATGAGGCCGCCGCGGGGGCGGCCGCCGCGGTCGCGATCCCTTCCAGATCCTTGGCGGTATAGACCTGGCCGACCGGGGCGATGCGCTCGGCGATGGCCTCCTCCGACATGTCATCGGCGGCAAGGACGGCACCGGACAGAGTGGCGGCCGCCATCCCGGCAGCCAGCAAATAGCTCAGTTTTTTCAACACGCTCATGTACTCCCAGCAGGCTCTTATTATCCCCAGAAAACGACGGGATTATAACCGAATAGTTACAGGCATTTAAACGCTTGTGTGTGAAGTGTTAAGCAATCTGCGAACAAAGTTCCTGCGCCGGGAGAGGGGGCAGATAAAAAGAAACCCGGCTTTCGCCGGGTTTCAGGGGGCTGGGCAGGCAAGGGCATGCTCCCATGGCGGGGAGCCACGCCGGGCGCGTCAATCCCAGCTGAGGATCACCTTGCCGGACTGGCCGGAGCGCATGGCGTCGAAGCCCTGCTGGAAGTCGTCGACCTTGAAGCGGTGGGTGATGATGGGGGAGAGATCCAGCCCGGATTGGATGAGGCTTGCCATCTTGTACCAGGTCTCGAACATCTCGCGGCCGTAGATCCCCTTGATGAACAGTCCCTTGAAGATCACCTTGCCCCAGTCGATGGCCATGGTGGAGGGGGGAATGCCGAGCATGGCTATCTTCCCGCCGTGGTTCATCTTGTCGATCATGTCCTGGAAGGCGCTGGGCACGCCGGACATCTCCAGCCCCACGTCGAAGCCCTCTGTCATGCCAAGCTCGGTCATCACGTCGGAGAGCTTCTCCTTGCTCACGTTGACGGCGCGGGTGGCGCCCATCTTGCGGGCCAGTTCCAGCCGGTATTCGTTGACGTCGGTGATCACCACGTGGCGGGCACCCACGTGGCGGCAGACGGCGGCGGCCATGATGCCGATGGGACCGGCGCCGGTGATGAGCACGTCTTCCCCCACCAGGTCGAAGGAGAGGGCGGTGTGTACCGCATTGCCGAACGGATCGAAGATGGCGGCCAGCTCATCCGGGATGTTGTCCGGCAGCTTGAAGGCGTTGAAGGCCGGGATCACCAGGTATTCGGCAAACGAGCCCGGACGGTTGACGCCAACGCCGATGGTGTTGCGGCACAGGTGGGTGCGACCGGCGCGGCAGTTGCGGCAGTGGCCGCAGGTGATATGGCCTTCACCCGATACGCGATCCCCCACGGCGAAACCGCGCACTTCCTGGCCGACGGCCACCACCTCTCCCACATACTCGTGACCCACCACCATGGGCACCGGGATGGTCTTCTGGGACCACTCGTCCCAGTTGTAGATGTGGATGTCGGTGCCGCAGATGGCGGTCTTGCGGATCTTGATCAGCAGATCGTTGTGGCCGAGCTCGGGAGCCGGCACATCCGTCATCCAGATGCCGACTTCGGATTTGAGTTTGGAGAGTGCTTTCATGACAGTTTCCTCACGGCGCAGTGCCGGGTACAGAGGGTAATAAAATGGGGCCCAATCCTGGCCCCCGTTTTAATCAGTCAGCCGTGCGATCAAATCACACCGAGTTCGCGGCCGATGCGGATGAAGGCATCGATCGCCTTGTCCAGCTGCTCCCGGGTGTGGGCGGCGGACATCTGGGTGCGGATGCGGGCCTGGCCTTTGGGGACCACGGGGAAGGAGAAGCCCACCACGTAGATGCCGGCCGCCAGCATGCGGCTCGCCATCTCGGCGGCCAGCTTGGCATCCCCCAGCATGACCGGGATGATGGCGTGATCGGCGCCGGCCAGGGTGAAACCGGCGGCGCTCATCCGGGTGCGGAAGTAATCGCTGTTCTCTTTCAACTGGGCGCGCAGGGCGTGGCCGTCGGCCAGCATGTCGATCACCCTGATGGTGGCCGAGACGATGGAGGGGGCCAGGGAGTTGGAGAAGAGGTAGGGGCGGGAGCGCTGACGCAGCCAGTCGATCACCTCTTTCTTGCCGGAGGTGTAGCCGCCGGAAGCGCCGCCCAGGGCCTTGCCCAGGGTGCCGGTGATGATGTCGACCCTGTCCATCACGCCACAGTATTCGTGGGTGCCGCGACCGTTTTCGCCGATGAAACCGACTGCGTGGGAGTCATCCACCATCACCAGGGCGTCGTACTTGTCGGCCAGATCGCAGATGGATTTGAGGTCGGCGATGACACCGTCCATGGAGAAAACGCCGTCGGTGGCGATCAGCTTGAAGCGGGCGCCATCGGCGTCGGCCTGCCTGAGCTGGGCTTCCAGCTCGGCCATGTCGTTGTTGGCGTAGCGATAGCGCCTGGCCTTGCACAGGCGCACGCCGTCGATGATGGAGGCGTGATTGAGCGCATCTGAGATGATGGCGTCTTCGGCGCCAAACAGGGTCTCGAACAGACCGCCGTTGGCGTCGAAGCAGGAGGAGTAGAGGATGCTGTCCTCGGTGCCGAGGAAGGCGGACAGCTTCTGCTCCAGCTCCTTGTGCTGGTCCTGGGTGCCGCAGATGAAGCGCACCGAGGCCATGCCGAAGCCATGGCTGTCCAGACCCTGATGGGCGGCGGCAATGAGATCGGGGTGGTTGGCCAGCCCCAGATAGTTGTTGGCACAGAAGTTCAGCACCTGCTCGCCGCCCACCGCAATCCGGGCCTGCTGGGCCGAGGTGATGATGCGTTCCTGCTTGTATAGCCCTTCCGCCTTGACCTGTTCGAGCTGCTCGGTCAGGTGACGATAGAATCCGTTAGACATCCTCGGTCCTCATTGCTGTATCGGCTGTGTAATCAGGATCTCGGGCCGTGCAACCGCACGGATCGGTGTCGTCACGGTCGCGACGAAACGCCGACAGACCCTAGAATGGGCAACATTTTACTGTAATCCCTGCGCATAAATTCAAATTTTTATGCTGATATTAAACAATTGTGAAACAGATCTCACCCGGCTGGTTGGGCCAGTTGGTGGTAATGCTGCTCCAGCTGGTGGATCTGTGTGGCCACCTGGGGCTGCACATAGGGGCGCAGCAGGAACAGCACTCGCAAGACCCCCTGATACAACAAGGGCTTGGTGATGCGGGTGCCGGGTGCCTGGGCAATCTGGAAGGGGATCCAGCAGGTCACCACCATCTTGATGGTCTGGCCCAGATCCGGCAGGTCTTCGTCGCTGACCGCCAGGATGCCGCCCTCGCGCAGGCTCCTGAGCAGCGCCTCCACGGTGGCGCGCAGCTGCTCCTGGGCCTTGAGGTACTTCTGCTGCAACGGCTCGTCGCGACTCAGGATGTCCGGCAGATTCGCGTAGAAGAAGCGAAACTGCCACATCAGATAGAAGATGGCGTCCAGATAGCCCATCAGGTCTTCCAGCCTGATCTCGCGGTTGCGCGCCGGGGCGAAGCTCTCGCTCAGGTGGCGGGCGTACTGATCGAAGATGGAGTGGATGATGTCTTCTTTGTTGCGGAAGTGGTAATAGAGGTTGCCCGGGCTGATGCCAAGATGGGCGGCAATGTGGTTGGTGGTGATGTTGCGCTCGCCTTGGTCGTTGAACAGCTCGGTGGCGCTGTGGATGATCCTGTCTCTGGTCTTCATCGCTGATCCCTCTGCCGGGCCCCGAGGGGAAAAGTCATCGAGGTCGAATCCCCTTGCGGCCCGTGATAAACTTTTCGGCAATTTCAAATTGGCCCACTATACACAGCTTTAACAGGCAGTCACACGGGGCCACAACGTACGCGAGGCAAACTCCATGATCGTAGTAACTGGCGGTGCTGGCTTTATCGGCAGCAATCTGGTCAAGCAGCTGAACGCTCAAGGACGGACCGATATCGTGGTCATCGATGACCTGACCGACGGCACCAAGTTCGTCAACCTGGTCGACCTCACCATCGCCGATTACATGGACAAGGACGAGTTCCAGGCGCGCATCGTCTCCGGCGACGAATTTGAAGAGTGGGACGGCATCGAGGTGATCTTCCACGAAGGTGCCTGCTCCGCCACCACGGAGTGGAACGGCAAGTTCATCATGGAGGTCAACTACGAGTACTCCAAGGATCTGTTCCACTACTGCATCGAGCGGGAGATCCCGTTCATCTACGCCTCTTCCGCCGCGACCTATGGCGGGCGCAACGACAACTTCATCGAAGACCCCAGGTTCGAGCAGCCTCTCAACGTCTACGGCTACTCCAAGCAGCTGTTCGATCAGTACGTGCGCCGCTGGATGCCGGAGATCGGCTCCCAGGTGGTGGGTCTGAAGTACTTCAACGTCTATGGTCCGCGCGAGCAGCACAAGGGCTCCATGGCCTCCGTAGCCTTCCACCTCAACAACCAGGTGAAGCAGGGGGACAACCCCAAGCTGTTCGAGGGCTGCGACGGCTTCCCGGACGGTGGCCAGATGCGTGACTTCATCTATGTGGACGACGTCTGCAAGGTGAACCTCTGGTTCTGGCAGAACCCCCAGCACTCCGGCATCTTCAACTGTGGCACCGGTCGTGCCGAGCCGTTCCAGAACGTGGCGGAAGCGGTGATCAAGCATCACCAGAAAGGCGCCATCGAGTACATCCCCTTCCCGGATCACCTCAAGGGTCGCTACCAGAGCTTCACCCAGGCCGACCTTACCCGCTTGCGCGGCGTCGGTTATGACGGCGAGTTCAAGACAGTGGCCGAAGGCGTGGCCGATTACATGGCTTGGCTAAATCGGGCTTGATATAATTTTTTGTCAGTGACAAGGGCTACCCATATATCTGGTAGCCCTTGTATTCTTTGTTCACGCCTTAAATTATGTGATTTCAAGTATGAAGAAAAAAGTGCTGTTCGTGATGAAAACCCTGGAGGGCGGAGGGGCCGAAAAAGTACTGGTCAACATACTCAATCATCTCGATGAAGCCAAATATGAAATAACCTTGTTGTTGCTGAAATATGAAGGGGTATACCTGTCTTCGTTGCCGAGTCACATCAAGGTAAAATATTTGCTGGGGCCTGAGCCGACAGGCTTTCTGCGTCGTGGGATCATCTATTCCATGAAGAAACGGTGGTATTCTCTGGTCTTGGCCAAGCCGTGGTTGGCCAATGTCCTGCTCCCTGACTATTACGATGTGGGTGTCTCATTTCTCGAAGGAGATGCCAGCCTGCTGCTCTCTCATCTCAACGGCCCTCAGAAGAAAATAGCCTGGGTTCATATCGATCTTGAAAGGCATCATACCTTGCCTCGAGAGATTGAAAAGGCGGTGTATGAACGGATGGATGAGGTCGTCTGCGTATCGGAAGGCGTCAAACAATCCGTGTTGAACCTTCATCCTGTCCTCGAGAGCAATATTTCAGTTATTTATAATCCTGTTGATACAACTCTTATCGCCGCCAAGGGGCAGGAGAGTATCAAGGTTGGCCGTGGATTGAATGTACTGGCTATTGGCAGATTGCTGAACTCGCAGAAGGCATTCGATCTCCTGTTGGCTGCCCATCATCAGAATATTGCGGCAGGGATGGATTATCATCTCACCATTCTTGGTGAGGGTTCGGATAGAGAGGTATTGGAAAAATATATCCAGGAGCATCAGCTGAGCGATCACACTAGCTTGCTGGGGTTTCAGGACAATCCTTATCCATATATAGCTGGATGCGATCTCTTCGTGATGTCTTCCCGTTATGAGGGCTACCCGGTTGTCTTGGTAGAGGCGATGACACTCGGCAAGGCGATTGTCTCGACAGCCTGTACCGGCCCTCAAGAAGCACTGAATGACGGTGAGTTTGGCTATCTGGTCCCCGTCAACGATGTCAATACCTTGGCCGAGGGGATAAAAACTCTGCTGGAAGACCAAGAGGTCCGCGAACGCTATGCCAGCCTGTCCAAGCAGAGAGCCGACATTTTCAGCTTCAGACGAAGCATGATGGATGTCGAGCATCTACTAGATACCCAATCCTGAGTTGCTCGCATCGGCTCGGTCGCGGTTACCAGAAGATGGTAATTTTGTGGCAGAGTGGATGAGTAACCTTAGTCGTGAGTCGGATAACTATGAATATATTGATGGCACTCTCCCAGCTCGAAGTGACGGGCGCTGAGGTCTATGCCACCACTGTGGGTAACGAGCTGGCCCGCCGTGGTCACAACGTCTTCTACGTTTCAGACACCCTGACCAAGCCCACCCAAGGGCCCGTGTTCAAGCTGCGTTTCAACAAGCGCAGCATATTGCGCCGCTTCTGGCATGTGTTCTACCTTATCTATCTCATCAAGAAGCATCACATCCAGTTGGTGCACGCCCACTCGCGCGCGTCCGGCTGGAGCAGCTACGTCGCCTGCAAGCTGACCGGCACCCCCATGATCACCACGGTGCACGGTCGCCAGCCGGTGCACGCCTCCCGCAAGGCATTTCATGCGCTGGGCTATCGGGCGGTGGCGGTGTGTGAGGACATCGCCAGCCAGATCATCGACAACCTGGGGGTGGATCCGGCCATGGTGCAGGTGCTGCGCAACGGTATCGAGACCGACAAGTTCCAGCCTGTGCCGGCACCGGACAACGACAAGCCGGTGATCGCCATCATCGGCCGGTTGAGCGGCCCCAAGGGGGAGCTCTGCCATCGCTTGCTGGACGAGGTGCTGGATCTGGAGGCTTGCCGGGTGCGGGTCGTCAGCGGCACTCAGGTGCCGGAACGTTTCACCTGCTTCAAAGAGAAGGTCGAGTTCGTCGGTTATGTGGACGATGTGCCTTCCCTGCTGGCGGGCTGCGATCTGGTGATCGGCGCCGGCCGGGTGGCGATGGAAGCCTTGCTGTGCGGTCGTCCGGCGTTTGCCATCGGCGAGGCCAAGGCCATCGGACTGGTGGAGGAATCCAATCTGGCCGAGGCACTGGCCAGCAACTTCGGCGACATAGGCCCCAGGGATCTGGCCATCGATTTTGCCGCGTTGAAGGGGCAGATCGCTCCGGCGCTGGCCAGCAGGACGGTGCCGGAGTCCGTTCGTCAGCGTGTCTTGCAGGAGTATGACCTGCAAGGCGTAGTGACCGAACTGGAGTCCGTCTACCAGGACGCCGTGGTGGAGACGTTGCGCCGGGAGATGCCGGTCATCATGTATCACCGCTTCATCGAGCACGACAGTGAGAAGGGGGTGCATGGCACTTGGCTACCCGTCGCCATGTTCGAGAAGCACCTCAAACTGATGAAATGGTTAGGCTACGAGACACTGACATTCGCAGATCTGGCGGACAAAGGGCTTATCCACCGCCTGCAATATGGCAAGAAGTACCTGATGATCACCGTCGACGACGGCTATCGGGACAACCTGACCCGCATGCTGCCGCTGCTTGAAAAATATGGTTACAAAGCCGTGGTGTACATAGTAACGGGTGAAGATCACAATCGCTGGGACGTGGAGCATCCGACGCACCCCGATACTCCGGTGACCCTGATGACCCCGGACGAAATCAAGGTGCTGGTGGCTTCCGGCCATGTGGAGGTCGGGGGACATACCCTGACCCACCCCCGTCTGAGCACGCTTCCTCCGGAGGCGCAGGCACACGAAATCCGGACCAACAAGGCGTGGCTGGAGCAGCTGCTCGGCCATCAGCTGCTCTCGTTTGCCTACCCTTACGGGGATCTGAACGACAGCGCGAAAGCCCAGGCCAGCGCCGCTGGTTATCGTTATGCTGTGGCCACCAACAGCGGTCCCAGAGCCATGCACCAGGACCCACTTCAGATCCGCCGGATCGCCATCTTCCCCCGTACAGACGTGTTCGGGTTGTGGCGCAAGATCCGTGGCAACTATGTCTTTAGGAAATAAGCGTTGATGTCTATTAAGTCTCACGAACTGCTCGATAGAGCAACGACCACTGTTTATGCACTAACCATAATGTTTGCCTTCTGTGGGCTGTTTCTGGTCCCTCCTGGCCAGAGCATTCTCTCCAACTTGCTGGTGGTGTCGGGTCTCTTTGGCCTGTTGAACTACTTTGTTGGAGGAAACAAGGATGTATTCTTTATCGATCGCCGCCTGATCTGGGTCTTCATATTCTACGCTGCCGTGATCATGCTGAATAGATTGATTCATGGTGACCAATACGGAGTCATGCGAAATTTATTATATGTGGCGGTTTTTTCTTTGGTTATGCCGCGCCATAAAATACTGTTGACTCTGGGGGCCATATCTATCCTGATGGGGGGGGTTGGGTTAGGAGTCTTGAGTGTCTGGCAGCATTTAGATGGTATTGTCAGAGTCGAAGGCTTCACCAATGCAATCCTGTTTTCTCAAGCAGCACTGACATTGGTTATTCTGAATTGGTGCGTATTTGTTAAATCTAGAGGATATCCATTGGTGAAAGTGTTTTCTCTCATTTCACTTGGGTGTTCTGTGCTTGCACTTTATCTTTCACAAAGTCGTGGTGTCTGGTTGGCATTGGGTGTCGTTATTAGTTACCTTGTGCTGTATAAAGCTATTTTCAAACCATGGAAATATAGTGCCATAGCATTACTGTTTATTATGTGTCTTGGTGTGATCTATCATACGAATACACTTGTTCAAAATAGAATTTCTGCTGCAGCATCAGATATAAATCAAATGAGCATGGGTTCTTACGGGTCTTCGTGGGGACTGCGCGTTGTGGCTTGGAAGAGTGCCTGGTTAGGTTTTTTGGATGCACCACTGATAGGTGTGGGCTCGGATGGGTTCAGATCCGTCAAAGAACAGCAGGTGTCGCAAGGACTGATCTCACCCCTAGTATTGGATTCTGCATTGGCTCATGCTCATAACCAGTATATGCAGAATCTGATTATTCGAGGAATTGTGGGTCTATTGGCACTGATTATTTTCATATTCTACCCAATGAAAATTTTCATAGAAAGAAAAGGATGGGGGACGCCATGCGCAGTGATTCCTCTATCCTTTGCCATCAGTGCATTAAGCGATGTGCCTTTTGAACATCAGAACACGTTGTATATATATGTACTGAGCTTGGTGTTCTGCTGGTGTGCGATAGAAATAAAGTATGATAGGGAAAAGAAAATATCATGATTCCAGTTTTCGTGATCAGTTTGGCCAGGAGCCATGATCGACGCGCCTTTATTGAGAAGCACATGAGTAGCCGTGCTGTCGATTTTGTTTTCTTTGATGCCGTTGATGGTAAAAAACTCTCAGAAGATGAGTTGAAAAACGTGGACTTCCCCATGGCCAGACAGTTTTGTGGTCACGATCTGAGTCTGGGGGAAGTTGGGTGTGCCATGAGCCATATCCGTATATATGAGATGATGGTTACCAAGAATATAGAGCGCTGTGTCGTGCTGGAGGATGACATCTATCTGCACAGCCACTTCAAGTCCATAGTGTCGAAGGCCATGTCTGCTTGCCAGTCAGATATTATTTTCTTACACCATGGCAAGGTGAAGTCTTGGCCATGGATGAAGAAGATGCCGGAAGGGTATCGTCTTGCCAAATATATCTCCCCGAGCCGGAACTCCAAGCGAGGCATCATATCGACAGCAGGATATATCTTGACTCTGTCTGGCGCCAAGAAGCTGCTGAGCAAGGCCTACCCCATTCGGATGCCATCCGATTATCTGACGGGCCGCTTGCAACTCAACGGTCTGACGGCATCGGGTGTTGAGCCTTGCTGTATGGATGTCGGCCTGTTTGATACCACGATTGACGATCGTAATTATGGTCATCATACCGACAGCAAAGGGGTGTGATGGTGATCGGCTATATGCAACTGTTGCGTGATCGGGTGCGCAGAGCCCTGGGCATCCTTTTTTTTGACAAGAAGATGCCACTCGGTATCCAGGGGGAGATCAATCATATCTTGGTGGTCCGCTGGGATGCCAAGCTGGGGGATTCCTTCATCTCCTCCTTCTTCTTTCGGGAGATAAAAAAGCTGCCGGGGAGCAAGAGGGTGACCGTTATCACGACCCCAGCCCTTGCCAGCTTGTATCGGGACTGTTTCGGGGTGGACGAAGTCATCGAGATCAACAAGCGACCCAGCTATGGCGCCATCAAGGAGATGGCCTCTTCCATCCCCCATGTCGATCTGGTGATACATCTCGCCGAGGGGATGAAGATGAAGGATCTCTATCTCCTGCACAGGCTCTCTCCCAACAATGTTGCCTCCCTCGACGACGGCATTGGGCGTGTGAATATCAAGCTGTCCAAGGCGACGGCTGATCTGCTGTTCCAGGATAAATATCGCTACCTGTTGTCACTGCTGGGGGCGAAAGAGGTGGATCAGCAGTACATCATCCCAGTGGTAGGGAAGGAGAATGTGACCTCGTCCTGCGACGATCTCGTCCTCATCAACCCCTTCGGCAGCACTCAGTACAAGTCCTTCTCGCACGACAAGATGGTTGAGCTGCTGAAGGCTTTGGGGGAGGAGTTCGCCACCTGTCGCTTTGGGGTACTCTCCTCACCCGCGACCTATGCTGCGGCGAAGGCCATGGTGAATTCCTGTTCGACGAGTAACGTGATGCTGGTGGAAGGCGTGAAGACGATCGATGATGCCATCTACTGTGTGCAGCAGGCGAGGGCAGTGCTGTCGGTGGACACCGCCATAGTGCACATCGCCGTCGGGCTGGAGAAGCCGCTGGTGGCCATCTATCCGCGCCACGGCGAAGTCTTCAACCAGTGGCTGCCGACCATCACACCGCGGGTCCGGATCCTGTTCAGCGATTCCCCTGGCCTGAATGCCGACATGAACAATGTCGATGACCGGGCCGTCTGCGAGACGCTAGCTAGTCTGCTGTCCGTGACTGAGCAAGCAGAGCGGCTAGCCGCTGAATAACCAACTTTGGTGTAATTGAGCGGAACAGTGCTTCATCGAAGAAGTCCTTCTCCTGGGTTGGCAGCTGGAAATCCTCTCCCTTGGCATCGAAGATATCGATGGCTTGATAACGGGGGTGGTTCACCGGGTTGGCGATGATCTTGTCGCCGCCCGGGGCCACTATGGTCAGCAGCGGCAGGCCGATGGCCTGGGCCATGTGCCGCGGGCCTGTGTCGTTGCCGACGAAGAGCTGGCAGTGGGCGAAGAGGCCGACCAGTTCCCGCACCGAGCGGGTCTGGACATAGTCAAACACGTCAGCCTGCAGCGTGGCGGGCAATAGCGGCTTCAGGCTGCGGTTGTACCCCTCTTCCCCCGGACCACAATAGATCAGGATCTGGGCGTTGTGCTCCTCGATGAGCCAGCGTGCCACCTCGGCGAAGCAGTCGATGGGCCAGCGCTTGTAGTGGCCCAGGGAGTTGACGCCCATGGCGATCAGCGGACGGGTCGGGTCTACGCCGGCCTCCAGCAGGGTGTCTCGTCCCCGCCGTTTCTCCTCGTCGCTCAGCCAGAGATAGTAGTTGCGGTCTTCCCTGGCGAGGCCGAGGGGCTTGAGCAGGGAGAATCTGTCGTCCACCAGGGTGCTGTTGCCCTGGTGCTCGGTGTCGTGGCGAAAGCGTACGATGCGATTGTGGCCGAGCCGCCAGGGGAAGGAATCGAACCCTATCCGCAGTGTTGCCCCTGAGATGAGGCAGGTCAGCAGCCCTATCATCTGACCCTGGCTGTTGATCACCACGTCGTAGCGTTCGCGGCGAATGTCCAGCAACAGGTCCTTCATGTAGCGCCACTCGTTGCGGCGTGCTCTCTCGATGACGATCAACCGATCGATGTTGGGGTTACCCTGTGCCATGCCGGCGCAGTAATCCATGACCAGATAGTGAACTTCCCCGGCAGGATCGTGCTGCTTGAGGTTGTTGCACAGTGCGGTGGAGATCAGCACATCTCCTATCTGTTTGGTTTGTACTACCAGGTATTTCATGGAAAGGGCTTCAATCGAGGTCTTTGTTGAACGACAGCACAACAGCATATCCTACTCGACTGACAGATGCTGCCGCGATGGTGTGAAAATCCGATCCTGCGCACTGCGAATCGGCGTGGATCTCCCGTGATACTGGCCGATCGTGGGGGAAGATCACCGGGATGGCATGGCCGAACCGGCGCGGGTCAAGGCCGATTGGCGGGTGCCACTGCCGAACGGGCTGGCGCAGGGGTGAAGGTCGCCGCGGTCATCACCCAGGGTCGGGCTGTCGGCCTCACCCTGGCCTGGCTCTGAGCGGGACCACTGGCGAGCCCCATTTTTCTGGATAGACTTTGAAGGCCGGTGCACTATCCAAGGAGAATGAGCATGGGTACGCAGACGCCGGATTTCGAGCTCGAAGACGAGTGGGAGCCGGAATCCTGGGAAGACGAGCTGGAGGAGCTGGATGACGAGAGCTGGCAGGACTATGACCCTCTCGACGATCAGTGACTCCCTGTAACGCCTGCGGGCGGGCCCGGTGCCCGCCCGATTTTTTTGTGAGGCTGGTGCATCGCCCTTGGTGGGAAGGCGGCGGGCTGGTTAGAATGAACTGCTCAAATGGCGCTGTACGAGGCAGGACCCTCAGCAGGCCGCGGCTCAACAACGATTCCAACGACGCCAAGGATGATTATGCGCCCACTCGTCATCATGCTCTGTGCCACCCTGCTCGGGGGCTGTGTCTCCAACTCGGACGATCCCTGTGAAAAGCTGTGGAGCGACGTGGGGGAGGCCGACGGCAAGCTCGGCTTTGCCGGCGACAGGGTGGCCTTCCACCAGACCCAGTGCGGGGACAAGGTGGATGTCGCCCTCTGGGAGCAGGGCCGCCAGAAGGGGCTGGCCTGGTATTGCCGCCCCGAGCACCTCTATCTGGCCGGGCGGTCGGGGGAGGAGTATCTCGGTGTCTGTCCCAACGACGTGCAGGCCCGTCGCCTGTTCGAACAGGGTCGCCACGGCTGGACCGATCAATAGGGCGCGGCCCGCCCTGCCTTGCCCTCAGACCCCGCAGAAACGGGGACCTATTCCTCCTTGTTCTTCAGCCGCAGCGGCTGACACAGGTAGTCCTTATCATTGGCGCAGCGGGCACACTTGCCGCACACGAACTTGGGTTTGCGCAGGATCTTGCGCAGCGCCTTGAGGTCGGTGGGGATCTCGTGGCGGCGCCACTCACACAACGTCTTGTGGCCCATGGCGATGACGTCCTCGACAGTGAATGTAACGGGTGGGGGCGCGGGAGTCCGGCCCCGTCAGGGGCCTTACTGATACAGGTACTTGGTGAAGATGAGCTCGCGTACCGCCTTCTTGCCGGTCTCCTTGACCAGCAGCTCGTTGACCCTGGCCTCGCACTCCTTGCGCAGCTCTTCCCGGCTCACCAGGGACTTGATCTGGGCGCCTGTCTTGCTGCCTATCAGGCGGATGATGGCGTCGCGGATCAGGGGATCATGTTGCTCCAGCAACTTGAGATCGGCGGCATTCTCGGCCATCAGCTCCACCGTCACTCGCACATAGCCCAGGGTTTTGCCATCACCAAGGTAGTTGGTGATGATATCCGGATCCAGCGCATGATAGGCGAAGCCTGGCTGGACGGCGGAGGAGGCCGGATCGGCAGCCGCGTCCTCGCTGGCGAAGGCCGGCATGCTCAACAGGGGGAAACTCAGGAATAACACCAGCAGAAATCTGAAGATCTTCATCTAGATGGCTCGGCAGCGACGGATGCCCCATTTTTGATGCTGTCATCGGGGCCGTCAAGCACGGATGTTCTTACAATTCGTCATTGATTTACGGATAATAAACCGGATTTTAACCTGACAACGGAAATCTCCGGATGGTGAAGCTGTGAAGTCCGAGTTGACTGTTCCCCTCGTCCAGCTCGTCCCGTGGCGGGCCCCCGCGGAGTGTGAGCCCCCCGAGGCGCTGCGCCCCTGGTTGCTGGAGGCCAACTCCATGACCCGGCGCCTGCGGCGCTACAATCGCCACCTGTCGGTGCAGCTGCTCGGCAATCGCAGCGTGTCGCTGGGGCTGGACGAGCAGGCGCTGGTGGCGGTGCAGGATCCCGTGGGGATCTGCCGCGAGGTGATCCTGCATGGCGATGGCGGGCCCGCCATCCTGGGCTGGACCCTGTTCGCCGAGGCGGCGCTGCAGGGCGGCGGTCTGCAGGATCTGGGAGAGCAGCCGCTGGGGGAGCGCATCTTCGGCGACCTGCCGGTGCGGCGGGATCACCTGCAACTGGCCTGCTTCGAGATCGCGAACAATCCCTGGTGCCCGGCCGCCACCGTCTGGGGGCGCCGCTCCCGTCTCTATCTGGGGCAGTGGCCCTTGTTGGTCCACGAACTCTTCCTGCCCTCGCTGTCGTCCGACGGGCTGCCATCGAATAAGGAGCTGGCGTGAAGCTGTTAACCAAGGAGCGGGGACTGGCCTATGTGCAGTTGGCCCGCATCGACAAGCCCATCGGCACCCTGCTGCTGCTGTGGCCGACCCTGTGGGCGCTATGCCTGGCGGCTGGCGGCCTGCCGGATCCCTGGATCCTGACGGTGTTCGTGGTGGGCGTCTTCCTGATGCGCTCGGCCGGCTGCGTCATCAATGACTATGCGGATCGCAATTTCGATGGCCACGTGAAGCGTACCGCCGGGCGGCCGCTGCCCATGGGGCGGGTCGCCGAGCGGGAGGTGCTGATCCTGTTCGCCGTGCTGGCGCTCGTCTCGTTCGCCCTGGTGCTGACCCTGAATCCGCTTACCATAGGGCTGTCGTTCGCCGGCCTGCTGCTGGCGGTCTGCTATCCCTTCATGAAGCGGTTCATCCCCATTCCTCAGCTGGTGCTCGGGATGGCGTTCTCCTGGTCCATCCCCATGGCCTATGCAGCCCAGGCCAACGCCCTGCCACCGGTCGCCTGGCTGCTGTTTCTCGCGAATCTGCTCTGGACCATCGCCTACGACACCGAGTACGCCATGGTGGACAGGGACGACGACCTCAAGCTCGGCCTCAAGTCGAGCGCCATCCTGTTCGGCCGTCACGACAAGCGGATCATCGGTGCCCTGCAACTGGCGACCCTGCTGATCCTGCTGGGGGTGGGCCAGCTGATGACGCTCGGTTCGGGCTACTACTGGGGGCTGCTGGGGGCCGCGGCCCTGTTCGTCTATCAGCAGCGGCTGATCCGGGAGCGGGCGCGGGAAGCCTGCTTCCAGGCCTTCCTCAACAACAACTACGTGGGGGCTCTGGTGCTGCTCGGTGTGGTTGCCCACTACCTGTGAGAGCGTCTCCCGATGAGATGAAAAAGGCCGCATGATGCGGCCTTTTTGCTGGTTGCTCCTCAGAGCCGGTTGCCCGCCTGTATGGTGCGGCGGATCTTGTTGCTGAGCAGCGGCACTATGTTGTCCGCCAGCGCCTGGAAGCGGCCGAGATCCGGCTTGCAGCCGGTGTCGAGATAACCTTCGCTGCGCAGGGTGTGGATCAGGGTGCTGAACAGCTTGGGGTCGAAGAACTCGGGGGCGTTGATGCCATGCAGGGTGCCGAGGCGCTCTGCCATCATCAGACCGTCTGCCTCCAGCTGCTCCGCCTCGATGCGGGGCTGGGCCAGCACCCGGGTCAGTACTATGGCGTAGCGTTGCAGGGTCTCCTGGATGCTCTCCGCCAGCAGCAGCAGGCGGGTCTGGTTGTCCGGGTTGACCCAGAAGCCGCCGTCGCGCGCCTCGATCAGCTGCTGGCGCTGCAGCTCGCCCAGCAGGGCGTCGACCAGCTCGGGCAGCGCCTCCTCTTCATGACGCAGGAACAGTTCCGTCTTGAGCAGCGGGTAGATGTCGACGCAGCGGGCGACGATCTCGTTGCGGGAGATCCCCTCGCACCGCTCGATCAGCGCGGCCACCAGGGAGGGCATGGCAAACAGGTGCAGGATGTTGTTGCGGTAGTAGGTGAGCAGGATCGCCTGATAACGGTCCAGGCTGATGATCTGGCCCAGCTTGTCCTCGGTCACCTCGAACTTGTTGAGCTCCATCGCCTGATCTAGCAGGGTGGCGGCGTCCTCGGCCGGCATGGTGCTGTTCGGGCTGTAGGGCACCTGCTTGAGCAGGTCCAGATAGGTGTTGAGCTGGGCCTGCAGCTCGTCCCGGGTCAGGGCGTGGCGCTCGGCGGCCAGCAGCGCCAGGGCGCTCAGGGTCAGACCGTTGACGGCGGCGGCATCGTTGATGCGGGTCATCATCAGCTCGGCCAACTGGTTGACGGTGGGCGCCATCCACTGGGGGCGCTCCTCCTTGCCGATGTGGGCCTTCCACTCCGGGACCTGCTCGTTGAGGTAGCCGTTGAGGGTCAGCGGCTCGCCGAAGTTGACGAAGCCGCGGCCATAGTTGCGCAGCTTGCGCAGTATGCCGAGCACCTGCAGGAAGCTCTCCTTCTCCTTGCGGCTGCCCTTTAGCTCGTTGTGGTAGGTGTTCACCTCCATCACGTGCTCGTAGCCGAGGTAGACAGGGACCAGGGTGACCGGTCTGTCCAGCCCGCGCATCATGGCCTGCAGGGTCATGGCCAGCATGCCGGTCTTGGGCGGCAGCAGGCGGCCGGTGCGCGAGCGCCCCCCCTCGGTGAAGAACTCCACCGAGTAGCCCTTGGCGAACAACAGGTTGAGGTATTCACGGAAAACCGTGCTGTAGAGCGGGTTGCCCTTGAAGGTGCGGCGGATGAAGAAGGCACCGCCGTGGCGGAAGATGGGGCCCGCCGGCCAGAAGTTGAGGTTGATGCCCGCCGCTATGTGAGGCGGCACCATGCCCTGGTGATAGATGACGTAGGAGAGCAGCAGATAGTCCATGTGGCTGCGATGGCAGGGCACGTAGACGATCTCGTGCCCTTCCTGGGCCAGCTGACGCACCTTCTCGGCGCCGTTGACCGAGAGGCCGCGGTAGAGCTTGTTCCACAGCCAGCCGAGGAAGCTCTCGCCGAGGCGGATCAGCCGGTAGGAGAAGTCGGAGGCGATCTCGTCCATGTAGCCGTGGGCGCGCTTCTGCGCCTTCTCCAGGCTGATGCCTTCCCGTCTGGCCTCTTCCTCTATGGCCTGCTGGATCACGCTGGAATCCAGCAGCTGTTTGAACAGCAGGTTGCGGTTCGGCAGCTTGGGGCCGGTGGCGGCGAGCTGCTGGCGGCTGAAGTGGGTGCGGGCGACCCGGGCCAGCTTGTGGGCGATGGCCTCGTCGGTGCCGTGCTTGTCCGCCATGTGACGCAGAGAGAGCGGCGGGGAGAAGCGCACCAGGTTCTCGCGCCCCTTTAGGATCACGATCAGCGCCTTCTTCAGGCGGTTCGGTGCCAGGCTGCTGATGATGTTCCAGCCGGAGGCCTCTTCCCCCTCGCGGCCCGGTGCACGGCCCCAGAACAGGGTGACGGGCACCACCTGGATGTCCAGGGCCGGATCCTGCTTGTGCAAGTCCAGCAGCTGGTGGAACTCCTGCAGGAAGGGGAGCGGCTTGTTGCGGGCACCGAACAGAGGAGGTGGACGATCCAGACAGACGTAGCGCGGCAGCAGCTGGCCGTTCAGCTCCAGCGGCGTGAAGGGGCCGGGCAGGCCGAGGTCCTCGCAGCACTGCTGCAGCGTCATCAGGTCGGTGATAGAGCTGGTTTTCAGGGCGTAGACGATGGGTCTGGCCGGATCCAGCTTGAGCTCGGTGATGGGATTTTCCGGCAGGCTCTTGTGATTGACCAAGCCGCTGACCGGCCATTGCAGGATGGCTCTGGAAATCTTCTGTCCAAGGGACATGTGCGTCTGCTCTCCAAAAAAATGCGGCGTGAGCATAGCAAATCACCGGCGGCTTGTCGCCGAGAGGTACGATGAGTCCCAAGGAGGCGCGCGAGGGAGCCCCATTTTGCGACAAGGCGGGGACAAATGTCAGCAACGCCTTGCCTTGGCCACAGCACTGTATATACTGCCAGTGTGCTGTATAAAAAGACAGGTGCCCATGCTATGAAACCCCTTACCCCCCGCCAGGCCGAAGTGCTGGAGCTTATCAAGGCGAACATGAACGAGACCGGCATGCCGCCGACTCGCGCCGAGATCGCCCAGAAGCTTGGCTTCAAGTCGGCCAACGCGGCCGAGGAACATCTGAAGGCCCTGGCCAAAAAGGGGGTCATCGAGATCATGCCGGGAACCTCCCGCGGCATCCGCCTACTGCTCGAAGAAGAAGAGGCCTTGCCGGAAGAGAGCGGCCTGCCGCTCATCGGCAAGGTGGCCGCCGGCGAGCCCATCCTGGCCCAGGAGCACATCGAGAGCCACTACCAGGTGGATCCCGCCCTGTTCCATCCACGGGCAGACTTCCTGCTGCGGGTGCAGGGCATGAGCATGAAGAACATCGGCATCATGGACGGGGATCTGCTGGCGGTGCACAAGACCCAGGAGGTGCGCAACGGCCAGGTGGTGGTGGCGCGGCTCGATGAGGACGTCACCGTCAAGCGCTTCCAGCGCAAGGGCAGCCAGGTATGGCTGCTGCCCGAGAACGAGGAACTTTCCCCCATCGAGGTGGATCTCGCCAGCCAGCACCTCACCATCGAGGGGCTGGCGGTCGGCGTCATTCGCAACGCCGACTGGATGTAAGCCTCCGGCATGACGAAGGGGCCTCCTGCGGGAGGCCCCTTCGTTTTGGCCCCCGTCTCCGTCATCCCGCCTCGTGGCCCATCCCCGCCATCCTGCTGCCGTCGTCCGTCGCAAATAGTCCCGCCACAGACAGCGCATTTCGGATATATCCTTTGATAAGGCTCGCACCCTCATGGTCACCGCCATGGCGGCGAGAGCGCCCCACCGGCCAGCTGGACGGCTTTGCAGGGATGCATCACCGCCGGGGCTGTGTGGAAGAAGGGAGAGTCGTCAGCAGTTGGACGACTCGTACAGTCAGTACGCGACGGTGGTTGGCTTGCCTCCCGATGGCAGTAACACTGATCGGCGTGGCCTGTTGAGCAAGGAGGACAGGTATGGCTTCAAGCTCGCCGTGGGATCCGGTGCCGGCCGCAGCGCCCGCATCCTCCATCACCCGATTCATCAAGGGCAGTCGGATGACGTGGTTCTATGCGCTCTGGGTCTATCACAAGGGAGATGGCTGGACCGTCTGGCTGGGGTGTCCCAAAGACAAGATCGTCCGCCTGGTTCGTCTGTTTCGCCGTCACCACGACATCGGCTTGCCGGATGCGCCCTGGACGGCGCCCGTGATCCCGTTGCACGCATCCATCAGACGTGCCCAGCCGCAGCGCAGGCTGCGACCCTGATCCCGGCCGATACGAGCCCCGCCCCGAGCGGGGCTCTTGCTTTCCAGCGCCCACTGCATCCTGGTGCCCCTGCGGCCCTCCATCCGGACGAAGGGGTAGCCAGAAACGGGGCGGGGCGGGTTACAATGACTCTTCCCAGGCGCAGCTCCTGGGCTGATTATAAATACAAGGGTTTGTTTCATATGGTTAAACCACGCTTTTCCCTGCTGCTGTTGCTCTTCATCGTCAGCATCATGGCCGCCTATTACTGGAGCCAGCCTCCCTTGCCGGAGCAGGCCGACTACTATCCGACGGCGCGGGACATCAACCCCTTCACCCTCACCGACGGGGATGAACAACCCTTTACTCCCGCCAATCTGACGGGACACTGGACCTTCCTGTTCCTCGGCTACACCTATTGCCCCGACATCTGTCCGACCACGCTGGCGGACCTGCGCGCCGTCTACCCCGGCTTGAAGAAGATCGCCCCCAACAGCCAGGTGGTGTTCATCTCGGCGGATCCCCAGCGGGATGACAGTGCCCGTCTCAAGAGCTACACCGCCTTCTTCGAGCCCGAGTTCAAGGCGGCGACCGCGCCCCACAGCGCCCTGTTCCCCCTGGTGCGCAACCTGGGCCTGGTCTATTCCATCGTGGAGAGCGAACGCAAGGATTACCTGATAGACCATTCGGCCTCGATCGTGCTGATCAACCCGGCGGGCAAGCTGGTGGCCCTGTTCCGTCCCAAGGTGGCGCCGGGGGAAGTGCCCCGCGTTGACATGCAGGCCATGGTCGCCGACTTCGCACGCATAGTGCGGCTGGCCGACGAGTGATCCCGCAGCCTCCATCCTGCTCATGCCCATGCCACCCTGGTTGAGGGATCCCGGCCGCCACAGGGCCGTCTTTGCCCTGGCGCTGCCCATGGTGTTCTCCAATGTCACCACTCCCTTGCTGGGGCTGGTGGACACCTGGGTGATCGGTCATCTCGGTGAGGCCTGGTTCCTCGGCGGCGTCTCGGTCGGCGCTACCCTCATCAACCTCCTCTTCTGGTTGCTGGGCTTTCTGCGCATGTCTACCACGGGCCTGACCGCCCAGGCCCAGGGAGCCGCCAATGCCGAGGGGCAGCTCGATACCCTGGCCCGTGCCCTGGGGCTGGCGATCGGCCTGGGGCTGGTACTCCTGCTGCTGTTGCTGCCGTTCCTGCCGGCCATCATCGCCCTGGGCGGGGGGTCGGCGGAGGTACAGGCCCATGCCGGGGACTATGTGTCGGTGCGGATCTGGAGCGCCCCGGCGGCGCTGTGCAACCTGGTGATCATGGGCTGGCTGCTGGGCATGCAGGATGCGCGCAGCCCCATGCTGCTGCTGATCCTGGGCAACCTCGTCAACATGGGGCTGGATGCCTGGTTCGTGCTGGGGCTGGGCTGGCAGGTGAAGGGGGTGGCCGCCGCCTCCCTGCTGGCCGACTACAGCGCGCTGGCGGTGGGGCTCTGGCTGGCGAGCCGCCATCTGCGCCGTCTCTCTCCCGGGGTCTGGCAGCATGCCTGGCAGCGCTGGTCTCAGTGGCCGGCCTTGCTGCGGCTGCTCGCCCTGAACCGGGACATCTTCATCCGCTCCCTCTGCCTGCAGCTCTGCTTTGCCTTCATGACCCTGCAGGGGGCCAGGCTGGGGGATGTGGCCGTGGCGGCCAATGCGGTGCTGCTCAACTTCCTGATGCTCATCTCCTACGGGCTGGACGGCTTCGCCTACGCGGTGGAGGCCATGGTGGGGCGCGCCATCGGGCGGCGGGACCGGCAGGGACTGCGGGAGGCCATCATCCTCAACCTGGGCTGGGCCCTGCTGATCGCGCTGGGCTTCACCCTGTCGTTTGCCTGTGGGGGAGGGATGCTCATCCGCCATATCACCGACCTGCCGGCGGTGATCGCCGATGCCCACCGCCAGCTGCCCTGGCTGGTGGCCATGCCGCTGCTGGCGGTCTGGTGTTTCCTGCTGGACGGGGTCTTTATCGGGGCCACCCGGGCCCGGGAGATGCGCAACAGCATGCTGGTGGCGGTGTTCGCCGGATTCTTTCCAATCTGGTGGCTCTGCCAGGCGTGGGGTGTCGCCGCCCTGTGGGCTGCCATGAGCGCCCTGATGGTCGGGCGGGGCCTGACTCTCGGCTGGCTCTGCTGGCAACTGGAACGGGATGGCCGCCTGCTGACGGGGCTGAGGGCCAGGGGGGCGGCCTGATTTCTGGTTCCGTCCGGTTGGGTCAGGCCGAGCCCGCGTAGTCGAACTGGCGCCAGCTCTCGTAGACGAACACCGCCACCGCGTTGGCCAGGTTCATGCTGCGGCTCTGGGGCAGCATGGGGATGCGCAGCCGCTGCTCGAACGGCAGGCTTTCGATGATCTCCATGGGCAGGCCGCGGCTCTCGGGCCCGAACAGCAGGGCATCGCCTGCGGCAAACTGCACTGCCGAATGGGCGGTGCGTCCCTTGGTGGTACAGGCGAACACCCGCTTGGGGGCGACGGCGGCCAGAAACGCCTCATAGTCAGGCCAGCGCTTCACCTCGGCGAACTCGTGATAGTCGAGTCCGGCCCGCTTCACCCGCTTGTCATCCCACGCAAAACCCAGGGGCTCTATCAGGTGCAGCCGGTAACCGGTATTGGCACAGAGGCGGATGATATTGCCGGTATTGGGCGGGATTTCCGGTTGGTAGAGCACGATGTCGAGCATGGCGGGATCCTGGGGTGGTGCGAAATGGGCGCCAGCATACCCAGCGCCCGTGTCGATGAAAAGAGGGTCGGTCAGGCGATGGGCAGGCGGATGGTGATGACCAGGCCGCTCGGGTGGTTGCTGCCGGCCCGGATGGTGCCGCCATGGCGCGCGATCGCCTCGGCGGCGATGGCGAGGCCGAGGCCGGTGCCGCCGGTCTTGGCATTGCGGGCGTCGTCGACCCGGAAGAAGGGCAGGAACAGCCGGGGTTGCTGCTCCACCGGCACGCCGGGGCCGTCGTCCCGAATCGTCATCACCCACTCCCGTCCCTCCCGATACCACTCCACCTTGATGAACTCGCGGGCGTACTTGAGCGCATTGCGCAGCGGGTTCTCCAGGGCGCGCGCCAGCAACTCAGGCCACATGGCGAGGGACTCGGTCGGCAGGGGGGGCAGCCTGAGCTGCTTACCGTTCTGGTTCGCCTCGAACATGGCGTCGTCCAGGATGGGTTCCAGCAGATCCGCCAGCGGCAGGGTCACCGGGGCCTCCACGTGCTGCTGCACCCGCGACAGATCCAGCAGATCCCCGATCAGCTTGTCGAGCCGGCCTATCTCTCCCTCAATCCGGGCCAGCTCGGCGCTGTCGCCCTGCTTGCGGCGGATCAGCGCCTGCGCCAGCTGGATGCGGGTGAGGGGGCTGCGCAGTTCGTGGGAGATGTCGGAGAGCAGCTGTTTCTGCTTCTGGATCATGTCCTTGAGGGTGTCGACCATGTGGCTGACATGCTCTGCCAGCTGGCCGATCTCGTCCTTGCGGCCGAGGTTGGGGATCTGCATCTCCAGGTTGCCCTGGGCCAGCTGTGAGACCGACTGCTGCAGCTCCAGGATGGGGCGGGTCAGCCGCCAGGCCAGCAGCAGGCAGAGCGGAGTGCTGACCAGCATGGCGATGCCGAGGATCTGGATGGGGTGATCCAGGATCTGGATGAAGAGGAACAGGTAGGAGTTTTCGACGTTGAGGCCGAAGTAGACGTGATAGGCCTGGCCGTGATGGATCATCTGGAAGGGACCCGCGATGGCGCGTTGATGCTCGCTGCCCAGCATGGGCTTGGCCGGGTTGTCCGAGTCGAGCATGAAGCGGATCACGAACTTGCTCAGCCGGGTGCTGGACTGTATCTGCCCCTTGGCATCGCGCAGATAGATGTTGTCCACCGGCAGCAGGCCGGCGGCATCGATGGCCTTGGCCAGATCGAAGTCCTGGTCGGGATCCGCTCCCTTCTGCAGCGCCGCCAGATTGTTGTTGAGGCGGGTGACCTCGTGGGCCGGCAGCGGAATGATGTTGCGGGGATCCAGGGTGGGCAGTATCACCACGGCCGCCACCACCAGCAGCAGCATGAACCAGAACCAGAGAAAGATCTGGGTGGAGAGGCCGTTGAAGGTGCGGGCCGTTTTCATGCCTGTTCCAGCCACAGGTATCCCCGGCCACGAACCGTCTTGAAGCGGGGCTGGCCATCGGTGCGCTCCGGCAGCTTCTTGCGCAGGTTGCTCAGGTGCATGTCGATGGCCCGGTCGAAGGGTTCCAGCTTCTTGCCGAGCACCTGCTCGGAGAGCAGGCTCTTGCTGACGATCTGGCCCGGATTGCGCAGCAGGCACTCCAGCAGGCCGAATTCGGTGGCGGTCAGCTCCAGCAGCTGATCGTTGCAGCGGGCCTGTTGCAGGCCGGGTTGCAGCACCAGATCCATGAATCTCAGCTCTTCCGGGCTGTTGCCCCGCTGGGGCTGGCTACTCTGGGTGCGGCGCAGGATGGCGCGTACCCTGGCCAGCAGCTCCCTGTCGTCGAACGGCTTGGCCAGGTAGTCGTCGGCCCCGGCCTCGAGGCCGTTGACCCGATCCTGGCTGTCGCCGCGCGCGGTCAGCATCAGCACCGGGGTGTCGTGGGTCTTGCGCAGCCGGGTCAGCATGGCGAAGCCGTTGAGCCTGGGCATCATCACGTCCAGCAGCACCAGGTCGAAGGGCTGTTCACCCAGCCGCGCCAATCCCTCTTCCCCATCCTCGGCCACGGTCACCTGAAAGCCTTCCAGGGTCAGGATTTCGGTCAGCAACTGGGTCAGTTCGAGATCGTCGTCGACCAGGAGTATTTTGTTCATCCGGGAGCCACTCTGTTGATTTTGCGCGCCAAACTGATGTCAGGGTCAGGGTATAATAAGTTTTTACGCGTCGGAGGAAAGCCGGTTTTGAGCCACCAACAATATTCCCGCTGGGTCACCCTGGCCAGCATGGCGGCGGTCGTCACCGCCACCCTGCTCATTCTGGGCAAGCTGATCGCCTGGCTGATGACGGACTCCTCCAGCCTGCTGGCATCCCTGACCGATTCCTTCATGGACGTCAGCGCCTCCATCATCAATCTGGTGGCCATCCGCTATGCCATGGCGCCGGCCGACGCGGAGCACAGATTCGGCCACGGCAAGGCGGAATCGCTGGCGGGCCTGGTCCAGTCGGCCTTCATCTCGGGTTCCGCTCTGCTGCTGATGATGCACGGCATCTCGTCGATGCTGAACCAGGTGCCCGTGGTGCGCCTGGAGGCGGGCATCTGGGTCAGCGTCGGCTCCATCGTGCTGACCCTGCTGCTGGTCAGCTTCCAGAGCCTGGTCATCCGCAAGACCAACAGCGTGGCCATCAAGGCCGACATGCTGCACTACCGTTCCGATCTGCTGCTCAACAGCGGCGTGCTGCTGGCACTGGTGCTGGCGGGGCAGGGATGGTATTGGGCCGACGGCCTGTTTGCCATCCTGATCGGTCTGTTCCTGGTGTGGGGCGCCGTGCATATTGGCTACGAATCGGTGCAGGCCCTGCTCGATCGTCAGTTGCCAGAGGAGGAACAAGCGAGAATAATGGCCCTCTGCTGTGCCGTAGAGGGGGTGCATGGCGTACATGATCTGCGTACCCGCCAATCCGGGCCGACCCGCTTCGTGCAGTTGCATCTGGAACTGGATGACCAACTGCCCCTGGTCAGGGCCCATCAGATAGCCGACGAGGCTGAACTGGCCGTCCGCCAGGCCTTCGAGCGGATGGATGTGATCATTCACATGGACCCCATCTCGGTGCTGACAAAAGAACGACAAAGCACTCACCCTGAACAACAGTAGGCTCAACATGGATGATCTGGTCGCCCGCACGTGGCGAAAAATTCAGCAGGAAGCGCAGAGCATGACGGCCCAGGAGCCCATGCTGGCCAGCTTCTTCCATTCCACCATTCTTAACCACCGGGACCTGCGCTCGGCGCTGAGTTTCCAGCTCGCCAACAAGCTCGACAGCACCACCATGCCGGCCATCGCCCTGCGCGAAGTGATCGAGCTGGCCCTGCGCAGCGAACCCGAGCTGCTGGCGGCGGTGGCCGCCGACATCTGCGCCGTACAGGAGCGCGACCCGGCGGTCGACCTCTTCTCCACGCCCTTGCTCTATCTCAAGGGATTCCATGCCCTGCAGGGCTACCGGGTCGCCAACTGGCTGTGGCGCCAGGGTCGTCGTGCCCTGGCACTCTATCTGCAAAACCAGATCTCCGTGGTGTTCGGGGTCGACGTGCACCCGGCCGCCCGCATCGGCAAGGGCATCATGTTTGACCACGCCACCGGCATCGTTGTCGGGGAGACCGCGGTCATCGAGAACGACGTCTCCATCCTGCAGAGCGTGACCCTGGGGGGGACCGGTAAGGAGAGCGGCGATCGCCATCCCAAGATCCGGGAAGGGGTGATGATAGGGGCGGGGGCCAAGGTGCTCGGCAACATAGAGGTGGGCGTCGGCGCCAAGATAGGGGCCGGCAGCGTGGTGATCAACCCAGTGCCTCCCCACACCACGGTCGCCGGCGTGCCTGCCAAGATCGTGGGCCGGCCTGAATGTGACAAGCCCTCCTTCGACATGAACCAGAACATTTAGGGAACCATGGCCAAGCGCTGGTCAGGCTATCTGATCCTGGGGATGTGGCTGCTCAACCTGCTCCATCTCTATCTGGACTTCTCTCCCTGGCCGGCGGCCATCGCGGCCTGGGCCGCCTCCCTGCTCACCTGGCCCTGGCTGGTGGGGGCCGCGAGGCGGCAGGCCCTGGCGCTCTACGGGGCGGCGCTGCTGCTGCTGATCTTCTCCTGGTGGCGGGGGGCCGTCCTCAGGCCAGGGGACTGGCTGCTGCCCAACATCAACATGCTCACCATGTTCGCGGCCGTCAGCACCCTCAACCTCGCGACCTCCGGGCTGCTGACGGGAACCACCTCCTGGCCCGGCCGCAAGGGGCTGTGGAGCACCATGGCCAGCCTCAATCTGCTCGGTGCCGTCATCAACCTCTCGGTGCTCTTCATCATCGGCGATCGGCTGGAGCGCAACGGCACCCTTGAACGACGCCAGGTCATGGTGCTGAGCCGGATCTTCTGCGCCGCGGCCTTCTGGTCCCCCTTCTTCGTCGCCATGGCGGTGGCGCTGACTTACTCACCCGGGCTGCAACTGGGCAGCATACTGCCCTTCGGTATCCTGGCCGCCCTGCTGGCCATGGGGCTGACGGCCTGGCAGGTGGAGCGACTCGGGGTGGCGGACTTCGAGGGTTACCCGCTGCGGTTGCAGACCCTGGGGTTGCCGGTGACTTTGGCACTGCTGGTCATGCTGATCCATCAGCTCCGGCCCGGGCTCAGCATACTGGCGGTGATCGCGCTGGTGGCGCCCCTGCTGGCCCTGCTGTTCATGCCCCACGCCGGACGGGGGACAGCACTCAAGCGGCAGGTGGTGGAGCGTTTCCCGGCCATCGGTGGCCAGCTTGTGCTGTTTCTGGGAGCGGGCTTGCTGGCGGCGGGCATCAACAGCGCGCTGTCGGTGCTGGATTTTGGCGGCGGCCACGGCCTGCCGCTGTTCAACCACTTCGGCTGGCTGGAGGCCAGCCTGACCCTGCTGCTGATCTTCATGGTGGCCATCGTCGGGGTGCACCCTCTCATCAGCATCTCCGGCGTGGCCCCTCTGCTGTGGCCACTGTCGCCGGACCCCAGCCTGCTCGGCATGTGCTTCCTGCTCGGATGGGGACTGGCTACCGGCACCAGCCCGCTCTCCGGCTCCAACCTGGCGTTGGCATCCCGCTACAACCTGAGCGCCGGGCTCCTGCTGCGCTGGAACCTGCTCTACGGTCTGCTGATGTACGGCGTTGCCTGCCTGTTGCTGGGGGGCTTCATCGCTCTGCACGGCTGATACCGGCACAGTGCATGGCCTCAGGGCCGGGCGTGCAGCGCCTGCGAGAAAAACCGACGCATATTTAGGCAATACAGGCCCGCAGGGTGCAATTTGCAACGCGCTGGCTTGTTTGTGCCGAGCGCATCAGGGTATGCTGGCTTCACGCGCTTGAATCGCCCCTGTGGGGCATCGCAATTGAACATACAGGTATGCATATGTCACTAGAAGTCCTTGAGCAACTCGAATCCAAAGTACAATCCGCCGTCGACAACATCTCCCTGCTGAAGATGGAGCTGGACGAGCTGAAAGAGCAGAACAGCAAGCTGCAAGACGAGAACCATCAGCTGCGCAACGAGCACGTCGCCTGGCAAGAGCGTCTGCGTGCCCTGCTGGGCAAGATGGACCAGATGGGCGATGCCATCTGATCCCGTCTCTGCCGACAGGAATGAAAACGGGCCGCTCCTTGAGCGGCCCGTTTGTGTTATGGCTTGGGGTCACATGGCGAGCAACTGCCTGACCGTCTTCTCGATACCATCGGCCGCCTCGACGATGTTCTGCGCCAGCATATAGGCGGGGGTGGAGATCACCTTGCGTTCCTGATCCACCACGAACTCGCTCACCGGGCAGTTGAGGTGGCTGCCCCCCATAGCCTCGATGGCGCTGGCGGCCCCCTCGTCACGGCCTATGGTGGCCAGGGTGCCGGTACCATAGATGAGCGGGATCATGGCCGGGGCGATGCAGATATAGGCCGCCGGCTTGCCGGCCCTGGCAAAGCTCTGGCACGCCTTGAGCACGTCCGGCTGGATGCGGCACTCGGCTCCCTTGATGGCGAAGTCGCACAGGTTCTTGGCGGCACCGAAGCCGCCAGGCACCAGCAGGGCGTCGAAGTCGGCCGCATCCAGCTCGGCCACATCCCGGATCTGGCCGCGGCAGATGCGGGCGGCCTCGACCAGCACGTTGCGGCTTTCCCCCTCGCTGACCTCGCCGGTCAGGTGGTTGATGACATGCAACTGCGCGACGTTCGGGGCGAAGCATTGAACCGTTGCTCCCTGACGGGCCAGTGCCAGCAGGCTGATCACGGCCTCGTGAATTTCCGATCCGTCGAACACGCCACAGCCACTCAAGATCACGGCCACTTTTTTCATGGCAGACTCCTCGTTGTTGAAAATGTGAGCCAGGGTCAATTGTTGTACTTTTGTATGGTTATCGTTCGACCTCCGCTGGTCAAGTCATCTCGCTGTGCTAGGATTGTTTCGTTTTGGATCCTGCCTCATCACCCCCCCTGAATTTTTTTCCACATTGATCGAGATCATGATGGCTGCATCATGGTGTGTTTTGTCGATCTCAAGTTAATGTTTTAAAACATATTTTTATGAACAATCCACAGGTTTGTCACGAAGCTTGTGCCGAAGAGCCATTTTTGAACACAGAGTTATCCACAGGTGGCGATCTGGTTGATGGCACTAGGGGGAGAGAGGCAGCCCCTTGGTGTGGTGCTGGCCCTGTGGCATCCTAGCGGCTGTTTATTTTTGGCAGGACGATTTCATGGCCTCTAGCAACCCCCTTATCCTGGTCGACGGCTCTTCATATCTTTACCGCGCCTTCTTTGCCTCCCAGCAGGCCGATCTGCGCACCTCGACCGGGCTGCCTAGCGGCGCCGTCCGTGTCATGGCCAACATGATGCGCAGTCTTCGCAAGCAATACCCCGACAGCCACGTGGCCGTGGTGTTCGACGCCAAGGGCAAGACCTTCCGCGACGACATCTATCCCGAGTACAAGGCAACCCGCGCCAGCATGCCGGACGATCTGCGCAGCCAGGTCGCCCCCATCCACCAGATGATCAAGGCGATGGGCTTCCCCTTCCTGATGGTGGAAGGGGTGGAGGCCGACGACGTCATCGGCACCCTGGCCCGCCAGGCGACCGAGAAACAGCTGCCGGTGCTCATCAGCACGGGGGACAAGGACATGGCGCAGCTGGTCTCCGACCATGTCACCCTGATCGACACCATGAAGGACGTGAAGACCGATCGGGAAGGGGTGATCGAGAAGTTCGGCGTGCCGCCCGAGCTCATCATCGACTACCTGGCCCTGATGGGGGACAAGGTGGACAACATCCCCGGCATGACCGGCGTCGGCGAGAAGACGGCGCTGGCGCTGCTGCAGGGGATCGGCAGCATAGACCAGATCGCCGCCAACCTCGACAAGGTGGCTGCGCTCGGCTTCCGTGGCTCCAAGGCGTTTGCCGACAAGTTCCGCGAGCAGGAGCAGCAGGTGCGCCTCTCCTATGTGCTGGCCACCATCAAGACCGACGTCGAGCTGGAGCAGAGCCTGGAAGAGTTGGAGCTCGGCCCCATCGACAAGGAGGCCCTGCTGGCGGTCTACCGCGAGTACGAGCTGCGCAACCTGATAAAAGAATTGGAGTCCGGCAGCGAGGAGAGCGGAGCCGAAGGTGATGAGGAAGGCACCGCCCCGGTAGCCGCCATCGAAACCGACTACCGCTGCATCCTGGACGAGGCCGAATTCGATGAGTGGCTGGCCCATCTGCAGGCGGCGTCGCTGTTTGCCTTCGATACCGAGACCACCAGTCTCGACTATATGGAGGCGCGCGTCGTTGGCGTCTCTTTCGCGATCGAGCCGGGCAAGGCGGCCTACGTTCCCTTCGGCCACGACTATCTGGGGGCGCCGGTGCAGCTGACCGAGGCCGTGGTGCTCGGCAAGCTCAAGCCATTGCTGGAAGATCCGGCCCGACTCAAGGTGGGGCAGAACCTCAAGTATGATCGCAACGTGCTGCTCAACCATGGCATCGAGCTGCAGGGCATCGCCTACGACACCATGCTCGAGTCCTATGTGCTCAACTCCACTGCCAGCCGCCACGACATGGACTCGCTGGCCCGCAGGTATCTGAATGTCGAGACCATCTCGTTCGAAGATATTGCCGGCAAGGGGGTCAAGCAGCTCACTTTCAACCAGATCGAGCTGGAGCAGGCGGCTCCTTACGCGGCGGAAGATGCCGACATCACTCTGCGCCTGCATCAGGCGTTGTGGGGCAAGCTCTCTGCCGAGCCGGGCCTCGCCAGGGTATTCAGCGAGATCGAGTTGCCCCTGCTGCCGGTACTGGCAAGGATGGAGCGACTCGGGACCACTATCGAGCCCAGGTTGCTGCACCAGCAGAGCCAGGAGATCGAAGTGCGTCTGGCAGAGCTGGAGAAGCAGGCCCACGAGCTGGCCGGGCAGGAGTTCAATCTCTCCTCGCCCAAGCAGCTAGGGGAGATCCTGTTTACCAAGCTGGGGCTGCCTGTCATCAAGAAGACGCCGAAAGGGGCCCCTTCCACCGCGGAAGAGGTGCTAGCCGAGCTGGCGGAGACCTATGAACTGCCACAACTGCTGATGGAGCACCGTGGGCTGGCCAAGCTCAAGTCCACCTACACCGACAAGCTGCCGCTGATGATCAAGCCGCAGACCGGGCGGGTGCACACCTCCTATCATCAGGCGGTGGCAGCGACCGGTCGACTCTCGTCCACCGATCCCAACCTGCAGAACATCCCGGTGCGCAACGAACAGGGGCGCCGCATTCGGCAGGCCTTCATCCCGTGCGCCGGTTACAAGCTGGTGGCGGCGGACTACTCCCAGATCGAGCTGCGCATCATGGCGCACCTCTCCGGTGACAAGGGGTTGCTGACGGCGTTTGCCGAGGGCAAGGACATTCACAAGGCGACCGCCGCCGAGGTGTTCGGGGTGGCGCTCGAGGGGGTGACCAGCGACATGCGCCGCAGCGCCAAGGCGATCAACTTCGGCCTCATCTACGGCATGAGCGCCTTCGGTCTGGCCAAGCAGCTGGGGATCGGTCGCGCCGAGGCGCAGAAGTACATGGATCTCTACTTCGAACGCTACCCGGGTGTGCTGGAGTACATGGAGCGCACCCGCCAGCAGGCGGATGCTCAGGGCTATGTCGAAACCCTGTTTGGTCGCCGCCTCTATCTGCCGGATATCAAGTCCCGCAACGCCGGTCTGCGCAAGGCCGCCGAACGGGCCGCCATCAACGCCCCCATGCAGGGTACGGCTGCAGACATCATCAAGCGCGCCATGATCGCCGTCGATGGCTGGATCCGCGGGATTGAAGACCAGTCGATCCGCATGCTGATGCAGGTGCACGATGAACTGGTGTTCGAGATCCGCGAGGAGAAGCTGGAGGAGTACATCGCCATCATCAAGGAGAAGATGTCAGCCGCAGCCGAACTGCATGTACCGCTGGTGGTGGAAGCGGGTACCGGTGACAACTGGGATCAGGCCCACTGACCCTGCTTGACGGTTATATAGCTATATAAGGAGCGAAGCCCGGCATCATGCCGGGCTTCCTGTTTCTACCGATCCTATAAGGTCTCTTGCAGATATTCGTCCTTGAGCAGCACATAATTGTCGGCCGAGGTTTTGAGGAAGGCTATCTCGGCGGGCTTGAGGGGGCGAGCTTGCTTGATGGGGTTACCCATATAGAGGAAGCCGGACTCGAGCCGCTTGCCCGGGGGCACCAGGCTGCCGGCACCTATCATCACATCATCCTCGACCACGGCCCCGTCCAGCAGGATGGCCCCCATACCGACCAGCACCCGATTGCCTATGGTGCAACCATGCAGCATCGCCTTGTGGCCGACCGTGACATCCTCGCCGATCAAGAGCGGATAGCCGCCGGGGTTGCTGGCACTCTTGCGGGTCAGGTGCAGCACGGTACCGTCCTGAATGTTGCTGCGGGCGCCGATGCGGATATGGTTCACATCCCCCCGTGCCGCCACCATGGGCCAGATGCTGGCATCGTCGCTCAGCTGGATATCCCCCACCAGGGTGGCGCAGGGGTCCACATATACCCGTTTGCCCAGTTGCGGGCGTTTTCCCTTGTAGGGTCTCAGTCGCAAGTCCATCTTGGCCTCCTTGTTTTCGGCCATTCTAGCAATTCGGCGTTGGTTTCTGTGGATAAGTTTGTATAAAAGCTGTGCTTGGAGATGAATAACTAAAAAAGTGCGCTTTTTTGCAATTTTATTGCAGGGGAGGGGTTGCCAGAACGAATTCGCTCCCTATAATGCGCCTCCATCGACAAGGGCAAGCGGCAACGCAGAAAGCCTAAGTCGGTAGCCTCGAAAAGCCTGTGAAAATAAGGCTTGACTCGAGAAGGCGGTTGAGTAGAATGCCACTCCCGCAGCAGCCAAAAGCTGCGTCGCTCTTTAACA